>CAYTIW010000001.1:0-14907 GCA_964438075.1 uncultured Planctomycetales bacterium
GCCACCTCTGTATTACCGCGGCTGCTGGCACAGAGTTGGCCGTGGCTTATTCGTCTGGTACCGTCAGCTTCAGCGGTGTTAACGCTGAAGGTTTCGCCCCAGACAAAAGCAGTTTACAATCCGAAGACCTTCATCCTGCACGCGGCGTCGCATAGTCAGACTTTCGTCCATTGCTAAATATCCTCGACTGCAGCCTCCCGTAGGAGTCTGGGCAGTGTCTCAGTCCCAGTGTGGCTGGTCAACCTCTCAGTCCAGCTAACCGTCTTAGCCTTGGTAGGCCATTACCCTACCAACTAGCTGATGGTACGCAAGCTCATCTCTAAGTGACAGGCCTTGCGGTCCCCGTCTTTGATCAAAAACCGATGCCGGTCTCTGATAACATCGGGTATTACCACCGTTTTCACGATGCTATCCCCGACTTAAAGGCAGATTACTTACGCGTTACTCACCCTTTTGCCGCTATCCCTTGCGGGATCGCTCGACTTGCATGCCTAATCCACGCCGCCAGCGTTCATTCTGAGCCAGGATCAAACTCTCCAAGAAACAACTTGGCTAAAAATACTAATGGCTGATAAGGACAAGATGTCAAAGAACAATCGCTATAAAAATCTCTCGCGCAGAAGGTAAGAAATTAGCAGATGAAAATTATATTGTCAAGCTTTTTTAAGTTATTATTTTTAAATTAGAAGATATCGCTCGATGCCCAGCCAAAAAAATAAATCCCAGCGACGGGATTAAAAAAACTTTCTTGAGATTTCAAAATTTTGTCCACAACTCGAAGATAACAATGCAGCCAAAATAGTGGTGAAAGAATACACCAAAACGGGGATATTGTCAACTAGAGCATCTTGTTTTCTTTAAGAATTTTTTCTGCCTCGTCGAGAGCCTTTTTCAACTCCGAAAGCAAATGCACATTTATAGTGACCCCTTTTGCTGTCGGGACCATATCGTTGGAACCTTGCGTCATGGTCCAAGTACGGATGTCGATCAAATCGTTGCCCTTAAACTCCCTTATCCCAACACGGATTTCCTGAAATTTATTCTTCTGAAAGACTGAAATTGTTTTATCCATACAAACCCCCGCCTATAAAAGCACTACCGGACAATAGATATCAGAAAACAGAGCGTTCAAGTATTTAAAAAATGATATTATCTAATAATAATTCTAATATATATATAAGAAAAGTCAAACTATTCGGGTTGATATGTTCCAATATATAAATATAAGGATAATTATTTATTCCGAAATGCTGCGCTTAATTTGCTAAATATTAGACGGGCCACTTTTCTTTTGGCCGGAGCGCTTCTAGAAGCCACCTCAACTTTTACAACCTTCTCTTGCGCAATTTGAGAAAAGAACACACCCACTTCCGTAGTATCCACTACGCCAGGCACTCCCATCAAAACGATCAGCCCCCGTTTTTCATCCCTTGAAAAAATTTTTATCTTATTTTCTTCCATTACTTCGACCACAGCCGAAAAACATTGACTGGATTGGCAATCATATGATTGATAAACCGACTGCCCCCTTGCGTCCTCCATCTCTTTGGTTGAAAAACCAACGATGTTCCTGGGGGCATCCGACAAAGTCGAGCAACCACAAGAAACAAGAATAAAAAATAACAACAGACAACGATTTTTCATAACCCAATCCCTTCCCGACTCAATATTTACAAAGGAACCCCTGCCCGGGCATCATTTCCCCGCCACTTCATCTTCGCTCATGCCTACCCTCTCAATACGTGAACGAAAACCGTCATATATCCTTTCCAGATCCCGAAGATCGCCGCGGTTTCTTTCGATCTCGAATTGAGAAAGTTTTTCCCGTTTCAATAACTCCGCGTTCAGCCTTCTAAAATCGCTCAGGCTTTTACCCAGCATATCCGCCTGCTTCTTCAATTCCTTATTGTCCAGACGAGCATCGCTGATCTGGCGGGTCAGGTCCTCTATCTGTTTACGTGAATTCTCATATATCTTCTCCATGCCGACCGCCTGAGCCCTGCTCTTGGTCAACTCGTACTGCAGAAAGCTATTCCTTTCCATCTCGATAGAACACCGGGTTTCCACTTCTCTGATTTTAGCCTCCAACTTGTTTCGATCTTCACGCAGCACATCTGCTGCCTTGCTCAAGCTTGCCATCTCATCATCGTTAGATGATTCTTTCCGCGACCGGGGATCCATCGCCCCCCTAACCGACAAACGCGCCTCTTTTTCATTGTTAAGAGCCTCTATCTGTGAGACCAGATCAGCTATCCGGGACTGGAACTCATCCCTTATCTCTTGCGACAACTTCTGCCTCTCCTGATCCGCATCCCGGGATATGTTTTTCAACATCGAGTTCTCTGCTTGTAAATTATCTATTACTTGCTGCGCCGATGCGGAACGCTGACCAAAATCTGTCTGCAAAGATTCCACCTCCTGGCGATTGATATGCAAATCTTCCATCAGCGCTATCTTTTCTTGTTCCAAACGGCTGATAAGTTTGTCCTTTTCGGCTAATTCGCCACTATCAATCAAAAGTTTTTTATTCTCGGCCCGGAGTTGATCAGCCTGGTCCCGCAACTTATTTATAACTTCTATCGCATTCTTTGCCTGGATAACCGCCTTTTCTCTGATCAACCGCACCTCCTCCTTAAGCGTGCGTATCTCGTCCGCCGTCTTATCTCCGGGTTCTGCCGGTCCCTGGGAGACCGCGGGCACTTCCGCCGAAGGCTCCTGAGAAGGAGAAAAAGAAGCTGGCTGGATAGAAACTGCATTGCTGGAAGTGCCGGCCTTAAAGATTTCTTCCGGCTTTTGCGGTTCGTCTTCCGCAGCACGATGCCCATCCCTTTCCGTCACTGCAGAGGCAGCTTTCCCTTTATTGAACGAACTGAGGTCGGCTATGGGGACAACCGAATCTTCCCGGGATATCTGCTCATCAACTCTTGACGAATATATAATCCAACCAGTGACAGCAAAAGTAGCCGCCACTACAGCTGTTAACCCTATAATAAGAAACATAATTTTCCCCTTATATCCTACCAATAAAGCTTTTGTTTCAAGTAGCGCGCGTAATCCTTGACCGCAGCCTCTAAACTAGTGAAAGAACGGCAATAGCCTGCCGCACGTAAACGCCCCATCTCGGCCTGAGTAAAATACTGGTAGCGGGGGCGTAAATGTTCCGG
This sequence comes from uncultured Planctomycetales bacterium, assembly GCA_964438075.1. Taxonomy (GTDB): domain Bacteria; phylum Omnitrophota; class Gorgyraeia; order Zapsychrales; family Fredricksoniimonadaceae; genus JAAXVU01. The sequence goes on from CAYTIW010000001.1 coordinate 3,165, forward strand.
CATATCAAAATACTCAATGCGCGCCGGCCTCCCCACGGCCGAAAAGAGCGCGCGGGCCAGGTCGTTCCAACTTCGGGCCTCACCGGTACCCAGATTATAGATACCGTTAATTGATGGACGATCCATCAAGAAGAGCATCACGTCCACCACATCCTTCACATAAATAAAGTCCCGTTTCTGCTCTCCGTCGGCATACCCGTCACGATGAGAACGGAAGAGCATTATTACTCCTTCTCGGGCTACTTTATCATAGGCCTTGGCTATCACGCTCTTCATGTCCCCTTTATGATACTCATTGGGGCCGAAGACATTGAAAAACTTTAGGCCCGCTATCTTGTCATAAAAACCGTTATCCAGGACCCATTCATCGAACAGCTGTTTTGATTCTCCATAATAATTCAAAGGCCGACAACGGCGGACCATGTCCGGCTCATCAGAGTAGCCGTTCTCGCCGTTACCATAAGTAGCGGCCGAACTGGCATATATCATGCGGATCCTTTTTGTTGTTGCCCAACGGGCCACTTCACAAGAGTAGTCAAAATTGTTCCTGAGATAATAGTCCCGGTCAGTGCCGGTCGTTGAAGAGCACGCCCCCATATGAATGACATGGGTGACAGCCCCCAGCTGTTCGTTATTTTTCATCGCCTTCAGGAAATCTGCCTTATCAATGAATCTTTCATACCTTTTCCCAGCTAAGTTCTTCTTTTTTTGGCCGGCTTCATCCCAGCGGTCAACTAAAATTATATCTCCCCGGCCCAGTTCGTTCAACTTGGCCACAAAACAACTGCCGATAAAACCCGCACCTCCAGTAACAACGATCACAAGCCTCTCCCTATTTGATCAATTCCCTGGCCATATCGACCCCCATGGAATAGGCGGTCAACTGCAGGCCCTTGGCATCATTGATAGTCTCTCTCTGGTCATAAATCAGAGCCACGACCTCCTGACTTCTGATATCTCTCAGATCGCCCTTGATCTGGATCAATGCCTCATTCTTAAACAGCATCCTTTCCATCAACCGCGATGTTTGGAACTGATCGATATGCCCCTCAAGCACAAAGTCGGCCTCACCGGCGCTGTCCGGCATCTTATAGACTAACCGGCTGCTTTCCCGGCTGAAAGTATCGGCCGCTCCTTTAACTATTGACAAAGCGATCCGGTCCAAAGCCGGCGTAGCCTCCGCACCCGGACCGGCCTTAAAAGGCAATACCATTACAACCCCACCCTGGGCCAAAAGATCAGCCCGCAGTATCTCGACACTCAAGTTATTGATCGGGCCGGGACTTGACCGCACCTCCCGCGACGACCAGAAACATCCGCTCGCCGATACGCAGAGTAAAATGACACACAAAAGTTTTCTGAACATTATCATTATCCCGGAATTATGGGAGCCGCACCTAAAACATTATGGGATCAATATCACCTGCCTGATTTTACCGTGATCTTTCTTAGCTTTTCTGACAATTGGCGCGTCAGCAAACCTGATCTTAACCGCCACTTCCAATTCCCTTTCACGGTCGAAGGCTTGTTCATACGCGCTTCTTTATTCAATCCTAAAAGATCCTGCACGGGAACTATGACCAGATTAGAGACCGAATTGAACGCGAGGCGGATCAGTTCCCAATGAATATCGTCCGCAGGGATCTCGCGCCCGAAATATTCCAGCATATTCTCTTTTTCCAAGGGAGTAATGTCATATTCATACCACCCCCTTACGGTGTTGTTATCGTGAGTGCCGGTATACGCTACGCTGGTCGGTATATAGTTGTCCGGCAGGTCGCGGCTTTTTTTATATTCATTATGAAAGGCAAATTGGATCACCCGCATCCCGGGGAACCCGAACTTATCCTTAAGGTCATCGACATCCTGGGTAATTATCCCCAAGTCTTCGGCTATTATAGGGAGGCTGGGAAAACGCCTGGACAGCTCGGAAAACAACTCAGCTCCCGGGACATCGCACCAGGCTCCGTTGCGAGCGGTCTTTTCCTCTGCGGGGATCTCCCAGCACTGGCAAAAACCGCGGAAATGGTCGATACGTACCGCGTCAAAAAGGGCCAAATTATGCCCCAACCTCCCGACCCACCAGGCAAAGCCGGTCTCCAGAAAACGGTCCCAATGATAGACCGGGTTGCCCCAACGCTGGCCATCCTCACTGAAATAATCCGGCGGGACTCCAGCTACCACCGTCGGGCGTTTATCTTGATCCAACTTGAAGAACTCCGGATTTACCCACACATCCACGCTGTCATTATTTACATAGATCGGGATATCGCCGATCAAACCCACGCCTTGCATTGAACAATAGTTCTGCAGGCGCATCCATTGCCGATAAAAAAGGAACTGATAAAACTTCTCCGCCAGCAATTCCTGAGCATTATCGCGGGCAAATGCGGCAATAGCTTCAGCTTCGCGGTCACGGTATTGCTTAGGCCACTCGGACCAGCCGGCTTTCTTAAAACGACGCTTAAGGACCACGAACAAGGCATAATCCTCCACCCAATAACGCTGTTCATGGCAAAATCGATCGAAATCCCGGATAGCTATGCTGCGGCCACGATAAAGTTTCCAGGCTTTAAGGAGCATCGCGTTCTTGGCCTTGGCCACGGCATGGTAATCGACGTCGCTCTCAGCGCCCCGCATCGCCTCGATGTCCTTGCGGTCCAGCAACCCGTCCTCAAAAAGCCCCTCGGGACTGATGAATAAAGTATTAAAAGCGAAAGCCGAACTGGAACTGTAAGGGGAATTGGACAGCACAGGGTCCGTCGGATTGACCGGTAAAACCTGCCAGAATCTTTGGCCCGACCGCGCCAGAAAATCCACGAAACGATAGGCTTCGGGGCCCAGATCCCCGATACCGAAAGGCGAAGGCAACGAAGATACATGGCACAAAACACCGCTTGCCCTTGAATTAAGCATAAAAGCTCCTGTTGCTTTTTATGAAGATATATAAGAACTGATAATTTATTATAATATAAATTTAATTTAATTCAGGCAGGATTTAAAAAGATTATAAACCCGATGTCCAGAAGATAAATACCATAAGTTTTGGATTAACCGCAAAGCATCACTTCTTCAGATGTGTCTTGGCTGGACGAGGCTTGAACTTCACCTCAACGTATTTAGCCGCCACATCAAATGAACTTCCGGAGGCTTCATGCACCCGTACCACCTGGGCCAGTCCTTTATAGATATCGATCACACTGGACATTACGACCTCAAGTTCAATAATATCGCCGGACTGATAGGAGACCGGGCTCAAGAATAATAGCCCGCCCACGCTCATATTCTTGGTAGTGGACATGCTCCACAAGCCTTCACGTTTGCGGCCGTTACGTTTTATGAGACGATGCTTTACCTCAAGCACCCGGTTCGCGCGGACACTTTCACGGCGTTCTATTATGTTTTCATCCCTTGATGTCTTTGCCGTCATAATTATCTCCTCGGAAAGATCTAAATTATTGGCTTGATCACAACGACCCCAGCATTTTGCCCGGGTCAACAATCTTATCGAACTCCTCCGGCTGTACGTAACCCAGCGCAACGGCGGCTTCTTTCAATGTGCAATTTTCCTTATAAGCCTTTTTGGCCACCTCAGCCGCCTTGTCATACCCTATGGTCGGAGACAAGGCGGTAACAAGCATCAACGCTTTGCTCAGATAATCCCTTATCTTGGCCTGGTTCGGCTGGATGCCCGAAACACAATTCTTCGTAAAACTTTCCGAGGCATCCGACAAAAGCCGTATCGAATGAAGGACATTATGAATTATGACCGGTTTGAATACGTTCAATTCAAGATTGCCCGAAGCCCCCGCAACAGTGACCGCCACGTGGTTGCCCATCACCTGGGCCGCCACCATGGTGACAGCCTCGCTTTGGGTCGGGTTGACCTTTCCAGGCATGATCGAACTGCCCGGCTCATTCGAAGGTATGATCAGTTCTCCCAAACCGCAACACGGTCCTGAAGCAAGCCAACGTATATCATTGGCTATCTTCATGAGCGAAGCTGCAATGGTATTGAGGCACCCTGAAACCTCTACCAGCGCATCATGAGCCGCCAGGGCTTCGAACGTATTGCGCGCTTGCCGGAACTCTATCCGTGAAGATTCACTAATGATCGCTATAGCGGAGCGGGCGAAATCCCGGTGCGAGTTAAGCCCGGTCCCCACTGCGGTCGCTCCAAGGGCCAGCTCTGTCAGACGCGGCCAAACGGAATGTATCCGCTCGATGGAGTTGTTGATCTGCTGGGCATAACCGGAGAATTCCTGCCCTAAAGTGACCGGGGTAGCGTCCATGAGATGGGTGCGGCCGACCTTGATGATATCGCGGAATTCTTCCGACTTTTGTTCAAGCGCGTTCTGCAGACCCTGCAATGCCGGCAAAAGGTCACTACGCAAAGCCGTCGCTACCGATATATGCATAGCCGTCGGAAAGACGTCGTTCGAAGACTGTCCTTTGTTTACGTCATCATTGGGATGAACGGCCTTGGAGCCGACCGTAACACCGAGCAATTCGATCGCCCGGTTGGCCAGGACTTCGTTCATATTCATATTGGTCTGCGTGCCGCTGCCGGTCTGCCAGACCACCAACGGGAAATGCTCATACAATTTACCGGAAATAACTTCGCCGGCGGCCTGCGCGATCGCCTCAGCTTTCTTCTTTTCCAATAAACCCAGTCTGGCATTGGCCAATGCCGCCGCCTGCTTGACCAACGCCAAGGCACGAATAAAACCTCGCGGGAAGCGGTCATCGCCGATCCTAAAATTATCAAGCGACCGCTGGGTCTGTGCGCCGTAATACATCCCGGCCGGCACCTTCACATCGCCCATGCTGTCCGATTCGATCCTATATTCCATAAAGACCCGCTTCTGCCTGGCACGCACCCCCCTGCGGGCTGCCAGAGCACACATATAAATATTGAATGTTGATCTGAGGCTACTTCTTCTGTGCGATAGACTTAAAAGCGTCCAAAAGATCGATCGGCACCGGGAACACCGTGGTCGTATTGTTTTTCGAACCTATCTCTATCAAAGTCTGAAGATAGCGCAGCTGTAACGACATCGGAGATTCCTGCATCAGCTTGGCCGCATCACAAAGTTTCGCAGCGGCCTGGAATTCACCCTCGGCGGCAATGACCTTCGCGCGCCGTTCGCGCTCGGCCTCGGCCTGGCGGGCCATAGCCTTGCGCAGGTCATCGGAAATATCCACATCTTTTACCGCTACCCCGGTCACCTTTATCCCCCACGGATCGGTCAGATGGTCCAACAGGGTCTGCAACTTTTCGTTGATCTTCTCGCGCTGCATCAATAGTTCATCCAGTTCCATCTCGCCGAGCACGCTACGCAGCGTTGTCTGCGCCATCTGTGAAGTAGCGAATTGGTAGTTCTGGACTTCAATGAGCGCCTTGGTGGGGTCCATGACCTTGAAATACACGACCGCGTTGACCTTGGCTGAAACGTTATCTTTGGTAATAACATCCTGCGGCGGCACATCCAGCACCACCAGCCTCAGGCTGACCACGGCCGCCTGATCGATAGGCCAGAAAACAAAAATAAATCCCGGCCCCTTGGGGGTAGACAATACACGCCCGAGACGAAAAATCACCGCGCGCTCATATTCATTCAGTATCTTGACGCTGTTGAACAACCAGATCAAGATAAGCACCCCTAAAATTATTGTCGCTGGCATTTCAGCCCCCTTTCTGTTCCGGTAAAACTTTCTTTACCTTCAGGACCATCCCATCCACACTCACGATCTCGACCGCCTCGCCTTTTGAGATCGTCTCATCAGATACCGCATTCCAAAGCGTTCCCTGAGCGCTGACCTTACCGGACTTGCCCGGCGCTATATCCGACCAAACCTCTCCCTTAAGGCCTATCATCCCTTCTTTGCCGGAAATGATCTTGGCGCCCTGCGCCCGGATCGCGGAACGGACAAGGAAAATGGTCAGAAAGGCTGTCAACAGGGTGAGGATGAACACTACCGAATAAGCTACCCTCATCGGCGGGAACAGGTACAGCGACCCGATCCCCATCAAAAATATCCCCGCCGCGATAATAGTACCGTTACCGGGCATGAAGGCTTCCCAAAGGAACAAACCGATAGCGATCACGACCAGTATGAGCGCCAGCCAATTGACAGGCAGCATTTTAAAACTTACTACCGCCAAGCTCAAAAGCACGAGCCCGATCAGACCGGAAAGGCCGAAACCTCCGTGCGTGAACTCATACAGTAGCGCATAAAATCCCAGAAGGAGCAAAAGATAACAACCGTTGGGATTAGCGAGGAACATCATGGAAATCCATTGCACCAAACTCATAAAAGAACTGGAGCTTTCCGAGGACAGAAACTGGGCAAAAGCCGGCACCGGGGAACAAAACAAGAAAAGAATAGAAAGGACCGAACGGGCCATAAGCATAACACCCCTCCTTTTCAACTGTTCTGCAAATAATGCGACAGGAGCCTGATGCCAACGCCGGTAGCGCCATGCCCGTAATACAAACGGGCATCATTCTCGACGAACGCCGTCCCGGCTATGTCCAAATGGGCCCAGGGAGTATCGCCGACAAATTGGCGGAGGAACTCTGCGGCCGTGATCGTTCCGCCAGCGCCACGCCAGTTGGAAATGTTCTTGATGTCCGCTGTCTTGGATTTGATCGCTTCTTTCAGTTCCGGATAGTTGGGCAATCGCCAAGTCCTCTCATCCGTTGCCGAAGCGCTTTTCAAGAGAGACTCCGCCAAAACATCATTATTCGAAACCATCCCGGTGTAGTCATGCCCGAGAGCGATCACCACCGATCCGGTCAGAGTGGCGATATCGACCACCTGCGCAGGTCGATCCTTTTTTATGATATAGGATAAAAGATCCGCCAGGACCAACCGGCCCTCGGCATCGGTATTGCCGATCTCGACCGACTTACCGGAATAACTGATGACGACATCGCCCGGCTTGTAGGCATTCGCGTCTATCGCGTTCTCGGCGATAGCGCAAGCGAATATGATATTTCTCTTTATTTTCAATTCCAGCGCGACCTTAAGCAGCGCTATCACGGCCGCCGCACCGCTCATATCGCAGCGCATGGTTTCGATGTGGCCGGTGGTCTTAAGATTAAGGCCGCCGGAATCGAAGGTCAGTCCTTTACCGACCAGAGCAATGTAGGGCGCTTTTTTACCAGCGCCGCGGTAGCGGGCCAGCAATACCCGCGGTTCTTTATTGCTCCCCTGATTCACCGCTAAAAGAAGGCCGAATTTCTTAGCCTGTAATTTCTTCCGGTCCAGAATCTCCAAGGAGACGTTCTTCTCGCCTCTGACGATCCCGCGCACAACCTTTTCCAGATATAAAGAATGAGTGACATCCGCATTATCATTGACCAGGTCACGCGCGAAATTAACATTTTCAGCCACTCTCATAACACCCGCGTACTCGTCGCGCGGGACAGCCACGACATAGACATCTTTTTTGTCAGGCACCCGCTCTTCTTTCTTGGAAGAAACATACTTTTTCCAAGCATAGACCCCTATTATTGACGCCTCGATTATGGGAGTAACGGTTTCGGCCGCATCTCTGTGCGGGACGATTTCTACAGAAGAAACTTTCTTCAGATGCGCTGACAATAATGCCCTGCGCACCGCAACACAAATAGCGGTCCGGCTTATTTCATTTTCCTTGCCCAAACCGACCAGCAGAACCGCTTTCTCCCCCACCACCGTTGTGACCATTTCGCCATTACCGCCTTCGAAATGCACGGCCCTGATAGCCTTTCCCAGTTCCTGGTCAAGGGCCTTGTTCTTAGACGGAAGCTTGCCGGCCTTGACCTGCTCTGATGTAACAAGAACGATCACGGACGATCTGTCGAAACCGAACTCTGGACGGACCTTGATCATATGCTGCTCCTCATAAAGGCCGAAGCGTATATTCTCTGCGGCCTCAAAAATTAACTAGCGTTTGACAATGGGAACGTAGTCGCGCTTATTCATACCCACATAGATCTGACGCGGGCGGCCTATCTTGGCACCCGGGCTCTCCATCATTTCCTTCCAATGCGCGATCCACCCTGGCAAACGCCCGATCGCGAACATGACCGTGAACATCTTCATGGGTATACCTATCGCTTTATAGATAATACCGCTATAGAAATCCACGTTCGGATAAAGATTGCGCTCAACGAAATACGGGTCCGCCAAAGCTTTCTCTTCCAGTTTGACCGCGATCTCCAGAAGCGGATCGTTTATGCCCAGTTTCTTGAGCAGATCATGCGCCGATTTCTTGATTATCTTCGCCCGCGGATCATAGCTTTTATAGATCCGGTGGCCGAACCCCATCAGGCGGAAACGGCTGGACTTGTCCTTTGCCATATTCACATATTTGTCCACGTCGCCGCCGTCCTTGTAGATCTGGTCGAGCATCATGATCACTTCCTCGTTGGCCCCGCCGTGCAGCGGCCCCCACAAGGCGCAAATACCTGCCGTTATCGAGGCGTAAAGATTGGCCCATGAGCTCCCGACCATCCTGACGGTGGAAGTGGAACAATTCTGTTCATGGTCAGCATGCAGGATAAATAGGACCTTCAATGCCTGCACCACCTCATCATAGATCTTATACTGATGTGTCGGTGAGGAGAAAAGCATGTTGAGGAAGTTCGGTATGTACTCCAGGTCCTGCCGGGGGTAGACAAAGGGCTCTCCGATAGACTTTTTATAAGCAAAAGCCACGATCGTACGGACCTTGGACATGAGCATGACCACTATACGGTCGAAATCCTCCTTGGTGGGATTAAGCATGTCGATGCCGGGATAATAGGCGGCTAACGAGCACACCATGGAAGCCAAGATCCCCATCGGATGCGCCGTGGACGGATAGCCGTCAAAGAAATTCTTCATGTCCTCATGCAACATGGAATGCTCGGTGAAAGACTCGGAAAAATGCCTGAGCTGATCCGAAGTGGGCAATTCCCCGTATATCAACAGATAAGCGGTCTCAATGAAAGAAGACTGCTCGGCCAACTGTTCGATGGGGTAACCGCGATAACGAAGGACCCCGCTCTCTCCGTCGAGGAACGTAATGGCCGAGGCGCAATTGGAAGTGTTGCCGAAACCGTTGTCGAACGTGACATAATTCGTCAACGAGCGCAGCCTGGAAATGTCGATACCCCTTTCGCCTTCGGTACCGATTATTACCGGGAGCTCAAAGGTGTTGCCATCTACGACCACTTTTGCATTAGGCTGCGGCTGGTCCATCACTCCTCCTGTCTCCTGTGACATAAGGCGTCACCGGGATTTTTCCTCTTTTTTTTACCCATCTTATAATAAATTGATATAAATAAGGGATTTATTATATTATTTGAAATTAATTAAATCAAATTTTAATTCAAGTGCAAGCCCCTATCCGTCAGGATCAACGGCATAAGTGATCCGGCCTCAAAGTACGGAGTCGATCACACTAATGCCTTGGCCCCGCAATTCGATCTTTCGAGCTTCCCGCTCAGCGGCTTCCACCTCTTTAGCTATGGACCGGAACTGTGGAATTATGTCGGAAAAGGCTGCGGCCACCCGGGGATCAAAATAGGTACCGCTCATGCGTTTTATCTCCCTGGCCGCATCCTCAAAAGGCCAGGCCTTCTTGTAAGGCCGCTCTGAAGTTAAAGCATCGAGGACATCACAAACCGCACAGATCCGCCCTACCATGGGGATGTTCTCGCCATGCAAACCCCTAGGATAACCCCCGCCGTCCCAGCGCTCATGATGGGTCAAAGCTATGGCCTCAGCCATCCTCAAGAAAGCCGAATCACCGCCGGACAATAGACGCCCGCCTATTTCGGTATGTGTTTTCATGACCTCCCACTCCTCCGGGGTCAGCGGCCCGGGTTTAAGAAGGACACGGTCAGGTATGGCGATCTTGCCGACATCGTGGAGAGGACTGGTGGTAAGCAAGAGTTCGCAATCACTTTCCTTCATCCCCAATTCCTTGGCCAAAGCCGCCGCGTAACGGCTCATCCGGATAATGTGCTGGCCGGTTTCGGTGTCACGGTACTCCGCCGCATAACCCAGACGGCGTATGACATCAATTCGGCTGTCGCGCAACTCCTTGGTGCGGGCCTCCACCAAACGCTCCAGATCCTTGTTCTTATCCTTGATCTCGTTGTGCAGGAGATGGGTCTCGATCAGATTCCGGGCCCTCAAAAGAACCTTGGACCGTTCGTAGGGTTTGCCCAGGAAATCCTTGGCGCCGGCGGTCAAAGCCCGCAAATGCACATGCTCGTCGGCTTCTTCGGAAATTATCAGCACGGGGAGATAATCCTCGGGATCGATGGCTTTGAGACGGCGCATCGCCTCAAAACCATCCACCCCCGGCAGATTAAGGTCCAGTATCAGCAGGTCCGGCCTGAAACTGCTGAAGACATCCACTATCCTTTTGGCGTTCGACATGCTCCGGATGTTACGGAAGCCGGCTTCCTTCAATATGGACTTGATCAGACCCAGGCTTGTGCGGTCATCCTCGACTATCAATATCTTCGCCCGCAAGATCTTATCTGGCGTCACCACGTTAACTTGTCTCCTTGTTGCCTGAGCTTTTGCAGCAGCCCGTGATCGGTCTGATCACAGCGTATGGGGGCAACTACCGCGAACTTCCTTTTTAGCAGATACGAATCGGATGTCGCCTCATCCTTTGTCGCCGGCGGCCGGCCGGTCATCCAGTAATAAGTACGCCCGGCCGGATCCTTTCGGCGACGGAATTCGCCATGTATGGGCACCCGGCACTGTTCGGCGAATACGATCCCCTTGAGAGTTTCCACAGGCACATCCGGGACATTAACGTTCAAAAATGTCCCTTCCGGAAGGCCGTGGGCCGCTATCCAGCGTGCGACACGGATCCCCACTTTGGAAGCGGTCGAATAGTGCGCTCCCCGGCCGCGATCCAGCGAGATGGCGATCGAAGGTATTCCGGCCAGAGCCCCTTCCCGCGCCGCCCCCACGGTGCCTGAATAGAAAACGCTACATCCGTCATTGGAGCCGTTATTAATACCGGAAACCACCAGGTCCGGCTTTCGCCGGACCAACAGCTTCAAACCGAACTTGACACAATCGGCAGGGGTTCCGCTCACCGCATGCGCGCGCCCTTTATTGAACAGCACTGCCCGGTGATAGATGGGGTGACTAAGGGTGATCGCCTGAGAGACCGAACTACGCTCACCGTCCGGAGCGACGACAGTGACATCCCCCAGTTTCTTCAGCTCCAGGTACATGGCATAGATGCCCGGCGCATAAACCCCGTCATCATTCGTAAGAAATATATGCATAAAACCACCTGAAGAATGCGTCCGATATTTTTACTTTACCTTGCAAAGGAATTCAAGCAAAGGCTTTCCGTGATTTTTCTCTGGAGGCCAAGATGAGCCCGCAGATTGTCCTTGCGCGAACCGATGCATTCGATCACAGCTGACGTCCCGAGCCTCGAGGCAGCAGAATAATCCCGGCGAAATCCGGACCGGCTTGCCGGCTTGAAATAGAAGATGCCGAAAAGTTCCGCCGCCTTCTTAAATGACAGGCCGTGAGGCGCGGCAATACAACGCTCAAAGACGGCACGGTCATTGACGATCGGCAAGAAAGAAAAAACGCCTCCGCCATCATTGTTCATCAGCACGATCCTGAGCGGGAACTTGATCCTGGACAGCATCGCCAGCGAACTCAGGTCGTGCAAAAATGCCAAATCGCCTATAAGAAGCGTGACCGGCTGTCCCAGGCCCAC
>CAYTIW010000001.1:15007-87676 GCA_964438075.1 uncultured Planctomycetales bacterium
ATTTTTCAGGGACCCGCAAAAATCATAAAAACGCTTTGACGTCATCCTCCCGCCCATATGGATAATGCCGTCTATGTTCATAGCGGACAAGAATTTCGATCCCAGTAATAACTGATCAAAATAAGAAATAACGTTTGGATGCACACAGCCCAGGCGCAGCCCTGAAGTAATATCCGGCCAGACGGGGAAGCCGGTGCGTTCCGACAGTTCCAACACCGCTGCGGAGTCTTGAGAAGAGCGGAGTTTCCCCACCGCGATAATACCGTTCTCCATCCTCCCTATCCTGCCGGCCAATTCTTCGGCCGCCGCCTGGCTGATAGCATTTCCGGGGGTGACATAGGTGGTATATGGCTTACCGGAACGGAGCCAGGAAGAAACAGGCGACAGGAATGACTTCCTGGGGAATTGCTTATGCTCCGGCGACAATGGCTCGCGTAAAAAGCAATTCAGATGTACCGGCCCCGGCAACTCGCCCTTTGCCCGCGAGACCGCCTGGTCAATGGTGGTCAGGATAAAAGCCGCCGGCACGTCAACCGAGGGACACGGCAGGTTGAAGGTCCAGCGCGCATAATTGCCGTATAGGCCCTCCTGTTCAATGGTCTGCCGGGCACCGGTCTTCTGCAGCTCAGGAGGCCGGTCAGCTGTAAGCAGGATCAGGGGTAACTTCTTCTTGGACGCCTCGATGACCGCCGGCAAGGCCTCCGCGGCAGCCGTACCGGAAGTCAATATCAACGCCGCCGGCTTCCCCGCTCCCGCCACATACCCGGCCGCATGGAACGCCAGGCCTCTCTCATCGACATGGACGAAAGTGCGGGCTTTCCGGTTCCGGGACGCCGCTGATATCAAGGGCGCCGAGCGCGACCCGGGGGAAAGACAGAAATAATCCACCCCGCAACGCACCAATTCCTCCACCATGATCTCACACCACAGATAATTCAGGTTGGGCGCGTCACTGAGCATAAACACTATCCAAATACTGTTTTATCTTTATTTCCATCTCGTCCCATTCCAACAGAGGATGCGACCCTTCCACTATTCCCGCCCCGCTGTAAAGGTGCAGTTCCTCTCCTGCCACCAGGCAGGAACGGATCGCCACTGCCACCTGTGCCGAAGACTTGTTAAAATATCCGACCGGAGAGGCGAACCATCCCCGGTCAAAGGACTCGGTACGATGCAAGAACTGCAGGGCTTTATCCGTCGGAGCTCCGCCGACGGCAGGCGTGGGGTGCAGCGCCGCGCACAGGTCCCGGTCGGTCACCCCTTCCGCCAATCTACCCGAGATGCGGGTGACCAGATGCTGCTGATGCTGTAACTTAAGCACCGAAGCCTTTTCTTCCACCTTATAGGAACGGCACACCTGCCGGAAGGCCGACACCAAAGCTCCCACGACCGAACGGTGTTCGCGCTTGTCCTTATCCGACCCCATCAGATCGTGGCCCAAAGCCAAATCCTCGTGCGGAGTGCTGCCGCGGATCCTGGTCCCGGCGACGGCCTCGCTTAATAAGACATCCCCCGACCTGGCGTACAAAAGTTCCGGGCTTACGCCCAAGAAGGCATGCGCTTCAGAGAACTGATAAAAGAAAGCATATCCTCCATAAGGTATGGCCAGCAGCCTCTGGAGCAATTCGACCGGGTCCAGAGACCTATTGAAACTTAGAGTGACCCGGCGGGAAAGGACGGCCTTATCGATTATACCGGCCCGGATTTCGGATAAAGCAGAAGCGACATCCGCAGACCATTTCTCAAAATGGGGCTCGCTGGCCCTCGACAGCACCCGTAGCCGAGAACGCGTTATGGTTTCGGCGATGCGCAAGGTTGAAAGCTCTTTCATAACATGACGGAGAGGCACTTTCTCTCCCTCTCCCAGAACGACATTGCACAAGAACCTGGTCCCGCGATCGTCTTCTATAACCTCGAAACGGGGGACAAAGAAGTGAATGCCCTTGAAACTCCTCCACTCCGCTCCCGTGATAGTCCGATGAAAGCACATGCCGGCGAAAACCTTCAATCCATCCTCGGCCTTCAGCAAAGCAGCCAGCCCTTCCCAGAGGTCCTCCCCGTCACCCCAGGCCCGGGCAAAATCATCCCAGGCCGATCCCACCCCGGCATAAACGGCCGAACCATCCCGCTCGCCCCAATAGTTCCTCGGCAGAAGCTCCTGATGTGCCAGCCAATTCAAGGGGTTCAACTTGACTATCGGCACCTCGATACGGACCACCAAGGGATATGACTTCGAAGCTAAATGGCGCTCCGCCAGCTTCTCCAACTCCTGGCGGACGAATACGCGGGCCTCTTCGAAGCTCAGCTCATTGTTCTTATCGGGTGAAATGATCATTGGCTCCCGCCCCCCGTGACGGGCATCGGAGCATCGGCCACATAAATGGTTGCGCCACCGAATAAAAGCTCCATGCGTCTCACGTTCACAAAGCCTGTCTGTTTCATGATCCTCTGGAACCTCTCTCCGGAAGGGAAGTCGCGGACCGTACGGCTTAAATAAAGGTAGGCCTGATGATTTCCCGTCAATACATAACCTATAGCCGGCACTATGAATTTCAAATATAAATAAAAGAACGGACGGACCAGAAAGTTGGCGGGCATGGAGAATTCCAGCACTATCAATCTCCCCCCGGGGCCCAGGACACGGCGTATCTCCATAAAACCCTTTATAAGATCAGGCAGGTTCCTTAGACCGAAAGCCACTGTGACCGCGTCAAAAAGTCCAGCTTTGAAAGGAAGGGCCAGCGCATCAGCCTTTTCAAAATGTATGCGATCGGCAAGCCCGTGCCGTTCCACCTTGTTGCGGCCCAGCCTGAGCATTTCTTCGGCCTGGTCGACACCAATGACCTGCCGGACGCCACGCCCGTGCCTTACCAAGGCCAAGGCTACATCCGCGGTACCCGTTGCCAGATCGAGAACGGTCAGGGCATCGCCCGGAGGAAGGAAAAGGGCCATCTTCCTCCGCCAGCCGATGTCCATTCCGCAGGAAAGGATATAATTCAACAGATCGTAACGTCGGGCGATGGCATTGAAAAGACGGGGAGAATCTGCCTTGGCGTTAAACTCCGTATCCCGGGCGGGAGGCATCTGCGGATCCAAGCCCGGGGCGGACGACGCGCCACATTGTGAATTGCGGACACCGGCTGCCTTCTTATTTCTGCTCATGGAGAAAGCTCTCCGCCTCCAGAGCCGCCATGCATCCCGATCCAGCAGCTGTGATAGCCTGACGGTATTTCTTGTCCTGGACATCGCCGCAGGCAAAAACACCGGCGATATTGGTCTTGGTCGAACCGGGAACGGTCTTGATGTACCCTGCCTCATCCAGTTCTAACTGACCTCCCAGGAAAGTGGTATTGGGAATATGCCCGATCGCATAAAAAAAGCCGCCGCAGGCGATCTCGCTCTTGGCACCGGTCTTAACATTCTGCACCTTGAGACCGCCCAGCACCTTATCGCCGAAGGCCTCCAGGGGTACCGTGTTCCACAATATCTCGATCTTGGGGTTCTCAAAGGCACGTTTCTGCATGGCCTTGGAAGCACGCAGCTCTTCTCTTCTATGCATCAATATCACCTTGGAGGCATAGCTGGTCAGATGCACCGCTTCCTCAATGGCCGAATCACCGCCTCCGACCACCACCAGCACTTTATTACGAAATATAGGAAGCGCCCCGTCACATACCGCACAGGAGGATATCCCCCGCTGCCAGAACCGGTCCTCCCCTGGTATGTTCATCCGCCTGGCGGTCGCACCAGTAGCGATTATGATGACCTTGGATTCCACCATGCCAGAAGATATGTAAACCTTGAAAGGCCTTTCCGAGAGATCGACCCTTTCAACAGTCTCCGCTTCGATGCGCGCGCCATGCTTGAGGGACTGTTCGCGCATCTTGTCCATGAGCAAAGGCCCGGATATGCCCTCCGGGAAACCGGGAAAGTTCTCGATATCGGTCGTAGTGGTCAGCTGACCGCCGGCCGCAATTCCGCCCGCCATCATACCTTCGTACATCAAAGGGTTAAGATTGGCGCGTGCGCTGTAGATCGCGGCTGTATGACCGGCTGGACCGGAACCAATGATCACTATGTTCTCCATGAAAAACCTCCCTATTAATAGGGGCGCGGGCAAGCCGACCGGGCAGGCCGATCGGGACCGGCCTGAGATCATTCTATGAATGGCCTTAACTCGTCCAGACTTTTTATCCCGTCCGCAGAGCCTTTCTCTGGGGACCGATCTAAAAACCTGTCCAGATCCATCTCCGACCTTATAGTGAACCCTGCATCTTTGATCATACGCAGGGTGCGCAGATCGGAACCCCCGCGGGCGTTCAGGTAACCTTGCAGAAAAAGCGAGTTTGCCACATACAGCCCCAGCGGTTCCAAGCTGCGCAGATGCATTTCACGCCCGGCCGCCATGCGGATCTCGGCCTTAGGGTTCAAGAAACGGAACAAACACAGCACCCGCAGACAATAGGCGGGCGTTAACCCGACCGCCTCTTTAATGGCGACACCGGCAATAGGCATGAAGAAATTCACCGGTATCGACTCGGCGTTAATTTCCCTGAGCTGGACCGCCATCTCTACGACATCCTCCTGCCCCTCCCCCATGCCGATGATCACGCCGGAACAGACTTTAAGCCCTGCCTCCTTGGCCGCCCTTAGCGTGGCCAGGCGGTCCTCGAATGAATGGGTGGTACAGATCTTATTGTAATGACGGGCAGAAGTATTCAGATTATGGTTCAAGCGATCCAGTCCGGCCTCTTCCAATTTCGCCGCCTGATCGTACGTGATGACACCCGGCGAAACGCACACTTCGATCCGGAAACGCGACTTTATCTCCCGTACAAGTCGGCAGAGATGATCGATCTTTTCGTCAGAAGGCCCCTTACCGGAAAAGACCATGCAATAACGCCACGCACCGTTCTCAACGGCTGTCCGAGCCTCCCCCATGATCTCGGCATCGGTCTTCATAGCGTATTCCTCGATCGCGGCCCCTGAAGAAGAGGACTGGGCGCAGTAACGGCAATCTTCCGGGCAAAGGCCGTTCTGGACGTTATTTAAAATGTGGACCGTGACCTCTCGGCCGAAATTCCTCCGGCGTATCGAATAGGCGATCCGGACAAGCTCCAGGATATCGTCTTTTCCGGAAAGCACGCGCAGGCAGTCCTCCAGAGAAAGTATTCTCCCCTCCGCGGAAACATCTGAAAGGTTTTTATAAAACTGATCGATCATGGGCCCCGCTTCCATCAAACAAGTTTGGTTTGCATTTTAGTACAATCCTGGTTTTTTAGGTAGGAAAATCCGACGTAAATGCCCTATATCTATGGAAATCAACTTGCTTTTTAATCAAAAACCCATATAGTGTAAATAAAAGTACATGAACACAACAATGACATCTCCTCATACCTTCCATATTCCAGTCATGGGAACGGGTTTCACAATAGACTCCCCCATTCGTGTCGCCCGTTTCGGGATATCTTCTGTCATCTCGCTGGTAGACGACAACCTGATAGAGGATGTCCGCAGATTTTACTCCCAACGCTACGGCGAAAGTTATTCTCCCATAAAGAAACACGATGAAGATTGGCGGGCCAGGCGCATCACCGAATATTTGAATCTGGTAGACCTTATCGTAAAGAAACAGGTCGAAAACCTCAAAAATACCGCCTTTGAAGCAGGCACCGACATCACAAAATACTTTGAATATCTCCCGGACGAATCCGCGCTCAAAGCCTTATACAACAAAATGCTGGCCTTGAAAGGTGCTGACCAAAAGAAGGCCCTGCAGGAAGAATTGCGCACAAAGGTAGTCGCAGGCCGAATCGACGTCAACATCATGACCAAACTGGACCGCCTCAACGTGGACCGTCACGGGGAACAACTGCCGGAAGAATATTCGGACGCTCTGGCCGCCCTGCGCGGCTACGCAAAAAGCACGCTACGCTCGGGACTGGTGCTCTCGGCCGGGTTCAACCGCAGGCTTTATTCTTATATCGAAGAATTCCAGGATTTCTATGCTGACCCTTTTGGCCGTTTCAAGAAAGAGATCATCCTCAAGGTCAGTGATTACCGCTCCGCTATAACTCAGGGAAAATTCCTGGCCAAGAAAGGATTATGGGTCTCGGAATTCCGCGTGGAGTCAGGCCTCAACTGCGGAGGGCACGCTTTTGCCGGGTCAGGCAATCTCATGGGGCCTATACTGGAAGAGTTCAAACAAAAGAAGCAAGAACTGGTGGACCAGCTCGGCGCCATGTGCCGTGAAGCGATGAAGGCAAAAAATATGCCCCTCCCCGAGATGATCCGGCCTTTCCGCCTGACCGCGCAAGGAGGCATCGGGACCGTAAACGAAGACCTGTTCTTGAAACGCTATTACCAGGTCGTTTCGACCGGCTGGGGGTCGCCGTTCCTCCTTGTTCCGGAAGCGGTACAGATAGACAAGGAAACCCTCGACAGGCTTGCGGCTGCAGGAGAACAGGATATCCTTTTAAGCGACGTCTCTCCGCTGAATGTCGCTTTCAACAATCTGAGGAACTCCCTGAGCGAGATCAAGAAATGCACTCTCATCAACGAAGGCCAGCCCGGCAGTCCCTGCTACCTGGGGCATTTGGCCAACAATACGGAGTTTACCAAGAACCCCATCTGCACGGCCTCGAGAACTTACCAGAATCTGAAACTGGAAGCCCTCAAGGCCATGCGACTTCCCAAGGCGGAATACGAAAAGGAGGCGGCCAAAGTCACCGCCAAGGCGTGCATTTGTGCGCAATTGGGGGACAGCGTCTATAAAAATGAACATCTGAATAAAAAAGGCGGCATGTTCCCGGCGGTCTGCCCCGGCCCGAACATCGCCTATTTCAACCGGCCCGCCAGCCTGAAAGAAATGATCGACCACATCTACGGACGCACGAACATCATGCCTTTCCGGAACCGTCCGAATATGTTCATTAAGGAGCTGCGCCTTAACATTGAACAGTTTGAAAAACTGGTGAAGGAGATGCCCGCCTGTAAGGAAAAAAAAGCCGATAATACTGTCGAGGAGTTCCGCCAAAATCTTAACGAAGGGATCGCTTATTACCGCACTCTGTTCCCCCATATTCTTGAGGAGACCGAAGCGACTCGCCAGAGGATGCTGGAAATGCTGGAAGAATGCGCCGTGCAGGTTAACCGAATAACCGCCATGATACCTAACTCACCCGTCAAAATCTAATATATCAACGGGTCACCCCTTCCCCCAGGGCTTCCACCACTTTCTGACAGATCACCTCCAGATTAACAGGCTTGTTCAAGTATCCCAAAGTTTGCTGTAACAAGAACTCCTCATTCTCTTTGGGCACAATGAATATCCCGGTGGAAATGACGATCTTTACCGTTTGGTCGAACTCGCGGATCTTGCGGAGCACGTCCCATCCCATCTGCCCCGGCAGGTGGATATCCAACAGGATCAGGTCCGGCCGCTGGCTCCTGGCCATTTCAACCGCCTCATTCCCGTCGCCGCTCGAGATCACCTCGACCCTGAGTCTTCTGGGCAGAAAATTTGCCAGCACATCCCGCACATCCGTTTCGTCATCTACAACAAGGACTTTGAAGATTTTTTTATCCATCGGATACCCCATATTTTAATTGATAAGAAAGTGTATAGCCAAAACTACCCCAACGATCGCCCTTGATGATGAAGACATGCATCAAGGATAATGAAAAAATTCCAAATATTCCTTTGCCCCGGCCACTTCGCTGCCCCCTATCCTAACGGGGACCTCCGAGGCCGGCCGGCCATCTTTGATCAAGGCCAGCGTTCTCTCGTAGTACTTCCCATAAACCGGATCAATATCTTTTGCTTTGCCAAAGGAATAGAGCGCCTTGTTATAATGACCTCGCGACAAATACAATATAGCCAGGTCGTTCCAGGCTGAACAATTCAATGGATCAATGGCCAGCGCTTTCTGAAAACTCTCCTCAGCCAACTCATAGTTCTTCAGCGCCTGAAAATTGATCGCCATGGCATAATATCTTTCCGCCGGCGTCGGATCCTGTAACTTTAATGGATTGAGCGAAGAAAAAAGCCCGAGGCATAACAAAATTAAGTATACCTTTATCCTGTCGTCCTTATTATTTTCGATCACAGCATGATACATAAAGGAAATGCTCAGAGCTGAAAACAGAATTACAAAGGGCATGACCGGCACAAGATATACCGTTTTGGCAGGGAAAAAGACACCGCACAGCGCGGACAATAAAAGAGCATATACCAACCGATACTTTTCCCGCTCCCGCCAAGATATCAATAACCCTCCTAAAGCCAAAACAAAGATGATATTGGTCGATAAAAGGATCACCGGCGTATTCCGCACGTAAATATCGCGGAAATACACATCCTCAGGCCTCAGGAACTCTCGTCCGGTCATGATCGCAAATAACTTTCCCGATATCAAAGCCAGCCACCGGAGAGGCTTTTCCTGTATATTTTTGTATGTACTCCGGAAATAAAAATCATTGATCTCGGGCTCGGACAATATCCTTTCCGGATGCTTTTCCCGGTATGGCATGCCACTGAATCTCTGCCAGGAGCGGCCTTCCTCAAGAAATATATTTGACCCTAAAAGACCGGGATCGTTTCCGATATAAAAGTTGGCTCCGATCTGTTCCCGGAACAACCAATCACCCGTAAGCTGATGGTTCCTTATAAGAACCGGAGAAAGCACAAGAAAAGCCCCGGACAGGAAGGTAAAGAAAAAGAACGGGGCTTTCTTCCGGTCCGGTCCGGGGCGGAAGATCCCCCACCAAACGGTCAAAGCGAAAGCCAGAATGTCCGGCCGGCAGATAAGGGAAAGGCCGAACAGAAAACCGCTCAACAAAAATTTACGGAAATGATCCCTGCCAAAGGTCAAGTAACTGATCAAAACGATATTGAGGAACATCGCCAGGCTTTCACTGAACAAATAGATTTGCGTATAAATAAACAGCCAATACACCGCCATGAAAAGGGCGCAAACCAGCGCTGACAAGTAGCCTGTCAACCGGAGGGCCAATAGAAACATTAAACAGGCGCCGACAGCTCCCAAAAAACACTGTATGAGGGCAACCGCCCCGACTTTAAAACCGAACACCTTGTAGATCATTGCCAGAAAGTACGCATAAAGCGGAGTGTGGTTATGCAGTTGAGACCACAACCATTCTCCGTTGGCTATCTGGAAAGCCCAAAAATTGAATTCCTTCGAATCGCCCACCGGCATGTAGAATGCCGGATCCGTCCTGATATGATGCAAAAACCATAATCGAACAGCCAGGACCGAAAAGAAAATAACGATCAAGGTCATCCTGTGTTTTTTCCACATCCTTCAAGTCCCCTTGATATTTTCACCCGAGACATTCTGTTTCTTTATCATTAATAAAATACTCTCTTTTTTTATAACTAAAAAATTAAAATACTTAAATAGTTATGCCCCACACAAAAAAACCTCTGCGACTGAACAAGTCGTAGAGGGTTTAATCAACTTCCCGAATAAGCCCAGACTGATAATGTACCGATGAAACAATCGATCCTTAGATCTCCTGTGATATCTTCATGGCGCAGAAATCCGGGCCGCACATGGTGCAGCAACGGTTCGAGGTCCCGTCTCTGGGGAATGAAGTTTCCCGGAAACGGCGGGCGTTCTCCGGATCGAGCGCGAGCCGGTATTGGTCCTCCCAGCGGAAATCGAAACGAGCCTCCGACATGGCGTTGTTCCAAGCTATGGCCATAGGATGACCTTTAGCCAGGTCGGCCGCTAAAGCTGCGATCTTATGGGAAACTATCCCGGCCCGCACATCGCTACGGTCCGGGAGCGCCAGATGTTCTTTGGGGGTCACGTAGCACAACATGGCCGTGCCGAGCCAGCCGATCATAGCCGCCCCTATGGCCGAAGTAATATGGTCATATCCCGCACCCACATCGACTACCAACGGCCCCAGGGTATAGAAAGGAGCGCCGTGGCACATTTCCGACTGCCGGTCCATGTTCTCTCTTATTTTATTTAAAGGCACGTGCCCCGGCCCCTCGATCATTACCTGCACATCATGCTTCCAGGCCACTTGGGCTAGTTTCCCAAGCACCTCCAGTTCGCTGAACTGCGCCTCATCGTTCGCATCAGCGGTCGAACCGGGCCGTA
The DNA here is from genome assembly GCA_964438075.1 of uncultured Planctomycetales bacterium. Classification (GTDB taxonomy): domain Bacteria; phylum Omnitrophota; class Gorgyraeia; order Zapsychrales; family Fredricksoniimonadaceae; genus JAAXVU01. The sequence goes on from CAYTIW010000001.1 coordinate 25,141, forward strand.
AACCATCCCCCAGCGAGAAGGCGACGTCGTAACTTTTCAGTATCTCGCATATCTCTTCGAAATGCGTGTAAAGAAAATTCTCCTTCCCATGGGACCGCATCCACTTGGCCAGGATGGAACCGCCCCGAGAAACGATGCCGGTCTTGCGTTTCAAGGCCAGAGGGATGAACTCCTTCAAAACTCCCGCATGCACCGTAAAATAATCAACCCCTTGTTGGCATTGTTCAATAAGGGTCTCGCGGTAAATGTCCCAGCTCAGATCTTCGACCCGCCCGGCAACTTTCTCCAAAGCCTGGTATATAGGAACAGTACCGACCGGCGTTGGGGAATTTCGGACGATCCAGTCGCGCGTGGCATGGATGCTCCTGCCGGTCGAGAGGTCCATCACCGTATCGGCCCCCCAGCGTACCGACCAAAGCATCTTTTCCAGCTCTTCGACCACAGACGAAGAAAGCGCTGAGTTGCCTATGTTCGCATTTATCTTGGTAAGAAAGTTACGCCCAATGACCATGGGTTCCATTTCGGCGTGATTGATATTTGCAGGGATGATGGCCCTCCCTTCAGCCACTTCTTGCCTGACAAACTCTGGGGCCACCCCTTCCCTTACCGCGACGAAATCCATTTCTGCCGTGACAACTCCCTGGCGGGCGTAATAAAGCTGGGTCAAGGCGCGTCCTGGTTTGGCCCTTAAAGGAGACCTCGTGACAGGGAAATCATCCGCCTGTCCGCGGTCCGGTCCCATTACATCAGCAACACACTCCGCGTCCCCACGCCAATCTATCCATTCCGACCGGACCGGACGAAGGCCTGCCCGCAAATCGATCCTCGCCTCCGGATCGGTATAAGGGCCCGTGACGTCGTAAAGCCTTATCGCCGCTTTGCCGCCACCCAGGCACACCTCTCGCACAGGCACACGCAAGTCAGGGAAGACCTGACCGGGGAGATACACCTTGCTTGAGCCTTCGAACGGAGGCATTTCTATACGTTCAGGCACAGGAGGAACACTGCTGGCAGGACACGTTCTCGTCGACAATGAATAACTCCTATTGATAGTTGATAAGCGGAGGGATTATATTACAAAGTGCTTGATGAAGGCAATTGAAAATACTACTTTACCCTGCTGCTCTTGATCTTAACGCTGGTAAAGACATCCCGTCCGTTGGCAGACTGCTGAATGAAAGTAGGATACTTACTGACCTGAAGGCTAAACTGCGCTTCCCTCATCCTGTCTCCTAAGGCATACAAATGTCCCACACGGCCAAAGACACGATCCGGCCGCCAAGACTTGAAAGTTTTGATGGAATTTGGTTTCACTTTACTAAAAAACGGTCCATTTGTAAAACCCTTTCTTTGCATGGACTTTTATTCCTCTTATGTGTGTGAGCTCCAGCCACCGAGGTTAGAGAACAACGACTTAAACCTTCGGAGAAATTAATGATCTCTCACCATAAAGCATTCTCCGGAACGCCCTATCTGTGAGGATTAAAAAAATATTTTTGATTAGATGACGTAATTGAAGTAAATTAGAGCCAATGCTTCACGAAAGGTATTCCAAGTTACAGCTGACCACCCCTCAAGCCATTCACAGCACCGTGCTGTGTGACGAACGTACCTGCCTTTGGTTCGAGAAACTCTTTTCAATATCTAAGGCCGCGGACCGTGTCCGGTCCTCTGCGGAAGGGGAAAAGATATTTAAAAGTTACAGCCATTACTCTTTGGCTGCTTCAGCGCTCCTGGCGTTGGCTTTTGGCTGTTACCTGGCCTGTTTCTTCTTTAATGACCTATTAATACCTTTGGGGCTGGTCACTGCCGCAGCAGCCGGCAGTTCGGTATACTGCATGATCAGAACCAGATATTACCTGGCCGAGCTCGCCAGACATATTTTCTCACTGGACCAAAACATGTTCCCCGCCGGATTGACCCTTTATCAATTAGGCGAGTTCTACGCCCGGCAATATGGAGCCCCCTCCCTGGTGGCCCTCATCAGCATATGGGACCAATGGTCCAGAAATGCCTTCCTGCTATTATTCGTCAGCGCATTCGGCGTCTTTTTCCTTCCGTTCTGGAAATTGATACTTTGGCTTCTGGCAGGGTACTTCCTGGCAACGTGCTTGATCAAAGCCTGGCTTATGTTGCGGCAAAAGATATAAAGGATGCTGGCCCGTTACGTCGCGACACGGAAATAGACAAGCTCCAGGACGCAGAAAAACACCAAAGCCAAACGACCGGCGAAAGAAGTAGTAAAAAATATTAACAGCACAAATAAAGTGAAACAGTTCTGCATGATCCAGGAGCGCGGCAAACTCTCATGCTCTATGACCTGCCGTGTGATATCGTAAGCTCGCCAGTTAAGATTAATGATACGCCCCCGGCGGACGCTATCCTCAAAATACCGTGAACCAGGCAGCGGGGTCAAAAAGGAAACAATGGTATATCTAGGCCCCAGTTTGAGGCAGAACTTCCATAAACGCAACAGCGTTGACCAAGAGTCCCCCGGGAACCCGAAGATAAATTGAGCCTGTATCCCGACACCTACTTTCTGTAATCTTTTCGTCAAACGAAGATAATCTTTGGCCAAGGTGAATTTCCCTTCATGCTTCAAGGAGGGCGAATCGGAATCGATCTCATATCCTATCATCAGTTGAACACACCTCGATTCTTTTAGCAAACGGACGGTTTCGTCATCTTGGGCGATGTCAATGCTGGCATTTGATCCCCAAGTCTGTTTCAGCGGGATCAACGCGCGGAAAAGCTCCTTGGCATATTCCGGATCCTCATAAATATTATTGTCAATGAACACTACGGGCCTTTTGACAATGCTGACCCTTTTGACCAAAGCGATCATGTCCTCGATCTTTTTCTTGGGCCGTGATCTGCCAGTCAGGGCATTCGCCGCGCAGAAAAAACAATTGAATTTGCATCCGGGGCTTATCTGCAGACAGTCTTTGACCACTTCCGGCGGGCTTTGCATAAGAAATTGGTGCACCGTGCCGGATTCCTTCTCCGAACACTCCCCGCAATAGACACGTTTTAGATCGCCGGCCTCATAGTCACGGACAACCTCGGGCCAAGCGCTTTCGGCCGGCCCGACGACCACGCTATCGCAGAACTCTAAAGCCTCATCGGGGAAGAACGAGACATGGGGCCCGCCCATTATTACTTTAGAACCACGGCTACGGAATTCCCTGGCGATTTGATAAGCCGCCGCACAATTAGTTGTAAAACACGTTATCGCGACCAACGCATCTCCCCGGTAAAAGTGTTCCCGCCAGATCACCCGGTTATATTCAATTACCCGGTACTCTTTTGGCGTCAAGGCCTGCAAAACAGCAAAGAACGGCGGATAGCGGCGGACAAGTATGGACGAGAAAGCTTCTGTTCTTATGCTCCCGCCCACCGGGTTCACCAATATAAGGTTCTTGAGCGACTTGAATCCATCAGCTATCGATGGGTTGGCATCGATGAGCACGCAAGAAAACACGGCAAAGGCAAGGAAACTTAGCTGGATGGACAGGAGACGCAAGCAGATGATGACAAAAGGCCACTGAGAAAAGACATCGCCCATATGCTGAACAAGCACAGATGACAAGAGGAAAACAATTAAATAAAAAAACACCCGCCGGGAAAGAAAGGCCCCCATTAACTTGCCGGACAGGAAGGAAGAATACTTGATCCTTATCACCTCCCGGGCCGCCCAGTAAATAACGAAAACAATAATTAAGGCCTTGATCAAAGAAAGACTGAGCAGTTCGCGTCCTGCCATCATGTAAATCAGGAAATGAACGATCCAGGGTGCCAATTGTACCGCGACCGCTATCCACCAGCCTTTTTTCAAGAAGGATCGGAAATTCTTATAACGAACGATATTGCTTTCGCCGCTGATCGTTTCAACGGTCAAACCCCACAACCAAATATAAAAAATGGACTGGGTCACAAAGCCTATAGCCGGATCAATAAAACGGGTCCATAAGGCCGGCACGCCCAATGATCTTGTATATGCTACATTCTCAAAAAAATACAAAAACATGGCCGGCAGCCAAAGAGTGCTCACGATATGCAGGGAACGGCGTAAAGGGGAAAAGGAGTCAGCCATAAAAAAAGAAGTTATCCCGGAAATTATAAAAAAGTATATCTCTTAAGGATCTATCGGACCAATGCATTGATTAAACATTAAATACGCTATCGCAATAAATCAATATAGCAACCGCTCAGCCTTGGCGCAGTAAATATTCGGTCTTAATATTCTGCAGGCTGCGGAAAATGTTCGTCTTCACCGCCGGGGTGACCTGCTCCATTTCCTTTAGCATCTTCTTGATAGCGGCTCTCTGGGTGTGGTCGCTTACCGGACAACGGCAGGTCTCGAACAAATTAAACCCGGCTGACCTGGCAAAACGCGTTATCATCGCCTCCTTTTCCAAGGCCAGGGGCCGTATAATGGCGAGTTTCCCTTCAAAGAAGACCTGTTTGGGGCACATCGCGCTTATCTCCCCCTTGAAGAACTGGTTCATTAAAATACTTTCGACTATATCATCGAGATTGTGCGCCAGCGCTATCTTGCGGAAACCCATTCTATCGGCGAACTGGAACAAAGCCTTGCGCCGGTTCCAAGAACACCAGAAACAATTCAGCTCCTTGACATCCTTGCCGCGAAATGTCCCCGTGTGTTCGATATGATAGGCAACCCCCAGCGATTTGAAATGCTCCTCCAGCTTGTCGATCTTAACTCCGGGCAGGCCGTTATCAATGTGAACGGCCATTATTTCGAAATCCACCGGCGCAATACTGCGGCGGTGCAGGAGCACGCTGAGCAAGGTCAGGCTGTCCTTGCCCCCAGATACACCCACAATGATCTTGTCGCCATCATCTATCATCTTATAATCGACAATGGCTTTGCCCGCACGACGCGAAATGCCATCGAAAAGGCGAAAAGTCCTTTTGTCCATCTTCTCCCAGCTATCCATTATTCAGGAACACCCTTTACTCCCCGACCGCATCTCTCCAAGGACTTATTTATCCCGCCCTGCCGGGTTAGCCTCTCGCAGCCAGAGCGCGTAGGGCAATCTGAACATATGTCACCAGTTTGCTTATTGTTGAAGAAGGCCCTGAAAAGGCGGATCATCAAATAAGCGGCGGAGAACGCGACGATGAACGTCACAATTATCCTTTCCCATGCATCCCAATTCATAAACCCCACCCTAACAGCCGCCCGGACTGATAAAGAATGAAACATAAGATCCAAGATAATACTGACCAATATCCCACCGCGAAAACGACCCACCCCCACCCTATCTCGGCATACATTGCCGAGAGAGAAGCGAAACAGGGCACAACGATCAACGTAAAAAGCATCAACACATAAGCGACCAAGGGACTAAAGACCGGATCTTTCCTTAGCGCCTGGCGCAAGCTCTCTCCTTTTTCTTCCTCCCCACCCCCCACTTTATATAGCACTCCCAGTGTAGATACCACCATCTCCTTAGCGGCAAAACCGGTCACTGCCGCCACCCCGATCTTCCAGTCAAAGCCCAGAGGTTCCAATACCGGTTCAAAGGCCCTGCCGATACGTCCGGCAAAGCTGTAAGATATCGCTTCTCTGGAACGTACAGATCGTAACTGTTCCTTCGCCATCAGGCTGGCACGCGCAGGATCCAATCTTTGGTTACGGCGGGCAGCTTCCAGTGCCATCTCGTCGATATGTGCCTGGACCCGTATTGCGTCCCCGGCAGGGTCCGGAGGGAGTTTAGGGAAAGAAGTGACCGCCCAGATAAGGATGGAAGCCGGCAGCAACACCAGCCCGGCCTTTTTTATATAACTCATCGTCTTGTCACGGACATGCCACAGTATCCCTTTTATTGTCGGCATACGATAAGGCGGCAGTTCCATAACAAAAGGCGTCGAATCCCCTCGCAGGATTGTTGATCTGAAAAAAAGTGAAGAAAAAAGGGCCAATAACACTCCTATCAGATAGATAGAAAAGACCACATTCCCTGCCTGCCCCCCAAAGAATGCCCCGGCCAAAAGAACGTACACCGGCAGTTTGGCCCCGCAACTCATAAATGGAGTGACCATTACGGTGATGATACGATCACGCGCGTTTTTAAGTGTCCGGGCCGCCATTACCGCGGGGACCGAACACCCGAAACCGATGATCATCGGCAGAAAGGACTGCCCGTGCAAACCAAAGACATGCAAGAAACGGTCCATTATAAAGGCAGCCCGGGCCATGTAACCGGAATCTTCCAACACGGAGATAAAAAGGAAAAGCAGAACGATCAAAGGCACGAATGAAGTCACCCCACCCACACCGGCAATAACTCCATCCACGACCAGGGAACGTAGCAAACCTTCCGGCATCGCTCCTCCAACAGCAGTACTAAGCCATGAGAAAAAGAACTCCAGCCAGTTCATGGGATAAATCCCTAATTGGAAGGTCAGATGGAACATCGACCACAATATCAGGAAGAATACCGGCAAACCCAGAAAACGGTTAAGGATGAACTTGTCCACCATCTCGGTGACCGTTTCCTTGTCCAGTGCCTCTCTTTTTACCGCCTCGGCAGCAGCGCCGTGAATGTACCCGTAACGCTGTTCAGCCACCACCACCGATGCGTCGCGGCCGAAATGCTCCTCAACGATCCTTATACGCTCGGCCACAACCTTCCTGACCGACTCAGAACTTTTGTGCCCCGACAAAAGCTCTAACGCACGGGAATCTTTCTCCAGAAGCTTGACCGCGAACCAATGGGGCGGATATTTCACGACAAATTCACGGTCCTTCTCTATCTCCTCGAGGATCGCGCCGACAGAAGCTTCGAGCTCCAAACCATAACTGTACGCATAGTCCGGAACTTTATTATTCTCAAATACTTCAATGGCCCTGTCCAAGAGAAGATCCACGCCGGAACCTCTTGTCCCTACGGTCTTGACTACCGGCATCTTAAGGATTTCGGACAATCTTTTATCGTCTATGTGGATCCCACGGCTAACCGCCTCATCATCCAGGTTCAGGGCCGCGATGATCGGTATATTCAATTCCTGGAACTGCAGGCACAAATAAAGATTACGCTCGATATTGGTGGAATCTATGACATCAATGACCATGTCCGGTTTTTCATCGATGATAAAATCACGTGCCACCACCTCGTCCATGGAATACGCTGTCAAGCTGTAAATGCCGGGCAGATCGAAAACGTGGAATTCGTACCCCCTGTAATTACGGCGGCCTTCACGCTTCTCGACCGTGACTCCGGGGTAATTCCCTACCTTCTGGTGGCTGCCGGTAATAGCGTTAAAAAGGGTGGTCTTGCCGGTATTAGGATTTCCGGCTAAGGCTATACTAATGACCTTGCTCATTGAGTATCACTCTCTTTAGCCGTCCCCTCCTTACAGTGAGGAAACGCGACCGGTTCAACCTCAACGCCACGGGCCTCCTTACGGCGCAAGGAAATATCATAATGGCATATTTTAACCTGCAAAGGATCTCCCAGAAATGCGCTCCTTATAACCCGCCCTTCCACTCCACGAACAAAACCCATATCCGCCAGGCGTTTGCCTATCTCTTTCCCCAAGACGACCCGCTTGACCTTAAAAGGATCACCGTTCTTAAGATCGGCTATGGTCATAGATTTTACCCCTTTTGAGCAGGCTGTCATTGATCAATAACCTCTTATTAAATTGGTCGTTATATATACCTGAAGATTAATACTTTTTTCAGCATCCCCAAAGCTCGGCCAGATCTTCACGGTTGGCATTTAGAACATCGAAGTAATCCAGTTCCATTTCGATCATTTCCTCATCTTTTTTCCGCAGCCACTCAGACAGCCATGCGAAACGTAAAGAGATAACCATCTCCAAGAAATAGCAGAAGGAAACATCCGTCCCCAGTCCTGATGAACGCAAGGTGGTCACAAAATCCCCGACCGAACCTCGCCAGAGGCATTCCGGGTCCTCTATGCCCAGGCAACCGACCATGTTGGCTGCATCGTAAAGTTCCGGTTTAAAACCCATGAATTCCCAGTCGATCAAAGCCGCAATGCCATTCTCCTTCCAAATTATATTGACCGGATGATAATCACCATGACAAAAAGCTGAAGGGAAAGAGGGGTACACGGGATACAAATATTCCTGTGCAAAAACATGCATGCTCTGGACGCGGGGATAAATATCCGGTCTATTACGGCGGACCGCCGACATCAAGGAATCAATATAATACGGTAGCGAAAAGGGGCCCTCAGACTGCCTCAAGGGCACCGCCTCTGCTGAACGACGGAGGTTGACCAACATCTCCCCCATAACTTTCCCACGCCAGCGCTCGTGCACATACTGAGGCCGTTCTAAAGCGATACCGGGCACGAAAGGCACGATCTGCCAAAGGCCCCCGTTGCTCTCACTTATGAACTCACCGGAAGAATCTCGCAGGTATGGTTGCACCTCCTGTACACCCACCCCCGCCAGCGCTTCCAATGTCTGGGCTATCCTGGCCTTTCTCTCCCTCAACCGGACAGCTATTCGCTCCAAAACGTACAACTGTCCGCCGACTGATTCCACCACGACCCGATATTCAGACCGCTCAGGGCTTCCGGCTACAGGCATATCCGGCCTAACCCTGCCTAACGCCAGGCGCCATTTACATAATATCTCAGCGATCATATTCTCATTCATAAAGTTTTTTATTTCTCCCTTATCATACAAGCTATGAAGAACCCGCTGAAAACCCGGTCCGGCAATATTCGACGGCAGGCCGTCAGGTCGTTCTTATATTCGCGTTTTTTCCAGGCACTCAGTGCCGGGTAGCACTTTACTCCGGGCAGATCGGGCGCCATCAACCGGAAAAGACCTTGTGTCTTGGTGAGGAACCAGTCTACCACCTCTTCGTTCTCCTCCGGGGCGAATGTACAGGTGGAATAAACCAACCGCCCCCCGACTTTCAGACCTCGGGCCGAGTTCAACAATATCCCTTTCTGCTTATGGCTCATCTCCTTTATCTTGCGTTCACTCCAATAAGCATAACTTTCTGGATCGGAAGCCTTAAATCGTCCCTCTGAACTGCAGGGGGCATCGACCAAGACCTTGTCAAAATATTCACTTTCAAAATGCAATTTCCTCGCGTCGGCCTGCCTGAATCGAACGTTCCTGACGCCTAAAAGTTCACAGACCGCACGTAATTTATAATATCTGCCCCTAACTGTCTCAACCGCAATAAGTTCCCCCTGCGCTGCCATAAGAGCCGCCATCTGAGAAGTCTTGCTCCCCGGCGCGGCGCAGGCGTCGAGGACCCTTTCTCCCGGTTTCGGGTCTAGAATAACTGCCGGCAAGAGACTGGCGGCTGACTGCTGGTAAACGAGGCCTTCCCTGACAATCTTCAGATCTGAAAATCCAAGGCTATTGCCGTTTTCTAAAATGAACGCTCCTGGCACAACCGGAAGTGGTCTCAGGTTAAATCCCAAGCCTTCCAACTCTCCAGAGGATTTTCTTATATCTGCTTTAAGGGTATTAACGCGAACAGAAAGGATATCTTCGATCTCGAATGAAGCATATACCGAAGAAAGATCTTCGGCTGGGATGATGGAAGCTAAACGCTGCAGGAAACTAACAGGAAGACCGGAAGATGACGGCATGAAGATCTCTATCGGAAAAATAAGGCCAAGCCTAAGACATCTTCAAAAGCTCTTTTGCCTTATCTATAAGGTCTTGTGAATTGAAAGGCTTATCAAAACAGTAATCCACGCCGATCTTTGCGAGCTTTTCCTTGTCACCTTCTTCGAAATAAGCAGAGACACCTATGATCTTAGTACGTTCACAATTGGCGGAACGTCTGATCTTCTGCGCGACTTCGTAACCGTTCATCCCCGGCATTTTCATATCCAGGACCACTATTTCCGGCTTGAACAAGAGCAACTTGATACCTGCTTCAAAGCCGTCATAGGCCACATCGATCTCGAAACCTGACTCTTTCTTAAAGAACCTTTTGATCGAATTGACCATATTGGCATCGTCATCCACTATCAAAAGCTTGCGGTTGGCGCTGCGTCCAGCCAAATGTTCGGGGATGGGCATATTGTACTGCCTGAGGAAGGCAATAAAATCATCCACAGCCACTCGGCTGTGATTACCAGGGGTACGGTAGGCTTTTAGTTTTCCGTCATGGATCCATTGCAGGACAGTCCGGAGATGGACATGGCAAAGATCGGCGATCTCACCAGTTGTTAAAGGTTTTTCTGTAGGCATATGGGCATTCCTATTTTTCTAATTTCTCTAGTATCAAATACAAGATACAAGATACACAAAAAAATGTCAAGCACCCATTTTTCTAGAAAAATAAGTCGATGCAAAATATGGGTTTCACTTCGGGTCCAGGACTTCGGCGTCTGCCGCCTCCAGCAGGACCGAGACCTGATTCCGGTCCACCTCAAAAAGGCCGCCATGAGTGGTCTTGAAAACCATCGGCTGCGCGGCACCGGCCATACGGACCTGGAAAATTCCCGGTTTAAGTGGAGAGATTAGTGAGGCGTGGTCAGACAACACGCCCATATATCCGCCAGCCCCGGGAACAGAAATATAGTTGACCTGTCCGTCGAAAAGTATGCGCTCTGGAGTGACTATGCTCAAATGGAATGACTTCATAGCGATTTAAACGCCTTTAAGGTTCCTGGCCTTTTCCAACACTTCTTCGACCGTTCCGACCATGTAAAATGCCTGCTCGGGGATATCATCCATCTTGCCGTTTATGATCATGTCGAAACCTTTGATGGTGTCTTCCAGTTTGACATACTTCCCCTTAGTTCCGGTGAAATTCTCCGCCACAAACATGGGCTGTGAGAAAAAGCGCTGTATTTTTCTGGCCCGATAAACCGTCATTTTATCCTCGTCGGACAGCTCATCGATGCCCAGGATGGAGATGATGTCACGCAGATCCTTATAACGTTGCAGCACCTTTTGAACCGACAAGGCCACCCGATAATGCTCGTCCCCGATTATGCGCGGGTCCAGCATGCGGGAGACCGAATCCAAGGGGTCCACGGCCGGATAAATACCCAGTTCGGCGATCTGCCTGGACAAGACTATCTTGGCATCCAAATGCGCGAAAACTGTGGCCGGAGCCGGGTCGGTAAGATCGTCCGCCGGGACATAGACGGCCTGAACAGAAGTGATCGAACCCTGACGGGTCGTAGCTATGCGTTCCTCGAGTTGAGCCACCTCGGTCGCCAAAGAAGGCTGGTAACCGACTGCCGAAGGCATCCTCCCGAGCAGAGTGGAGACTTCTGACCCGGCTTGTACGAACCTGAATACGTTATCGATAAAAAGCAGGACGTCCTTACGCTCCTGGTCTCGGAAATATTCCGCCATGGTCAAAGCCGAAAGCCCGACGCGGAAGCGGGCTCCCGGCGGCTCGTTCATCTGGCCGAAAACCAAAGCCGTCTTTTCCATGACACCGGAATCCTGCAATTCCAGATATAGTTCGTTCCCTTCCCGCGTACGCTCGCCCACGCCTGCGAAGACCGATACACCGCCATGCTCGGCAGCGATGGTACGGATGAGCTCCATGACTATTACCGTCTTCCCGACGCCAGCGCCTCCAAAAAGGCCGATCTTCCCTCCCTTGGGCAGCGGGGCGAGCAGATCGATCACTTTCATGCCCGTTGGCAGAATATGTGTGATGGAAAGCTGCTCTTCAAAACTGGGGGCGTCCCTGTGTATGGGCATCACCCCGGTGCTGTCCTTCACCGGTCCATTATTATCGATAGTATCTCCCAAGACATTAAAAATACGCCCCAAAGTCTGTTTGCCGACCGGGACGCTTATCGGAGCTCCTTGATCGACCGCCGACATCCCGCGCACCAAACCATCCGTGGCCCCGAGGGCGATACATCGTACCGTGTTGTTGCCTATCTGTTGCGACACCTCCAAAGTAAGGTCTATCTTCTTGTCCGGATACTCAACTTTTACGGCATTCAGAAGATTAGGCAACTCGTCTTGAGCGAACCTTATGTCAACACTAGGTCCGATAACTTGAATGATCTCACCCTTTGCCATGATTTTATCCTTTCAAAGCCTCAGCAGAAGATATGATTTCGATGACTTCCTTGGTGATCATAGCCTGACGCATCTTATTGCGCAGGAGTATAAGGTCCCCCATAAGTTCTTTGGCATTATCCTTGGCAGCTTTCATCGACACCATCCGGGCGGAATTCTCGGAGGTAAAAGACTCCATAAGCATCAAGCGCAACCGGTTAGAAACATACATCGGAAGAACATCTGAGCCGATCCCCTGAAAACCGGATTCAATAATAAAGTTGGACTCCCCGCCTGGGGGGACTTCAATGCTTATCAGTCGTCTTACCGTCGGATGATGTTTCATCGCGTTCTCGAAGATGGTATAGGCCACATGCAGCTCGGAGATGCGCCCCTGCATGAACTCTTCTTCCAGAAATCGATAAATGGCGGAATGAAAATCAGCCTTAAGACGGCCATGGAAACCAGGGAAGGCCTTGACCGGCATACGCCCGCTCTTACGAAAGTGGCTGGCCGCCTTCCGTCCCAGGGTATAAATGCGGATATCCCGGCCCGCCTGCCCGGCCAGGAACCGGTCCGCCACTTTGAACAAATGTTCGTTGTAGATCCCGCACAAGCCAGCTTCAGCGCCTACCACGAAAAGGCCCAACGGCCCTCCCTCTGCCCCCTTGGCAAGGAAAGGATGAGCCAATTCCCCTTTCTGGACCCGTATAAGGTGTAAAGCTATGGATTCCAGTTTGGCAAAATAGGCCCGTGTCATGTCCAGCGGTGTTTCCAGCGCCTTGAATTTTGACATCGCGACCATTTCCATGGCACGTGTTATCTTCCAGGTCCCCTCGACCGAACGTATGCGGCTTTTTAATTGTCTTAACTGCTGCGACATATTTGCATCCGGAGCTATTTCTTTGAGAATTCGGCCTTGAACGCTTCTATAGTACTCTTTAGGCTTACTTCTATTTCCGGGGTGATGTCCCTGGTGTCCTCTATCGCTTTCTCCAACTGCGGCGATCTTCCTTCAACATACTTGAAGAATTCGACTTCGAAACGTTTGACCACCTCTACCGGGAGATCATCCAGGAAACCATTCACACCGCTGTAAAGTATCATGACCTGCTTAGCCAGGGACAGCGGGGCATATTGTCCCTGTTTGAGGACCTCGACCACCCGCTCACCGCGTATGATCTGGTCCTGGGTCGCCTTATCCAGTTCGGAGCCGAACTGCAGGAACGTGACCAGTTCCCTGTACTGGGCCAGGTCGAGGCGCAGCTTCCCCGCTACCCGTCGCATTGCCTTGGCCTGCGCTTTACCGCCCACACGGGAGACCGATAGCCCGACATTGATGGCCGGACGCACGCCGGAAAAGAACAAGTCCGATTCCAGATATATCTGTCCGTCAGTGATGGAGATAACGTTCGTCGGTATATAACTGGTAATATCCCCTCCCTGTGTCTCAATGATAGGCAAAGCCGTCAACGAACCGCCGCCCAGTTTGTCGGATAGTTTGGCTGAACGCTCCAGTAACCGTGAATGCAGATAGAACACATCACCCGGGTAGGCCTCACGGCCCGGCGGGCGGCGCAGCAAGAGAGAAAGCTGCCGGTAGGCCTGAGCGTGTTTGGACAGGTCATCGTATACCACCAGGACATCCTTGCCCCGGTACATGAATTCTTCGCCGAGCGCGCACCCGGAATAGGGAGCCAGATATTGGGAAGACGCCGATGCGCGCGATGACGCACTGACAATGGTCGTGTACTCCATAGCACCGTTCTTCCTCAAAACTTGTTCTACCGCCACCACACTGGATATCTTCTGACCTATCGCGACATAAACACAGTAGACGTCCTTCCCCCTCTGGTTGATGATGGTATCTATGGCAACAGCGGTCTTGCCGGTCTGGCGGTCGCCGATGATCAGCTCGCGTTGTCCGCGCCCGATGGGTATCATGGAGTCGATGGCCTTGATCCCTGTCTGCATCGGGGCATTGATCGGCTGACGCGAAATAACATCCGGCGCCGTGAACTCCACCGGGCGGAAAGAATCGGCGCTGATCGGGCCTTTACCATCGATCGGCGCCCCAAGAGCGTTCACAACCCGGCCTTTCATGGCTTCCCCGGCGGGTATCTGAATATTCCTACCGGTCCGCTTGACCACGTCGCCCTCACTGATATTCCGGTCCGGATTATCACGCCCGAATATAATGACGCCTACGCTATCTTCCTCGAGGTTGACGGCCATTCCCATTTCCCCATTGGGGAACTCTATGATCTCTCCGACCATAACATCATCCAGGCCGTAAACACGGGCAATAGCGTCACCCACCTGTATGACCGTGCCGACCGATTCCGTCTTAAGCTGGCCGTGGTAGTTCTCCAATTCGGTCTTAATGATCGATGTTATCTCTTCGGGTTTCAAATTGCTCATGTTCCCACCTGTGCTTTCAACAGTTGTTTTCGCAGATTATTAAGCTTGTTCCGAACCGAGGAATCTATTACCCTGTTGCCGAATGTGATCCTTACCCCGCCCAAGAGGTCCGGATCAAGCTCGAAATATAAATTCACCTTCCGTCCTGTTCTTTTGGCCAACGCTTCCCTGATCCGTTCCACGAGTTCCAGTTCCAGGGGGAAAGTGCTCCTCAAAACCACGTCGATAACCACGCCATGGGAATAAACCCGGCGGATATAGTTCGCGATATCGGACAGGGAGTCGATGCGCCTTCGGTAAATTAGATATTTGATAAAATCACGTGTCTGTCCAGACAATGCCCCGGTAAAAACCTTGTCCAGGAAAGAAGACTTTTCCTCCAAAGACACCTCAGGCGCCCTCAGGAAATCCCGCAATTGCGGAGCCTCGCGCAAAGCCCAGTGCGTGACCCTCATTTCCTCTATGATCCTGGGCATACCTAACGCCGGCAAGGCAAAACTGACATAGGCCTCAGCGTAGCGTATAACGACCAACTTATCTTTCATCTGTCTTTTCCAGCTCTGCCAACATTTTCTCTATTAGCTTCCGGTCGGTCTCGAACGTGAGCTTTTCCTGGATCATCTGCTCCGTGACTTTTATGACCATTTCCACGATCTCAGCCTTGAGGATATCGCGGGACTTGGCGAATTCGAAACGGATCTCGCCTCTGGCATCTTCGACGATCTTTTCCGCCTCCTCACGCGCCCTTTCGCGGATCTCTTGAGCCTTGGCCTCTCCCTGATTCTCGGCCTCCTTTATCCGCTTCTGCGCCAGTTCTTCGACCTTGGCCAAGAAAGACTCGTAATCCCCTTTAAGCTTAAGAACATCAGATTTCGTGCTCTCAATGGCTTTAAGTTCGTTATCAATACGCGTCTTCCTCTCTTCCAGGACCGAAAAGACCGGCTTCCAAAGGAACTTCTTTAAAAGCCATAGGACCAGAAAGAAACAGACTATCTGAGCCACAATAATATTAGCGTTCAGAAGTTTTAGTAGTTCCATATTTTACACCGCCACATGCCCGATCTTTCCGACCAGGCCGTATGCAAAGACCATGACATAGATAACGACCGCCTCGATAAGAGCACAGCCCGTGACCATGACGATCAGTATCTTCGTCATCGCTTCCGGCTGGCGGCCCAGCGCCTCCATGGACGATCCTACGGCCCTTCCCAGCCCCATGCCGACGCCAAATGCGCCCAGGCCAAGGCCGATCGGCAAACCTAATGCCAACGCGAACTGGTAATCCATCGTAACCTCCTTATAGATTTGATCCCGGATTATTAATGTTCTTCTTCGTGAACCAAAATCAATGCAAAATATACCGTCGTTAAAAGTGAAAAGATCACCGCCTGAATGAACGCAAACAGGCAAACCAGAACGGTATTTATGAACAGAACCGGCAATGCTTTCAATCCGCCACTGGCTAAGAGGGCAAGCAACATGTCGTCTCCCCATACGTTACTGCGCAAACGGAGCGACAGGCTCAAAGGCCTGATCAGCTCCCCCAACAGGTGCAGCGCCAACAAAAATATTGGAAGAATGACCGAAAGAGCCAGGATGCCTCGAGGTTTTCCCATCAAATGGTCGGCATATCCAAAAAATCCCAATTCCTTCAACGCTGTGTATTGCACGTATACGAATACTATAATAGCCAACCCTAAAGTAACCGACCAGTCCGCTGTCGGAGACTTAAATAAAGGCACCAAACCAATATAGTTCATTGCCAGTATATATATGAACAAAGTACCGATAAAAGGAGAATATTTGCGCCCTTTGGGCCCCAGCACACTACAGACGAAATCATCCACGGTGGTGACAAATATCTCAGCCGCACTCTGTAAGCGCCCTGGTATCAACTGCCTCTTGCGGGTAGCAAAATAAGCGGCCGTTGTGAGCAAGGTTATCACCAAGAGAGAATAGATCGTGCTCTCCCAAGTCAAAAGGAAATGCCCGAAAGCGCTGCCCTGATATCTCTCGGCCATCAACCCAATAAAATTGGGGAATTCCGGGTGTTCGGCCATGCTATTAGGCTGTGACATTTACTGGACTCCGGCGAAGGTCCTCTTCGGCCTTTCTAACTGAAAAATCAATATAACCAAACAATATCCGAATTGGATGGGGAAATGCGGGCACCAATGCCGGAAAAGAGGACACATCCGTCTTTATTTATTTGTTAACTTTATCACAACAACTAAGTTTGTCAATTTTGAGAAAAATTATTGTCGTTGAATTGTTCTTTCCGAAACTCAAAATAGCCTCTATTTCAGTTCTTTTTATTTACCATCAATCGAGGGGACCTGGCTAAAACACAATAAAAGAGGAGGTATCCCGGAATAGAGGATAACCTCCTTTTTATTTATCCAAATTAGACAAAAAGGATTTTACCCAATAGCAACGCCTCCCCTCTCCTCAGTGCGAATACGGATACATTCTGCCAGTGACATTACAAAGATCTTACCATCGCCGGTTTCACCGGTCTTAGCCCCCTTAATGATGGCTCTTATCGTAGGTTCAACGAAGTTCTCGTTGACAGCTATCTCCAAACGTATCTTGCGCAATAGGTTACCGTGCTCTCGAGCGCCTCGGTATATCTCGGTTACCCCCTTCTGACGGCCGTGACCAAGCACCTCGCTGACAGTTATTAGATTAACGTCAGCTTTGTACAACTCCTCCTTGACATCTTCCAGCTTACTCGGCTGTATAATCGCTATTATTAACTTCATTTTGACCTCCATATTTGAGTACTAATATGTATTTATCGATTTTTCTTAGATAAGTTTGTGTTATTCCAATATTGTATAAGCTCTTTCCCGGTGCTCTGCTAGGTCCAACCCGATGTCTTCATCGTTGGGACTTACGCGCATCCCCATTAATATGTCCACAATCTTATAAATAACTACTGTAACGATACCCGAGTAAACGACCGTTATCAGCACTGCCTTTAATTGGACAAAAAAGAGTGCCGGATTACCATAAAAAAGGCCATCATTACCCGCACTGTTAACCATTTTAGTAGCGAAAAGCCCTGTAGCCAAGGCACCCCATATGCCGCCCACACAATGGACGCCAAAAGCATCCAAAGCATCGTCATATCCTAATGCAGGCTTAATGATAACAGCGGCCAGATAACAAAACACGCTGACCATAAGCCCTATTATCAAAGCACCCGTTACATTCACAAAACCTGCTGCGGGCGTTATGGCCACCAAACCTGCAACAGCCCCAGAAGCTATGCCGAACAAGGTGGGCTTGCCATTGCGTATCCATTCGATCATGGCCCAGCTTAATCCAGCCATAGCTGCAGCAGTGTTGGTTACGACAAAGGCGTTAGCCGCCAAGCCATTAGCTCCCAAAGAGGAGCCGGCATTAAAACCGAACCAGCCAAACCACAGAAGCGCGGTGCCCAAGGCGACGAACGGCAGATTGTGCGGCGAGGGAATGTTTTTCTGTGTGTTCTTGCGCCGCCCTATCATGATAGCGGTAACTAGAGCCGCAATACCGGCATTAATATGCACAACGGTCCCGCCGGCAAAATCCAACGCCCCCATGTCACGTATAAATCCTCCGATGGCCCAGACCCAGTGGCAAACAGGGGCATAAACAAAAGTCAGCCATAAGACCATGAAGACCGCAAATGAGGAGAACTTCATCCTTTCAGCAAAAGCTCCCAAAATCAAAGCCGGGGTAATTACTGCGAACATGGCTTGGAAGATCATGAATGCTTGATGAGGTATGGTCGCAGAATAATCACTATACGGTTCTCCTCCGACACCGTTTAACATCCACCATTGTAGGCCTCCCCAAAAACCCTTCCCAGGTCCAAAAGCCAGACTATAACCATAAACTACCCAAAGGACACTGACCAAGCAAAGAACAAAAAAACATTGCATAAGAATGCTGAGCACATTCTTTCTTCTGACCATGCCGCCATAAAAGAACGCCAGACCTGGTGTCATAAGCATAACCAAGGCTGTGGAAACCAAAACCCATGCTGTATCACCTGTATTCATATATATTCTCCTTCTTGATCCGATCTTTATATTTCTTAGCGATCATCCTAAAAACAGCCTTTTATATCCGTCATTGGACCAATAAAGGCAAAAAAAGACGTCTTCAGATCGTGATCAACTGATCCAAAGACGTCTTCGTCCTTGATAAAACTAAAGCTTCTTTACTTTATATTTTCGGGCACCATCGCCCGTTCTTTTCACGGCCTTTTCGGCCGTGTTAGGGCTTTAGAGATACCCAAGCCCACTAGATGATTTAAATATAACCCCTGCATCGAATAATATCAAGCTTCTTTTTTATTTATTCTCCGTCGATGATAATGAAAAGTTCTTTCCACAGAAATAATTCGTCTCAAAAACCTTTTAAAAGTTGCCGATAAACCGGCGTTCCAATATAATAAGTTGCTTTCCGATAAAATCAATGGGCCTATATGAAGCCAATTAGAGACTCTTGGGGTTCCCGACTGGGAATAATAATGGCGGTAGCAGGTTCCGCCATCGGTCTGGGTAATTTTCTCCGTTTCCCCGCCAAAGCAGCCGCCAACGGCGGCGGAGCTTTTATAATTCCCTATTTGGTAGCCTTCTTCCTCCTGGGATTACCTCTCATGTGGATAGAATGGGCCATGGGGCGTTTTGGGGGCGGGTTCGGTCATGGTACCGCTCCGGGTATATTCCACAGCATTTGGCAAAAAAACCGTTTCATACGATATTTCGGGGTCATCGGGATATTCGGCCCCTTAGTGATTTTCATCTATTACACATTCATAGAATCTTGGACCTTAGGTTACAGCTTCTTTTCACTTATAGGAAAAATCGCCCCTATCAATGACCAGGCCACCATGCAAAGCTTTCTTAGCGGGTATCAAGGTGTCCAGAAAAATCAATTCTTCAATACTCTAGGATGGGCTTATCTATTCTTTATTATTACTTTTTCATTAAACATTACCGTTATCTACCACGGCATCAAAGGCGGCATAGAGAAATTATGCAATTGGGCTTTGCCGATATTGTTCGCATGTGCGATTTTACTCATGATAAGAGTCCTGACGCTGGGGACTCCAGACCCCTCGCATCCCGATTGGAATATCAACAACGGCCTAGGGTTCCTCTGGAATCCTGATTTCTCCGCTCTAAAATCAGCAAAAGTTTGGCTGGAAGCATCTGGTCAGATCCTTTTTACCTTAAGCGTGGGCATAGGAATGATCCTTACCTATGCTAGTTATCTCAAAAAAGGCGATGACGTGGTGCTATCAGGATTGACGGCCGCCAGCACCAACGAACTAGCCGAGGTCATCCTGGGAGGCAGTATAGTGATCCCGGCGGCTTTCATTTTTTTTGGGCCTGTCGATATACAGTCGATCGCACAATCGGGCACTTTTAACCTGGGTTTTGTCACCATGCCCCTGGTACTGAACAAGCTCCCCTTGGCTGAATTCTTCGCTTTCGCCTGGTTCCTGCTGCTGTTCCTGGCCGGGGTCACTTCTTCAGTTTCCTTGGCACAGCCAGCCATCGCTTTCTTGGAGGACGAGTTCGATATTACCCGCAAGAAAGCTGTTGGTGTATTCGCGATCGGTTCTTTCATATTATGCCAGCCCGCGATATTTTTCCTGAAGAACGGCGTCGTCGATGAACTGGATTTCTGGGGCGGGACTTTTCTTATTGTGATTTTCGCCTTGATCGAGGTGGTCCTTTTTGCCTGGGTTTTTGGGATGAACAACGCCTGGGAAGAGATCCACCACGGGGCAGACCTTAAAATACCTAAAATTTATAAATTTATAATTAAATACATAACCCCGACCTTCCTTATCCTGGTACTCGGCACATGGCTGCATCAAGAATGGTGGGGCTTCCTAACAATGGAAAAAATATCGCCGGAGAATAAACCTTATGTGCTGGCAACAAGGTTCATGTTGATCGCACTTTTTGTGGCATTGTCCCTACTAGTAAAAATAGCCTGGCAACGAAAACGACAAGGAAGCATCCGATGACGCCTGCTGGCTGGTGCATGCTAACATTGAGTTGGGGATTTATCATAATACTGTCTATATTCTGCTTCTGGAAAATCCTGGCCAAATGAATATGTTAACTGCCCTGAAGCAAAAGGGTATCCTTTCATAAGGCAAAGGGGAAAATGTTGGAACTTAATCGTCCCTATCCCCCGAGGAAAATTCGTTTTATATCCCAATATCTGGCAGGCCGGTAAGAAAGGTAAAACACTCAGCGCGTTAGACGTCAATGCCGCGACAGGTTACTCGACGGGTGCCGGCTGATAAATATTAGCTGCTCCTGCCATCTCATCATCGGCTATCTTGGAATATTTATCCGGATCGGTCAAAAAACCATCCCTGTCTTCGACCGAACAGACATTATATCTTTTATTCTGATAAACAACCGTAACTTGGCCCAATTTTTCCGCCGGGATCTGCATACCACAATAAGGACACACTTTATTCCTGACCAAGAAGGCATCCGCCTCAGTATCTTCGACAATAGCCCCATCCGAAGCAGAAGACTCTATTGCAGATGGGCCCCCTTCCGCTTTCGGCTCCTCGGCTACCAGGACATTCGCGAACGACATCGTTATTAAGGCAAATATTAATAAAACTTTTCCTAACATACTAACCTCCTCATATTTTTCTAGCTAAACTTGTCGTAGCTTTATAAATCTGACCGGGACCTAATAAAAATATTACAGTATAAATCAGCCCCGACAACAATATTTTATAGTTTCCAACTAAAGCGATCGATCAGCTAAAGGCCGAGTGGAAATCAAAGCGGCCATAAATCCTTTTATTAAGTTTTGAAATAATAAAAGTTCGGCACAATCCCGCCGCAGCAAATAAAAAAAGCATGCGCTTAGGCACATGCTATACAAACAAATCTAATGAGCCAAAACATCATGAAAAAGCCACGCAAATATCTTTCATCTCCCTGATATTAAGGCTTGGCGTCGGACGGAAAAGGTAATAGCCCTGCACAGCATCTATACCCAGTTCCATCACCGCCTCCAGCTCTTCCTTGACCTCCACCCCCTCTGCAATAGAAATGATCTGATTCTCTTTGCAAAAGGCAACTATGAATTTGACAATGCTGCGCTTGACGTTGTCAGTGTGTAGCCCGTGTATGATGTGCCTGTCGATCTTCACTATCTCCGGTTTGGTAGCCACTATGGACTCCAGACTGGCATATCCACCTCCAACGTCATCTATAGCAAAACTGAATCCGTAATCCCTAAACTGATTCAGGCGGGCATAAAAAAGATCATATTCACTGATGGCCGAGCGCTCGGTTATTTCTAATATGACCTTGTTAAACGGGATGTGATTGGCTTCAAAGACTGACTTTATTGTTGTAAACTTGTCGTTTTCAACTAGATAGGGACTGCAATTAAAAAACAGATGTTCGTTCCTAGTCCGGCTTGCCACTATTTCAAGAGCTTTTTTCCAGCACAGCATTTCCAAAGGATAATACATGTCATATTTGGTAGCTGATTTGAAAAGCTCCTCAGCATTGGAAAGAAAAGTTCCGCCCTTAGGCCGGCTAAGTATCTCTAACCCAAAAAGGCGGAATGGTTTAAGGAAATATATCGCTTGAAAATGAGGTTCGATCAACTCCTGCTCGATTATTTTAGAGAGCTCTTGCACGACCCTTCTTTGTCGATCCTCCCGCAACTTCTTAAATTGGCCATTGCCTCTGCGCCATACTGCCTCCATGCGTGCCAGCAGTTCCTCACGTTCAAAATCCTTATGTATGCAGTCATCAGCACCGGCATGATAACCTTTGATACGGTATTCGCTTTGAGAATTATGGCTAAGGAAAATTACCGGTATATGCTCGGTATGGGGATTGGATTTGAGATGCTTGCAAACATCCAAACCATCTGCATCCGGTAGTTGTTCACCTAGAAGGATCAAGTCTATATCTAATGATTCGGCCTTTTGAAAAGTACCTTGGGCCGATGAGGCGGTTAATGCGTCAAAACCATAACCCTCTAAAAGAGACAGGATATTGCTGACAAAAGAAGCCTCATTGTCTACAACAAGAACCTGTTTACGTGTTACAGAGCTGAACATTGAAAACATCTCCGGCTGTCGAATAAATGTTCCCGTTTAAAAGAAGTATAATATGATATTAAGTGAACGAATGCCAGATAGGTAAATAAAGGTAATATTTTCTTAATAAATGATAGGGATGTATATGGCTGGAAGTAGGTTATTTATGACAGTTCATCCAAAACACAAGAAAACGTTATCTTTTTCTCACATTTTCTCAACATGACCAATCGGGACATATTAGCTAATTGTAAGATAATGCTTAATTACTTAGCTCACAATATGATGCAGAAGAAATTCAATAAAAAAAAACTCAATTTCTTTTTCCTTTAAGATAGGCGACTTATTAGATTCTATGAAAAAATCTGGAATTTCTGGAAAAAATGAATCACAACTAAATTCTTTATCTATCTTTGTCTGATATATTTTATAGCACCTACTGTCCTTTATTGCCTCGGCATAAACGGTCGCACCTCCTATAACGAAAACCTCCCCAAAATTATGCGCATTGGTATTGCAAAAATACTCAATAGACTCATGCAAGCAATCAAAACGCATAACGCCTGTCGGCAGCGAATAACCTGCGTTGGCAGTCAAGACCGCATTGATACGTCCCGCCAAAGGGCGCGCATTTGCAGGCAATGACTCCCAAGTCTTCCTGCCCATAATCACCACATTTTTACAGCCTGAAACGTAAATGGCAGTAGTAATATCTTTAAAATGTTTCAGGTCAGCGGAAATATGCCAAGGTATACGGTTGTCCCTGCCTATTCCCAGCTTCTTATCGGTAGCAACAATAATTGAAAAGCCTTTCATAATCCTCAGACCGCTATTGGGAATTTTATGAACGCATCATGCTCATAGCCAACAAGACTTATGTCCTGGAACTTATAATCCAGGACTTTCTTATCCGCTAAATGCAATCCAGGCAAATTCTTAGGATGTCGAGCCAATTGTATCTTTAACCCTTCAATATGATTTAAATATATATGAGCGTCCCCCAGCGTATGTATGAAATAACGCGGTTTAAGCCGGCATTCCTGGGCGAACATGCACAAAAGAAGCGCGTAGCTTGAAATGTTGAACGGGACTCCCAGCGCGATATCGGCCGAACGCTGATAGAGCTGGCAATCAAGATGCCCATCAACAACATAGAACTGAAAGAAGGCATGACAAGCCGGCAAGGCCATCTTATCAATGTCAGCTACATTCCAAGCGCTGACGATTATGCGTCGAGAATCCGGCTTGTTCTTTATCATCTCGATCGCCTGGGATATCTGGTCCACGTACTCCTTCCGATAAGAGAGATTGTCTTCATCCCAAACAAAGCGTTCCCATTTGCGCCATTGATATCCGTATACGGGGCCGAGTTCTCCGTGCTCATCGGCCCAGGCATTCCAGATGGGCGTATGCGCCTTCAGATCATCGTTAATATTGGTCGACCCGCGCAAAAACCAAAGCAGCTCCCAGACCACGGCATCAAAAAGTACTTTTTTCGTCGTAATGATCGGGAAACCATCCCGCAGGTCAAACCTCATTTGATAGCCAAAGACCGACAAGGTCCCGGTACCGGTACGGTCGCCTTTTTTCTCACCGTGTGCCAGAACATGAGCTACCAGATCCAGATACTGCCTCATAACAACCCCGCCGATTTATTCTGTCTGGGCAACACGACGATCGTCGTACCCAGAGGTGGAAAACCACTCATAATTTCTTCCTTCGCGCCTGAAAAGCATTAAAGCGGCATAGCCGTCACCCATCTGTTCGACCAGATTAACCCCTTGGACTGGCCCCAATATGCACATGGCTAAAGACAAAGCTCGAGCTGCTGTCGCCGTTGGGGCAATTACCGTAGCGCCAGCCACTCCGTTCTGCGGATAGCCGGTCATGGGGTTCAAATGACGCGACCAGGTTTTGCCCTGGATCACAAATGCCTGGTCATTATCCCCGGTTGAACTTAAAGCCGCGTCTCCCAGTTCAATAGCATCCATAACCTTATCCTGCCGGTCAGGATCTTTTATCACCAGGCGCCAGGCTTGTCCATGGCAGTCAGTCCCAGCAGCATAAATAGTACTGCCGGCCCGTATAAGAAAATTAAAGAATCTGGCCTGTCTAAGAATCGTTACGGCCTCGTCAACAGCAAAACCATGTGAAACGCTGCCAAGATCAATGCGACTGTAAGGATCGGCCAGCCGTACGCTACCGTCACTTTTCAGTTCGATCTTGTCGATACCTATATGCTCTTTGGCCTCAGCTATATCGCCCAAAGATGGATATTTGTTTTCGTTAGCGGCACGCTGCCAAAGATCAGATAAAGATTTGATGGTAATATCGAACATACCGTCAGACTTTAATATTACATCGCGTAAAGATTTTATTAATTGGTATATTTCGGCATTAACCATGACCGCCGCACCACCAGAGGCATTTATGGCAGCCACATCGCTCTGGGGATTGCCAGCATCAGTGCGGACCTCTATCTCCTTCAACCTCTGCCAAACCATGTCCAAGAGCGATCTAACCTCATCCTGACGACCATCAACAGAACAAACGTCTATGGCCATTATCGTGCCAAAAAG
This sequence comes from uncultured Planctomycetales bacterium, assembly GCA_964438075.1. Lineage (GTDB taxonomy): Bacteria > Omnitrophota > Gorgyraeia > Zapsychrales > Fredricksoniimonadaceae > JAAXVU01. The sequence goes on from CAYTIW010000001.1 coordinate 50,251, forward strand.
AAATTGTGACTGGGACGTCTTAATATAATCCTGCGCTCTGGCTGTGCTGTTAAAGCAAAAATTCAATAACCAAAAAGAAAGTAAAAAGACTTTGCTCTGCATTTTAATCCTTGTACATGATCAGATCAAAACGCCAAGGCACGGTCCGTTCGACCCCTGGTCTGTAGAACGGATTGAAAGAAGGACGAAAATCATGACGTATATGATGCTCGATCAGAAAATCCCGTATCTTTTCCTTATCAAAGATCCTTAAAGGAGCCCTGGTCCCTTCATCATTCCTAGCCCCCATGTGCATTTGCGTCCGGCAATAATCAAAATACTCGTTCTTCGCATGATCATAGTCCGCCGCCCCCTTGGCATCAGGCAACTGCCCTATCAGGGCCATGCCCCCGTGCTTAGTTATGCGGAAAATATCCAGCAACGCAGTCTCCACAAAGGCATCATCCATAAAATTCAAAAAGACGAAATAACTCAAGACCCGGTCGAACGATTCCGCACGGAAAGGCAAACGCCCTATAGCTCCCTGCAGCCAAGAGCCGTGCCCAGAATGCCGGGCGATATCAAGCATATCCCGGCAGAAATCAAGCCCCACCACCGCTCTGACCTTTGGCCGCAAACGCTCGGCTATCCAGCCTCCTCCACAGCCCAGATCGGCCAGCAAATGCGTTGACTTGAGGCATAAACCATCGGAAATAGTACGAACCATAACTTCTATCTTTTCCTCCGGCCACTCGATGCCTTCACAGACCTCCCATTTGCTCAACATCCACTGCCTGCGGTCGTATTTCCCGCCCGCTACCTGGAGCCAGCCATCAAAAAATTCTTTAAGTTGCATATACATTAGGCCAAAAAAGGGTAAATAAGATGGCTGCCGGCCCGGGTAAGCCATGTCGGCATCCAGGCAGACGTCATAAACCGAGTATAAACTTTTAGGATCCTCTTTTGACTAAAGAGATATCCTTCCGGATGAAAACCAATATGGATAATATCAAAACGCTTGGCACCGGTGCTGTCCTTAAAATGGACCAGGCCGTGCTGATCGTACCCACTGGATCCCAGATCCACATATTCCATGCCCAAGGACTTAGCCCTCTTTATCCCTTCCCACAAAAGAAAATTATTTGAACGATATTCCAAGGCCTGAGGCGAAGAGGTGTTGATCTTATAGTAGAGCGTGTTGCCGCATACCAGGAAAATAGTCCCGCCCACCATACTGCCGTCGGGAGCGATCCCACACAAAAGAAACCCTTTGCCTTTGGCCATATATTCATCCCAGATCGTGCGGAAAAATCGGTACGGCTGGGCAAAAATACGATATTTGGCCTTGCGTAAATTGACATGCAGCAAATAAAACTTCATCAGATCATCCAGCGTTCCTTCACGGCATACCAGCCCCCGGCGCTCGCCCTGCCGTACCTGGTTGCGGAAAGACCCGTCGAGCTTCTTCCACAAATGTTCCAAGTCCGGGCGTATATCCAACAAGTGGTACCGTTCCCGGCTCAGCTCATGGAAACATCCGCAATTGCGGACCTTATCGTCCCGCAGGCTGCGAACAGCTATTCGGTATTCCGGGTAATCTTTGCGGATAGACTCAAATATCTCTCTCCAGTCCTCTTCAGAAGAGACAATGGCATCGCAATAATCGCAATATGAGAGGACACAGATCTTCCATTCCAAAAAATTACGCACCACGGTGTAGACCACACAGCTGCGCACTCGCCCGGCCTCCTCAATGTACTTCATCAAGATCCGCGGTCGGTATACCTTCTGAATGACGCGGAACCATTCCGGAGAGAAAAAAAGATTGCGCTGCAGATCAGGCAGGTGCAATTTCTCCAAAGCTTCGAAAAGCGGTAGCGTCTTGACCATAAGCTTATTTCTTTTTCTTTGATTCTTCGACGATACGTACCATTAAAGGAACAACCCGGGAGAGATCATAAATTCTCAAAGATGAATACTTCTTAATATCATCGGACTTCAGAAAATTTATCGAATCCAGCAAATTCGTACTATGTTCGAACACAAAGCGCTCAGTCACGGCATAATTCAAATGTGGGAATATCTTTACCGGCTCCACCCGGCTGTCGAGAAATGCCAGGTAATCTTTTAAGGGGAGCAAAAAACGCCCGCCGGTACAACTATCAACATAGGCCTGAGGCCCCAGAACAAGATAACGGTATCCCAGAGTGTAAAACTTTAAAAGATTATCAAAATGGCCAGGCAGCGGCTTGACACTGTCTGAAGGATTAGTGTAAAGAAGCATCACCGGCTCTTGGGCAGATAAAAACTTGGCCCCAGGCCCCTTGGACTCAATATACTCAGCCGCCTTGTAATAATCCGACCGCGCCTGGGCCAGCTGGGCCGACCGCCCCAGCATAAGAAGCGCCATGATCCCCACCGCTGCCATCAACAAAATACGTTTAACCCCTCCCAAGGAATCATACAGATTCTTTATGATACAGGAGGCAGACAAAACATAGAAAGGCAGCATAACCGCAAGATATCTGACCCCTTTCTCATTGGTAAGAGAAAATATGATCATCTGGGCGCAAACCATCACAAAAGGCAAAAGAGAGGCCCATTGTCTTTTGTAAACTAAATAAATATTCCCAAAGAAGAACAAAGTCAATATCCAGCTTTCCAGACGGAAAAGATAATACGGATAGGAGAACAGGTTCACCCAAGCAAAAACTTCCTTGGCGGTATCTCCCTGGTGGAAGACCCAGGCAAAGATCATTACCGTATTTGCGCCATCGAACAGATCGCCTATCAATACCGCGCAGGCCATGAATACAACAACGAACCAAGAAAACTTACGCCAGTCCAACCCCTTCTTTTCTACCATGCCTATCCATAATTCCGTCAAGGCCACTAACAGGGGCATTATGCATAAACGGTAGTTCGCGAAAAAGGCCGCTCCGAACAGCATCCCTGAACAAAAGGTCTGCCAACCGAATTTCCGGGGAAAGATATAAAAATGAAAACCTGCCAGGACCAAAAAAATGCTCACTGACTCTTGCAGCCCGCTTCTCGAATAAAAAACATGTCCCGGGAGCAAGGAGAACAATGAGACCGCTAACAACGCCACAGGCGTTGAGCCGGAAAACCTGCGGGCAAAAAGAAAAAATAAAGGGAGGGATAAAAGGCCGAACGCACAGGCCATGACCTTGCCGAACTCCCAATCCGATAAAGCCCCCCACAAGAAACGCGAATCGACGATAAAGAACCATAATGATTTACCGCTCGACAAAGCCAGACGCGAGTAATGCTCAAAAGCCCGCCATGCATCAGCCGGACTCATAGGGCTATGAGCTTGAATGAATTCAAGAACGGCCCTGTTGTGATTTAAATAAAGCCCCTCATCGTAAAAGAAGAACCCGCTGCCGCGGAGATTGTAGACACGCAGGACTATCCCGCACAAAATTGCCACCGAGAAGATAGCTATGAAAATCCGTTGAGATATGGAAAGACGCTTAAAGAATGACATGGCACGAATTATTTCCGGATGCCCAATCCCAGGTAAACCAAAGGACGCAGTATGCTCCACCAGCCGGTGATCGGCTTCATTTTCGTATACCCCTGAGCTTTAGGAGGATATATCTTTACGACCGGGACTTCCCTGTAACGGAACCCCAACTGTATGATCTTATAAAACAGATACGGTTCAAGTTCGTAGCGGTCCAGCCAATCCTGATACAGGTCAATCCGTTTGTCGTCCAGTACGGATAAACGCACGGCCCTGAATCCGTTAGTACTGTCCGTAATACGCGTTTTGGTTATCAGAGAAAAAAGCCATGGGTGCACAAAACGCGTCGCTATCACACGATAAAAAGGCATCTGTCCGTAACCGCCTCCGGGAAGATAACGCGACCCCTGGACCAGATCACAGCCTTCTTCGAACGCATCCCTGAGCTTATAAATATCCTCTGGGGTATCCTTGTTATTACCAGCCACGAAGAATACAGCCTGGTAACCTTTCTCCTTAGCATAGAAAAGTATCCGGCGGACGCTATAACCAGCCCCCATGTTCTTTTCGTTCTTTAGGGTGTGGATGTGTTCGTTCCGTGGCAATTTCCCGATCGAGCCATCTGTCGATCCGTCGTCCAGTATAAGAACATCGTACAATGAGTAATCCGAAAAGCGACGGACGACTTCCAGGATCTTCTCACCTTCATTAAAGGTGCTGATTCCCAAAATATATTTGTTCATGAAACCTCTTGAGTGGAAAATTTGTTTTATTATACCTTCCGGGTATCACTATGTCAGATTAATTTTAAAATGTTGCATCGTATGCGAAGCTACCGTTGACAGTCATGAACCAGGCATGCGGAACTGGACCGATCTCAAGGATATTACTGGCTCTGCTGTGGGGGAGGGCCGAGCGGACTAACCGTGAACTTGCGCGATATCAATAGAGCATCGTCACAATAGAGCTCCAGGCGATATTCTCCGAACTCAGGAACGGTCAGGCCGGCGATATCGAGGGAAATCTCCACCACCTGGCTCCTTTCCTGGAACTGGATATTACCGCGAGTTTCTCCGATAACAAGGTTATCCGAAGAACGAACACATTTCAAAGCACAGGTGTAGTCACCGATCCCTTCCGTCATGGATATAAAGACGCAAAAACGATTAAGCAGACAAGGGATCTGCAGTGTCGAAACATTGCTGAACATACCGATAAGAGACTTCTTACTGGTCTTTTTATCTTCTATGATCATATCGCATACGACCATGCTTAGGGGCAGAGGAAGAGGTTTCTTTACCATAGGTATCACTCCATATTTATACTGACAACGCGTCTTTGGGCTTTTTTATTGGAACGGCGTTTCTTGGATTCCAGCATCCGCTGTTTGGATGCCTCCGAACGCCGGCGATTACGCCGGCGCCGCTTTTCACGAGCGGCGACGATCTCCCGGGCGGCCTTCTCTTCCTTGCGCAGAACAGCCGATGCCAGCATTTTTCGGGCCAACATACGATTTTGATACTGGGTACGATATCTTTGACACTTGATCAAAATACCTGTCGGACGATGTCGCAGGCAGACCGCGGTGGCTACTTTGTTGACATTCTGGCCTCCGGGACCTGACGCTCGGACAAAAATCTCTTCAATATCTGTTTCGCGGATATCTGCAGTACACATCACTATATGATCTTGCTCTGATAAACAAGGGCCGCCCACTCACGGCCCCGGGGTTCCTCGCGCAATGTCAACCCTGGCAAGGCAAAAGCTTTTTTGACCATCGATAGTCTTTTGAGCGATATGCCCGAAATAACTAAGGTACCGCCCGGATTGACGAATGAAACTATCCTATCCCTGAGATCGACCAGATCCGCCGACACCAAATTTGCCGCTACCAAGTGGAAAGGCCTACTGAAACGAAAACCCCTGACGTCTGCGACCTTCAAGCGGCATGAGAGGCGATTTGCCTTGATATTATCCCTTGCCGCCCTGACGGCAGCGGGATCGATATCAAAAGCCACCGCTCTTCTGGCGCCGCACTTCAGAGCAACAATCGTTAGAATACCCGTTCCTGTACCTACGTCAAGGAATGAATCGAACTTTCCTCTCCTTCTTTCTATCACCTCCGCTACAAGACGGGTTGTCTCGTGTAAACCGGTACCGAAAGCATTGGTAGTTTCTATAAAAACAGGCTCTTTGCCGGCCGGGATAGTTCTTTTCCGCTGCCATAATGGGATCACATGGAAGCGTTTAGTCAAGGCGAATGGGCGCCACCCTTTCTTCCAACGGGAAGACCAATCAGTCTCTCTGTGTTTCTTGATATAGACACTGGCTCCGCGCAGTTTCAGCGACCTGATCCGCGAACAGAACCGATAAGCCTTTCGCTTGCCTTTAACATAAAAACAATACCTCATCCCGGACCTGTCGTTCTGCTCGACAAGTTCGGTCATGACAAAACCCTGTCCTGCCAAAAGTGGTCGGATCGCTTCGCCTTTAAGCTTGTTAGAATCAAATCTTACGCCGACTTCATAAATGACTTTACTGGACATTTCTCCACCGCGCTTCCACCAACCTGCCAACTTTTATACATAACCGTTAAGCTTTCGCCTTATTCTTGCGACGTAAACGAACCTCCCCGCCTTAAGGCAGCGGTTATGCCCTGATAATAAAAAACCTGCCCAAAAAAGGCAGGTTTCTTATAAGCTATCAGTTCGCTTTATAATTTAATGACATTCTGCGCCATGTCCCCCTTGGGCCCCTGCACTAGCTCGAACTCGACATCTTGGCTGGTAGTCAATGTTTTATAACCCTCGCCTTGTATCGCCGAATAATGCACAAAGACATCCCTTCCTTCTTCCCCCTCAGGATTCAAAAAACCATACCCTTTCTGGTTATTGAACCACTTGACTTTCCCTCTAGTGAGAACTTTGATCGCCATACCCCCTCCTTCTGACTAGAGATCGATGGTGCTCGACCTCATGTTACCCCATCCGCCGAGGCGGATCATCTGCAACCCATTGTTCCTGCCATGCCCGTTTCGCTAACAGAAATAAAAAGGCCGCGGGGATCAATTCCCAGCGGCCTTATACCTAACGTTTTATTATTGCAAGAAACATCCGCATCCTCATTACAATTTAATTATAAGAACGCGACAAAAAAGTGTCAACCACTTACCAAACTTTTATCTGAAAGCAACAATCCTGAGGTCGTATTTCCCCAAGGCGCTAAAAATCCCTCCAAATTAAAAGCGATGCCACGGATAACCCATCAACCTTCATCATTGTGGTTTGCGCATAGTCTTCAAGAGACCGAACAGATCGCTATCGGTAGAGATCATGATAGTGGTGTTGGCATCGATCGACTCACGATATGTTTCCAAGGTCTTCAGGAAACCATAAAACTCTGGATCGCGGTTATATGCCTCGGCATAAACTTTCACTGCCTGCGCGTCAGCGTTGCCGATTATCTCCTGTGCCTTACGGTAGGCCTCGGAACGAATCTGTTCCAACTCACGGGCCATTTTACCCTCGATCTCGGCCTTGTTCCCCTGCCCCATCGAACGATATTGTTCGGCCGCTCGTTTACGTTCGGATATCATACGCTCGTAGACCTTGCGCAAGACGTCCTGGACATAATTTATCCTGCGTATCCTTATATCGATGAGCTCAATGCCGAACTCCTGCAGCCTGGGCTGGGCGCGCTTGATGATGTCGCGCGTCAAGAGGTCGCGGCCGTATTTGACAGGCTCCAAAGCAGCCTCATCATTGCTTATGACATCAAGGTCAGCCTGATTCCGCCCCTGCTCTTTCAAGCGGGTCACAATATCGTTGGTGTTGCGTATGACCTCGACCAAGTTGTGACCGGATATGACATCCCTTGTCGATGCGTCGAGAATGTCATCCAATCGCGCATGAGCCACTGTTTCGTTACCGAAAGACTGCAAGAACTTCAACGGGTCCTTGATGCGCCAACGAGCGGTAGTGTCGACCCAGATATAACGTTTGTCCAGGGTCGGTATCTGGTTCGGTTCGCCGTCCCATTCCAAGATTCGCTTATCGAAACGATTAACTTCCTGAATGAAAGGTGTTTTGACATACAATCCGGCCTGTTTGATCGCCTGGCCGATCGGTTGGCCAAACTGCGTGATTATGACCTGTTGGGTTTCATCCACAGTATAAAAAACGCCGGTGATTGCCAGAAGAAGCGTGATCAAGAAACCTATAGCTAGGGAGGTTATCAGTCGGCTCATGTTATTTCCCCCCTTCATTCATGTTCAGCAATGGGAGCACTGCAGGCGCGCCTTTGCTGTCGAATATATATTTCTTACCCGCCTTGGGCAGCACTTCCTGCAGCGTCTCAAAATACAATCGCCTATCGGTTATATCCTTAGAAGCCTTATAGGCCTCCCAAGTAGCAATGAATTTGGACGCATCGCCTTTAGCGCGGTTGACCCTTTTTATGGCGTAACCCTCCGCCTCCCCGATAGTTTTTTCCGCCTCACCTTTGGCACGCGGGATGACCTTGTTGTACGCCTCCCAAGCCTGGTTCACCACCTTTTCCATTTCCTGCTTCGCCTCGTTCACCTCGTTGAACGATGCCTTTACCGCATCCGGGGGATTAACATCCTGCAATATGATCGACTGTATCTGTATCCCCGAGTCGTAAGAATCAAGTATCATCTGCAACTTGCTTTGCACCTCAGCGTCGATATCCATGCGGCGGGTCGTCAAAGCCTCCGTCACTGAATTGTCCCCTATCGCCTGGCGCATGACCGACTCGGTGATGTCGCGGATGATAGCCCTGGCATCACGGACATTGAAGAGCAGCTTGACCGGGTCCTTGATCTTGAATTGGACCACCCAGGTGACTTCGAGCACGTTAATGTCACCCGTGAGCATCAATGACTCGTCCTCAAACTTCCTCTGATCGTACTCGCTCTGAACAGCCGACCGGGTGGTACGGAACCCGAACTCTTCTTTCATGACGCGTTGCACCTTGACTATATTAAGTTGCTCGATATTAAAGGGGAATTTCCAGTGCAGGCCGGGCTGTTCGGTCCGCATATACTTGCCAAAACGACGTATAACTCCGACTTCATCTGGCCCGACAGAATAGAAGCTGGAAAAAACAAAAGCCAAAAGAACTATACCGCCCACGATAAAAGGTATTGCATGGTTCATCTGTTCCAGGTTCCGTCGCCCATGGCGCAATAATTCTTCGGGCGTGTCTGGGATGTGGAATGCCATGTCATTTCCTTTCGGTTATACGTTTTTTACTTGGCCTTGCCCTGATTGGCCACTGAGGCCATGGCGGCCTGTATCTTGGCCTGATCTCCGAGGTAATAATTCCTTATCGGCTTCAAGTTCGCATCAAGCTCATAAACTAAAGGTATTCCCGTGGGGATGTTGAGAGATACGATGTCCTTCTCAGAGACATTGTCCAGATGCTTGACCAGAGCCCTGAGACTGTTCCCGTGGGCAGCGATTACCACCTTCCTACCGGATTTAATAATCGGCGCAACGGTCTTTTCCCAATAAGGCAGAACGCGGGCAACAGTGGCCTTGAGATCCTCAGTCAGAGGCAATTCTTGAGCTGATAATTCTTTGTACCGCGGATCATTACCAGGATAGCGAGGATCACCCTTTTCCAGTTTGGGAGGAGGCACATCGTAGCTACGGCGCCAGGTATGAACTTGCTCTTCGCCGTATTTCTGGGCCATCTCAGACTTGTTAAGCCCCTGCAGGCCGCCGTAATGCCGCTCATTCAGACGCCAGGACTTCTCTACCGGGATCCACAAAAGATCTAACTGCTCCTGGACCAGCCATAGAGTCCGGATGGCTCTTTTCAATACCGAAGTGAAGGCGATATCGAAGGTAAAACCTTGTGATTTAAGTAGTTTACCTCCCTCTATTGCTTCCTGGATCCCCTTCTCAGAAAGATCGACGTCGGTCCAACCGGTAAAACGGTTCTCCTTGTTCCAAACGCTCTCTCCATGTCTGATAAGCACTATTTTGAACATGTTCTTTGAATATCCTTTCTTATTTATCGAGATATAAAGAACGGGACTTTAAAGATCCAAGTCCCGTTCCTGTTGCCACACAAGATATTAGGAAGTTTTACTTCTTGCCGTTCTTCTTGGGGTCTTTGCAACACTTGGGCAAATGGTGTGCGACCCAGGCAGAAGCATATTTTTGGAACCAGTCATCGGCAGCTTTATCAAACCCGATGTCGTAGCCTTGCATTTCGCTCTGAAGCCATTTATGACGGTTGATCTCTTCCACAACTTCTTTTACCTGAAGCAGTTTTTCGCGATCAATCACGGCATCACCCTTTCTGTAACATGTTGATTGTATTCTAACTACACATGTTTTCTTCGTCAAACAAAAACTTCAGGAGTATTGAGCAGGCTTTCGTGAAACTCTAAAAATACTACTTTATCCCTGTTATTCCCGCCGGAAAATGGCTTCCCTTATCAATCCCACAACAAAAAAATATCAGACTGTTTGTTAAAATCCACGGATAGATGAATGGACGTGCTGATCAAATCGGCATCATTGCGAAGCGCGCATCCACAAGTAGAGATAAAACTTATGACCTGGACAAGGCCACCTTGAGCTGAAAAGCCGCTATGCCGAAGGCAACCGCTACATTCAATGAATTCTTGACTCCCGTCATGTCGATCTCCACGACGGCATCGGCCAAGCTAAAAACTTCATCATTAACGCCGTCCACCTCGTTACCGATGACCAGACAGATCGGGCTCGCCGGGAGGAACTTCTCTATCGGCACGCTCCCTGAGGCCTGCTCCATGACCACGATCTGGCAACCTTCACGTTTTAAGCGACGGACCACCTCGAAGGCGCTTCGGTGGTACTCCCATAAGACATTCTGCTCGGCGCCCAAAGCCGTCTTGGAGATCCCGCCCTGCGGCGGGTATCCGGTTATGCCGCACAGCCACAACTTGCGCACACCCACGCCATCCGACGTGCGAAATATAGAACCCACATTCTCTAAGCTGCGAATATTGTCGAGTACCACCTCGACCGGAAGGCGCGGATAACGTGACTTGCCAATTTGACGGGAAATTATCTCGGCGTGAGTCAGCTTGCGTGCGCAAGAATGGGATTCAGAACTTGCGGCCATCGGATCCTTCTTAAACCCAGTTCTTTAATAAATAAATACCGCCCAATACGTTCGGCGCAACCAAAAGCCCTTTCTTCTGCCGCCTCTTGATCCACACATCAATAGAGCTTAACGGGACCTCATGTACTTTTATCTTTTCCCATTTATTAACGCCGCCTCCCTTGGCGACCTTCCTGATCCCCGACGCATGGAAAAAGGTGACCATATCCTTGCACATCCCCGCCGATACCGGACCCCAAAAAAGCCTGGTCATCTTTTTTGCCAAATAACCAGTCTCCTCAAGCAATTCGCGCTTGGCCGCTTCAGAGAAATCCTCATTGCGCCGGGCTCGCTCATCCCCCACGAGGCCGGCCGGAAAGGCTATCACGTTCCTGCCCACCGGATGACGGAACTGTTCGACCAGGATAACTTTGTCATCATCGGTTTTGGATAAAATAATAACCACGCCGGTCGCGTTAACCCTCTCGATGTACTCCCAGCCGTCACGTATCACAAACCTTATGTATTTACCCGACTTGACTATCTTCTTCATAAAGACCACCTGTACCTATCGGCAAAAACATTTCCCGATTCAGATCCCGTTAAGGCGCTTCCACTCTCTGCAGACATCATCCATCAAGGAGCCCATTATATCCTTCGAAAAATCGAATTTGATGCCTGCCGCGGCAAAAAGATCCGGGAGCGGCCTTGACCCTCCCAAGGCCAGCGAGCTTTTGTAATCCGCGATCGCTTTCCCGGGTGAATTCCGGTAATGCTGCCATATCTGCAACGCCCCTAACTGGGCGATCCCATATTCTATGTAGTAAAAAGGTATCTCAAAAATATGTAACTGCCGGTGCCAGAGGTAGGCCAGCTCTTCCTCCAAACCAGACCAATCCACCACGCCTCCGCCGTACTCTGAGAAAAGCCTTGTCCACATCGCTCGACGTTCTGCCGGGGAATGCCGCGGATTCTCGTACATCCAATGCTGATAGGCGTCGATCGTAGCCACCCAAGCCAGAACGGAGATCACTCCCTCGAAGAATTCCACCTTGGATCGGCTGGCATCCTGCTCGTTATAAAAAACATCCAGACGGTCATTGGCCATCAATTCCATGGACATCGATGCCACTTCGCAGAATTCTATCGGCGCGTGACGATAGAAACCAAGCGGGTCATGCGCGCAGAGATAAGCATGAAAGGCATGGCCGGATTCGTGGCAAAGTGTACGCAGATCGTCATCGATCCCGACCGCATTCATGAAAATGAAAGGTTTGCGGGCTTCTTCGAAGGTATTCTGATATCCTCCCGGGGCCTTGCCTTTGCGGCTCTCCAGATCCAGAAGGCCCCGCGACCGCATATCCTCATAGAGCCCCCCTAGCTCAGGATCCAGCGAAGCAACTATGCGGCCGACTCCCGTTACCAGTTCTTCCACACGCGTGAAAGGTTTAAGCGCTGGCCGCCCTAAAGGATCGACCGATACATCCCATGGCTTCAGCCTGTCCAATCCCATGACGCTCCGACGAGTTTGGTCGATCATTTCCCGCAACGGCACCACGATCTCCTTGACCGAACGGTGGAAGGTGCGACAGTCTTCAGGCGAGTAATCAAAACGCAGGTACGCCTTGAACTGATAATCACGATAATTCGCGAAACCGGCATTGCAGGCGATCTGGTGCCTGAGCTCGAACATCTTCTGGAACAACTGCTCGAATTTATCTTTGTCCTGCAAACGGCGCGAAGCGGTCGCCCGCCAGGCCCTTTCACGAAGGCCCCGGTCCGGTTCCTGCAGGTACTTCGCCATCTCCGGAAGGGTGTGTTCTCTGCCATCAAAATCAACCGTCATGGCCCCGCAAAGGGTCTGATATTCCTGCGACAACAGCGCCAGTTCGGTCTGCAATGGTATATTCTTCTCCACGAACATCTCAACCGCGGCCCTCACCGCCCGGTCATGTACCATGTACCTTTTCTCGTCTAGGGCAATGGACTGCCGCAATTCGAGATATTTTCTGTTCAACGCATCATGGATAGGCTTCAGGACCGGGTCCACGTTCTCGATAAAATCCTGATAAGCCTTTGCTTTGAACGGATCGTCGGTCTGGCAGGTCATCTCGACATAAAGTATGCCCGCGGTCTGGCTTACAGCCGTATCCAGTTCAGAAAGGTCCAGCATCCACCGTTCCAGATCCTCGGAAGAGGATACCTTTCTGTCTAATATGTCCGTATAAAGAAGGACCAGTTGGTCTTTATCGGTCAAACAGGCATCTTGGGGAACGAACCTGCGTTCTGAATACGGTTGCAAGGACTGAAAAACGCTTTTATTGTCTCCCATGAAATTTCCTAATGTTAACGGCTGAACAACTCCATGCAGGACATCCGCATCCTGCGCATGTCTGAATATTGATTTTTTACCTGTGCAATTTTGCGTTATTATGCCACAGCCTGGCTAAACCCCCAAAAACTTTCTGAAACAAAACCGCTATTTCAGCTATGCGTAAGGATTTTTCCGGCCATAAATCGTCCCGGCTTAAAAGCGATCAGGCCTCTTTCTGACCTCGGCCAGAATTTCCCTTGACAGACGACGGTAATCCGTTAAAATTTCCTTCTCAAAACTTGATTTTTACAATAAGCATTTGAAATAACTTCATATTCTAAAGGAAAAGACCATGGGTAAGAAATGCATTATTTCTGGGGCCGGCCCCCGTTCGGGACGAAAATATAAAAGACGCGGTATGATCCGCCGCAAAGGTGGTGCCGGCGCCAAGATCGTGGGCAAGACCTTACGCATGATAAAGCCCAACCTGCAGCGCGTCAAAATTGTCGATGAGAACGGAACCGTAAAACGGGTGTGGGTCTCCGCCCGCATGATAAAGGCCGGCAAGATAACCAAAGCCGGCAAAGCCTCCTTAAAAAGAGCGGCGGCAACAAAAGCTTGACCCTATCATTACCTGGAAATGAGAAAGCCCTGGGAGGAAAACCCGGGGCTTTTTATTTAATCCTTTGCTTCAACTTTTTGCCTAAATTCGCGACCCGATCTGTATCATGGAAGCTATTTTCCGCCGCCTATCGTTAACCCTACATCCTGATAATATCCGGATCAGTTCTGGCGCCTGAAAAATGACCTTCTCGCTGGCTGAATATTCCCCGGCATGGCGCAGGGCGAAAGCCAGATCGTTCCAGTTGTCGAAGTTCTCGGGGGAAAAAATAACTGCTTCAATAAAACAGTCCACCGCTGAACAGTAATTCTCCTGCAGATAAAAAAAATATCCCTTCATCGCCCATGACAGCTCCGACTTGGCGTCTTCAAAGGATGGCGTCAAACCCCGACGTAATCGCTCGAATCTGGCCGGGTCTCGGAACGCCGTCACGGTCAAATAGGGGAACAATGCGTCCCGGCGTTGAACCCCTTCTCCGATCCTGTTAGGGACCCTTACGATTGACCCGGACCTTATAGTGCCGGCGGGCACGCTGGGTTTCTGGTACGGTGGGCAAACGACCGACATGCCGCGGGAACTGAACTGGGCAAAGAACGGATTTTCCTGCCCAAAGTCAACTTTTGGCGGCGTCAATATCTTGATACGCCGGCCTTTCTTTAGGATCACTACGCTGCGGCCTTCCAGCGCTAAACGATCGCCTTGGCACAGGTCCTGTTCATAAGGATTATAATCCGCTCCGTTACCCGAGTGGTAGACCTGGCGATAATAGATATTCCCCCGTTTGAGTTCCCCATCGAAAGCGTAAACCTTCCGCTCATAAAATACCAGAAACGGCATCTGCAAATGCTGATCGATCTTCCGGGCGAATATTGGTTCTTCTTTTAAAATCACGTCCCGGAGCCGGCCGGCCATGAGTTTGGTTTTCTCACAACCGTAAGAACAAGGCATGTGCGGGATATAGGCATATATCCGGTCCCGGGGAAAGGGGTTACAGAGAAAACTGGCTTCTTCATATTTCGTGTTACGAAGTATCTCCAGCAAAAAATTGTATTGCGACCAATCATTATATTTCTGAAAGAAATCCACGCAGCAGTCAGGATATCCCAGGAAAAGCCCGAAACGATAACCGTCGGCCAAAGGTTTCTCCATGACCCGCCCGTTGACTATAACGGGATACCATCCGTAACGGAAACCTGCCTCCAGAGCCTCCGAAGAACGGGAAATAAACAAGTGCACCTCGCCTGAACGAAGGCGAGGATCAAAAGGCCGACCATAGGCGAACGTGGTGGTAAGGTTCCCCTTGCCGATGATATTGCCGGGGATCTGAGAGCGGGTAACAGTATTAAAATTGACATCCGCCCTATATTTGATGCCGTACTTACGGCACCCGTCTGTGAACTTCTTGAGCCTTCCGGCCCTCACCCATACATCAGCGCAGGGTTTCAGGCCAGCCGCCACAGCCATCAAGACCGGGAGTTGGGTGCTGTGCCCCTGGGCTTCCACCAGTTCGCGACAAAATCTTTTTGGGATATAATGCTCGAACATTTTCAAAGATGAACTTGTTCTCTTAAATGGCTGAATGACTTATCTGATGCCTGCCCTCCCGCTCTTTCGAGAAGGCCGGCCACTCACAGGCTTCTAGGTCAGATGTCGTATATCTTTTATGATCAGTTGGACCTGCGCCGGCTTATTCCAGTCGTCGATACCGAGTGTGTAAGCCAGGTCCACCGCCTGCCCCATACGCAGAGCTTCGTTGGCTGAAGCCATACCAAAACCCACCGCAGAAAAAGTCGCCCGGCCATCCGTGACCCAGAATTTTATCGTATCCTTGCCCATGATCTGCGGCCGGCTTTTGACCATCAGCCTTCGGGAAGCGAACAAAGGCACAGGATTACCTTCACCGTGCGGGCCCAGCCTTTCAACCTGCCGCACAAGATCGATCGAGACTGAGGATAAAGAAAGTTCGGCATCTACGTCCAGAGTCGGGGTCAGATCACAAGCGGCCAATACTTCTTTGGCAAAAAGGTTGATCCGGCTGCGGAATTCGACTACGTGCTTGTCTTTTACCTTCAGGCCAGCCGCCCGCCGGTGGCCGCCAAACCCCTCCAAGACTTCGGAGCAATGTGCCAAGGCTTCATTCAGATGGAACCCTTCGACTGAACGGGCGGACCCGACCCCCCATCCGTTCTCCATCGCAATGATGACCGCCGGCCGGCCGAATTTGTCCGCGATCTTGGCCGCCGCGATGCCCAACACGCCTTTGTGCCAGCCTTCCTTGTGCAGGACGATCACCGGCTCGCCTGCCAAGAGCGGATCCGCCTCGATTATGGCCAAGGCTTCATCTACCAACGACCCCTGCAGGCGCTGGCGCTCCTTGTTGTGCGCCTCCAAGGCCTGGGCCAGCGCAGTTGCGTTCAAATAATTGTCCGACAGCAAGAGATCCAGCGAAGTGTTAGCGGTCCCCATTCTCCCGGCGGCATTCAAACGGGGGCCCAGCACAAACCCAACCGAATAGGGCGTAACCTCCTTGCCCTTGATCCGTGCCGTTTCTATCAAGGCCCGTAACCCTTCCTTGCTGGTGCTGGCTATCTTGGGCAATCCGTGTTTCGCTATAATACGGTTCTCGCTTACCAACGGGACCATATCAGCCACAGTCCCCAAGGCCACCAGGTCCAGGTCATCGACCGGGAAATGACCGAGGACGGCCTGTGCGAACTTGGCCGCCAGCCCCACGCCAGCCAGGTCGCGGAATGGATAATCATCATCGGCCTGCTTTGGGTCGATGACCGATACGGCATCGGGGATCCGGTCCCCGTCGGCCTCATGATGGTCTATGACGACACTGTCGATGCCCGCCCGCGCCAGCTCTTCCACCTCTCCGGCAGAAGTTATGCCGCAGTCAACGGTTATCAGGAGCGACACGCCTTCGGCTTTTGCCAGGGGTACGACATCGTAATTCAGCCCGTAACCCTCCTCCATCCGGTGCGGGATATAAGTCCGGGCCTGTATACCAAACTTCTTCATCAGCCGTGACAGGACCGCGGTCCCGGTAACACCGTCGACATCGTAATCGCCGTATATCATGACCGTCTCTTGGCGATCCCGGGCCTTCTTCAAACGATCGACCGCGCGGTCCATGCCTTTAAGACCAAACGGATCGAACAGGGACTCCAATCGGGGATTAAGAAAACGTTCGGCCTCGTCTGGTTCTGAAATACCGCGATTAGCCAGCAGCTGGGCCACTATGGGGGGGATACCTGCGGCATCGCGCAAGCGTGCCTGCAGTTCGGGGCGTGGGGTTTTAAGCTTCCACTTCTTCGCCATTTCACCTTATTTTATCACGGTATCCGATATTAAAGCACCACCAAAGTACTCAGGTCGGACAACGGACAACCGGCGGGCCTCAGGAAAATTTATTCAACCTTTATCTTTGTCATCTGCCCAAAGAGAGTTCCTGGATCAATGAATATTTTTACATTTTCTCCGGGGCAGTAACCCCTAAAATACGCAAACCGTTGGCGAGGACTATCCTGGTCGCGTCGCACAAGGCCAGACGCTCCGCGGACAAGGACTGATCAGCATCGATAACGCGGCAGCGGTCGTAGAACTTGTGGAAGGCCGCAGCCAGTTCCTGCAGAAAACGCGGAAGGGCGGCCGGATCCAGTTGAAGGGCGCAGATGTTCAAAAAATCCGGGAAAGAAGCCAGCTTACGAATCAATTCTATCTCGGCTTCATCACTCAGGAGACTGAATTCCACCGCCGGCACCAACGAAGCCTCGTCCCTGGCTTTACGTAAAATGCTATGTATACGCGCATGAGCGTACTGGATGTAATAAACCGGGTTCTCGGGTGCCTGTTTCTTCGCCAGATCAATGTCGAATTCCAGCTGCTGGCTCACCTGGCGCATGAGCATAAAATATCTTCCGGCGTCGGTACCGACTTCCTGGACCACTTCACGAAGGCTGATGAACTCACCGGCGCGGGTCGACATGCGCAACTGCTTGCCGTCGCGGAATATCGTCGCCAATTGTATGATGAGCCCCTCCAAAGCGGTGACATCCTTGCCCAGCGCCTGGGCGGCGGCCTTTATGCGCGGGATATAACCGTGGTGATCGGGCCCTAAGATATCTACCAAAAGGTCAAAGCCGCGGTCATATTTGTATTTGTGATATACGATATCGGGGGCCAAATAGGTATAAAAACCGTCGCTCTTTTTAACGACCCGGTCCTTGTCGTCCCCAAAACGGGTGGACTGGAACCACAGTGCCCCGTCCTTTTCGTAAATAAATCCCTTCTTCTGCAGGTCTGCCAGAGTCTGCTCGATCTTCTCCGGGTTTGCCACCTCGCTCTCGAATGACCAGTTGTCGAACTGCACACGGAAGATCCTCAAGTCCTCCCGAATAACCTCCATCAGATAATCCTTGGCAAAGCTGCAGAACTCATCGATGGAGATAGTATCCAGCACGGCTAAGGAACCTGCCCGGCGGTTATCGATAAAAATTCTGGCCATGTCCCGGATATAATCGCCCTGGTAACAGTCTTGCGGATATTCGACCTTGGCCCCCAGCTGCTCCCTGGCACGCAATTGCACCGACAACCCCAGAGTGCGGATCTGGTTGCCCCCGTCATTGACATAGAACTCGCGTTCGGCCTTATGCCCGGTGAAATTAAGTATATTGACCAGGACATCCCCCACCGCGGCCTGGCGGGCATGGGCCACCGTCAGCGGGCCCGTCGGGTTGGCGGAAACAAACTCTACCAGGACCCGCTTGCCGTGGCCTAACCCAGTCCGCCCGAAAGAATCTCCCCGGGTCAAAATATCTTTAAGGATATCGTAGTGGGCCAGGTTCGAAAGGCGGAAATTGATGAAGCCAGGTTTGACAACCTCTATGGCAGATATCTTTCCCTTGAGGGGAGATCCGGGCAGGCTCGCTTCCAACCTTTTCTGGATGGCCGCGGCGATCTCCGAAGGATTCTTTCGCAGGTTCTTGGCCAACTGCAAAGCGATGTTGCAGGCCAGATCACCGTGCTCGCGATAAGCCGGCGGTTCTAATATCACCGTCGGCTGCGGTGATAATGGCCCGAAAGGTTCCAAGGACGATATTACTAACTCGGTCAACTGTGAACGAATAGTGGCCAACATGAGTCACACCCTAAAATATCAATGGTCAGCGACCGTTGCAGGTCGGTCCTACAGTACCGATCCCGTAACAACGGCCACTGACCACTAAATAACTCTATCTCTCCCAGTCGATCCTGGCCGCTCCCTGCCAAAGGAACTCGAGCCCATAAAAATCGCGCGAATCCGCTTCAAAGATATGGACCACAACGTCGCCCATGTCCAGGAGGCCCCATTGGCCCAGCCGTTCGTCAGAGCCCCCCTCTTCAGCGTCAGCCAGGGAGAAAATTCTCTGGCGGTCAAATGAACCAAGGCCCTGTTTGAACTTCACCTTGACGCCCAATTCGGACAGGCCGTCGTCAATTCCATCGGCGATAGCTTTGGCATGGCGGGAACTCGTCCCCGAGCAGATCACGAAATAGTCGCAATAGTTGACTATCCCGCGCATGTCAAGGACGACAATATTTTCGGCTTTCTTATCTGCAGCGAGATGAGCGATTTTCTTCGCGAGATTTAACGATTCCAACGCTTGTCGTCTCTCCTAATGGGGGTCTTGGGCTCTGTTATTCATATTTCTTGAAATATTGCCTCCGCGAAACTCGCGGGAAGCAATAAATGAAAAGCTAATTAACAGAGGGAAAACCGCTATTATCCCTTAAGCTTCTTGGCCTGATCCTTGCTCAGCACTCTCCAGCACTCATGCGTACCTACCGGAGACTTTACAACGGCAAAAAACCTTCCGCCTTTCTCCTGGACCTTGTACGCGTCTGATTCGAATTTCTTCTTAGACTTCACATCGTAAAATGACAACTTCTCCATAAAAACCTCCTTAAGTGTTGAAGAATAGTTTTGAGTGTATCCAATAAAATAGTGCGTGTCAATGCCAAATAGGTCGAATTTGATTTCTGGACCGTTCAAGCCTTTTTACCGCTGTTTTCCATCAGCCCTTGCAGTTCTTTTTCCTGCCCATCCTCCAGCGGCCCCACTACCGCCAGACTGAAACGTTTTTCTTTCAGCACATCAGCGGCAACGCGTCGGATATCTTCCGGGGTCAGACTGTTCACGCGATATACCACTTCACCTAGAGTGCGGATGCGGCCCCGCTCGATCATGGACTCTCCGATCCACATCATATGCTCCATGGTATCCTCCAGCCCCAGTACGAACTGGCCGAGAAAATATTCACGAGCCCGTTCAAACTCCAGGTCTTTGGGCGCCGAACGTCGAAGCTGCCTCAATATCTTAATTATCAGGTCCACGGTCTCCACGATCTTTTTATTGTCAACACCGGCCTTGATCAAAAAAAGACCGGTATCAGCGTAAGTCTTGGTGGTGCTGTATATGGAATACGCCAGCCCGCGCTTCTCCCTCAACTCGTCGAAGAGACGGCTGGACATGTTTCCGCCCAGGATCACATTCAAGACCGCCAGGGCAAAAATATCCGGATGGTCAACGCGCAGGGACGGCATGCCCAGAGCGAGATGCATCTGTTCGGTCGTCTTACGGAAGAAACGGGTGCGCGGCTTCTTCTGCCCCCCCCTGAATGGCAGGCAATCCTCGCGTTCCTGGCTTGGGAAATTGCCCAGCTTGCCTTCCAGGAAATTAACCAGCCACTCATGAGAAAAATTACCGCAGACTGATACTACAATATTGTCCGGAGAATAATACCGACGATGGAACTTCCGCAGACCGGATTGAGTCATGCCGCCGACCGTTTCCCTGGTCCCGGCCAGGCTTTTGCCCAACGGATGGTCCGGCCAGACCAGTCCGTCCAACAGTTCCATCACATAATACTGGGGCAGATCGTTGTACATCTTGATCTCCTCCAGGATTATGGTCCTTTCCCGCTCAAGATCATTCTTCTGTATAAGCGGAAAAAAGACCATGTCGCAGAGAATGTCCAAGGTCAGCTCGAAATGTTTCGCCGGCACCTTGGCATAATAACAGGTCTGCTCTTCCCCCGTAAAGGCGTTCAGGTTCCCTCCGACACCTTCAATGGAGCCTTTGATCTCATTACAGGAATATTTGAGGCTGCCGCGGAAAAGGATGTGCTCCAGGAAATGTGCCGATCCCTTGGTCTCGTCATCCTCGAATCGGCCTCCGACCCCGACCCAGATCCCTACCGCGACGCTTTCACGGTCCCGAAGCTCATTCGTTATGACTCGCAGATTGTTGGATAGGGTGGATCTGTTATACATAATAGGGAATTGATCTCAATGCCAGAGGTAATGTATCAGGAACACCGCCACAATAAAGTAAAACCTGCTAAAAAGCAATCTTTTGCTTCGGGGCTAAATTAGTCTGCATGGTCCAGAAATAAGCTTCTCCCCTCGAGATCCGACAGATCGCCAACAAGGGGCTTTCCGGAGTAATTCCCATGGACTTAAGAAAAGGCCTCTCGGCACAAGCTTTTCTTTTGAGCTCCAGGTCATCCAGGAGATCCACCTGGCCCGCCACGCGGAGCATAATGCCGGCGGAGGGGTCCGGCTTGTAAAAACAGATCTCGGCCTTTGGGTTCTTCTTCAGCTGGCTGATCAGTTCTTTGACCGTGCCGCTCTGGAAATAAAAACCGGTCCGGTCGGCGAACCAGAAAAGCATGGCCCGTACGCGCGGCTGGTCGCCCTCCAGTGTGGACAGGAAACAGACCGGGTTCTCGTTGGCGAACTTGATGCAATCATTGACGTCCATCAGGCCGATCCCCTCGTTAAGGCGCGGACGAAACCGCTGACTTTTCCGATGAGGTCCTTCTTCCCCCGGTGCCGGTCAATCTCCTTTACTATGGCGCTGCCCACAATGACACCGTCGGCTACCTTACCCAAAGCCCGTACCTGGTCGGCAGTGGAAATGCCGAACCCTACGCAGATAGGCTTGTCGGTCATGCTCTTCGCATAGCGGATCTTCCCGATGACGTCTAACGGAACAGCGGCCCTGGCCCCGGTTACACCGGCCACCGAAACGAAATAAACGAACCCTGTCGAAGCCTTGGCTATGAGGGGGATCCGTTGCCTATCCGTGGTCGGCGCCAGGAAAAACACTGTCGCCAGACCACGCGACCTCGCTTCTCCTCGCAGCTCCTCCGCCTCTTCCACCGGCAGGTCCGGGATTATAACCCCGTCGACACCTGCATCCACCGCGGAACGGACAAAATGCTTGACCCCGAACCTGTGTATGGGATTGTAATAAGACATCAGTGCTATCGGCACATCGCTAACTTTACGTATCCTGCCAACAGACGAAAGTATCTTTTTTAAAGTGACGCCCTGCCGCAGGGCGCGGTAAGAGGCGGCCTGGATGGTCGCTCCGTCCGCCAGCGGATCGGAAAAGGGGACACCCAGCTCGACAATGTCCGCGCCAGCCGCCTCCAGAGCCGGGACCAGCGATTCGGCCACTCTTAGGCTCGGGTCGCCGGCAGTGATAAAGGCAATGAAGGCCTTCCTGCCGGCCTTACGCAGCTCCTTGAATTTGGCATCGATCCTGTTCATAATCCTTAATTCCCGCCGTTACCGATCAACCTTGTATGGGATAAGGCTTGAGCGAAGAATATGTTAAAGTCATACTTCTTTTTATCGCGAATCTTTACGGTCCCGTCCTTGATCAGAGGACCTCTTTGATCGTGCCCATGTCCTTGTCGCCGCGGCCGGAAAGGCAGACGATGACGGTCTTCTTCCCCTTCACCCGGCGAGCAAGTTTCGGCAGATACGCCAAGGCATGCGACGACTCCAGGGCGGGAATGATGCCTTCGCGCCTGGCCAGCAGCTTGAGCCCTTCGATAGCTTCCTTGTCGGTGACCGCGACATACTCCGCTCGCCCGGTCTTTTTATAATAACAGTGCTCCGGTCCCACACCGGGATAATCCAGCCCGGCAGCGATGGAATGCGCGATCTCTATCTGGCCGTCCGTATCCTGAAGCACAGAGCTTTTGGAGCCGTGAAGGACTCCCGGCGCCCCCTTGGACAGCGACGCCGAATGCGCGTGGGTCTTAAGGCCGTGGCCGGCCGCCTCAACGCCTATCATGCCGACACTTTTGTCCTTAAAGAAAGCATGAAAAAGCCCCATGGCATTGGAACCGCCCCCCACGCAAGCCAGCAAATAGTCCGGCAGCCTCTTTTCTTTCCGGAGGAATTGCCGGCGGGCTTCCTGCCCGATGACCGACTGGAATTCCCGCACCATCAAAGGGTAAGGATGCGGCCCGGCTACAGACCCGATTATGTAGAAGGTATCCTTTACGTTCGTTACCCAATCACGGATGGCCTCGTTCATGGCGTCCTTCAAAGTCTTGGAACCGCTCTCCACCGGGACGACCTCGGTACCCATCAGGTTCATGCGCACCACGTTCAAGGCCTGGCGTTGGATATCTTCGGCCCCCATATAGACCACGCACTTGAGCCCGAAGAGCGCGCAGACCGTCGCCGTCGCCACTCCATGTTGACCGGCGCCGGTCTCGGCGATAATGCGCGTCTTTCCCATACGCCTGGCCAGTATTATCTGGCCTAGCGTGTTATTGATCTTGTGCGCGCCGGTATGCAGCAGGTCTTCGCGCTTGAGATAAACCTTCAAATTGCCCAACAGACCGCTGAGCCGTTCGGCATAATAGAGATCGGTCGGCCGTCCGGCGAAGTTTTCGAGATAGAAGCGGAACTCTTTCCTGAAGGCAGGGTCCTTTTGAGCCCGGCGGAATTCTTTCTCCAGGTCATAAAGTAAGGTCATGAGGGTTTCCGGCACAAAACGGCCGCCGAATTCTCCGAAATGTCCGTGCTTGTCAGGGAATGACATATACTACCTTCTATTCTCCTAGCGGACCATACTGGGCATTATAATCCCGGAACGCGTTAACAGCCCGTGGGGGGCCTTCAGATCATTTCTCTTCGAACCGCACCATGGTCATGACGGTATTACCCATGCCGACCGCGCCAGCGATACGCAAGGGCAACCGCTTCTCCCCCATATCCATCCATATCGTGTATTTAGCCGGCATGCTCCTTATGACCGCGGCCCGATACGTCTTGCCGCCGGCATTGAAATTCCCGTCCTCGGCTATCTTCATCGCCAGTTCCACGGTCGGAAGGCGGACCGAGAAATTATTCTGGGAAGAGAAATCGCCCTGAGAACGGAAACGATAGATGAAACCGTAAATGTTGTCAACCGGGCCTTTGGTCTCCAGCACGGTCTCGGTGACCTTGCCTTCCGCGTCCTTTCGCAACTTGACCTTCCCCTCCTCCCGGTAATCTTCCTCGATACGCTCACGGCCTCCAAAGATCTTAAGCTCGCGCAAGACCTTTATCGGGCGGTAGGTCTGGGGATCCACATATATCTCTTCGTTATCGAAAAAAGACGGGCCGCGGGACTTAAAAAGAATGAGGACCGCCTGGCGTCCGTCCAGATCCTTCTCCCCGGCAAAGGTCAGAGATGCCTCGCCTACTTTAACTCCAAGCTGCTTGATATTGTAATGTATAACCTCTCCCGGCCCATAAGTGTCTGCCGCCGAAGAAGGGCAAGCTGTCAATACAGCCGAAGAGATCATCAAAGACAACACGACAAGAAGCCTATAGCTGATCATAATCTTTGATGAACTCCGCCAGGACGCGTGAGCCGTTATAAAGAGTTTTAACCTCGGCATATTCGTCGTCCGCATGCAGCGTGCCGCTCTTGCCGAAACCGGTAGCGAAGGCAGTTATGCCGTGATGCTGGAAAAAAGAAATGACCGTAGCTCCATCCGAGCCTTTGAGATGAGCTTTCTGCCCACAGCGCTTCGCAGCCTTGACGAATGCGGTCACATAAGGGTCATCCTCGTCGATCTCGTAAGGGAGCTGAATGTCATCTATCAGCAGCTCGTATTTATCCGCCACCGAACCTATAATATCCTTCACCTGACGTATCACTTTCTTGGGATCGGTGCGGGGCATGTAGCGTATGTCCACGGAAAATTCGCAGAAATCCGCCACCATATTGACCTTGTCGCCTCCCCGTATGGTGCCGATGTTGACGGTCGGGTGGTTCAACAAACTGTGCTTCTTGAAAACACATTCATGTTTTTTCAACCGCCGGATGATCTTGGCCGCTAACTCAATAGCGTTGACCCCCATCCAGTTCGTCGCCCCGTGCGCCTTCTTGCCAAAAACGCGCACTCGGCAATGGCACAGCCCTTTCTGGGCGATGACCGTGTCGAAATCTACCGAATCCAGAACCAGCGCCAGCTGGGGGCGCAGCACGCCTTTCTCCAGTAACGGCTTTATTCCGAGATGGCTGCCGGTCTCTTCATCAGAGGTGGCGGCCAGGATGATATCTTTGCGAGGGGCATACCCGTCCTCCCGTAAACTCCGTAAAGCCTCCATGGCGCAGGCCAGATTGCCTTTATCATCCGAGGCTCCGCGACCGTAGATCTTTCCCGCTACAATGTCCTTTCCTAAAGGATCGAATTTCCACCCCTTCCCGATCGGCACGGTATCAGTGTGCGGGGTGATCAGCAAAGCTCGGCCGGCGGACTGCTGCCGGGGAAGAGAGCCGCGCCATGTTGCTATCACGTTAGGCCGGTCTTTTTTATAGGACACCATTTTAACTTCCAGCCCCAGCGAACGCATTTCCTTGGCGACCAGTTCGGCTATCTTGGCCTCATTACCTGGCGGGTTCTGCGAATCTATGGATAGTACTTTCTGAGTAGTTTTAATAAGGCGGGATCTGCTTATCATTCATTTATCCCTTTGGCATCCGATATAGCAAACCTGAAAGACGATCGGCGCTATAAATCTATTATTCAAGTTACCCCAAGATACTCCTGGCCCTCAGCTCACCTTCAATACGCTTGTAATCCTGGTAATCAATTAGCCGCACATCACTTCGCTGTTCCTGTATCCGGAGGATTTTAGGCAGATGTTCCTTTACATTCTGGAAAGCAATATATTTGAAATGCGTACCGCACTTGGGACAAGACTGCATATCCAGCTTAATGTCCAGATTCTTGCATTTCGAGCATATACCGGAAAGCACTCCGTACTCCAGAGTATGGGCCTTGACCTCGTCAAAATCCAGATGATGATAAACACGTATCAGCTGTTTTGTCATAAGGCGAGATTATAGCACAGAGGAAAAATTGAGGAAAGAAGAAAGGCTTTCTGGGTGATGATATAAAAGATAAATTTACCCAGCGGCGGTCCCGGGATGGTAACTTCAGGCCCCAGTTGATCCGGTAGCCATACTGACGGCAATATCCCTATCGCCCTCGGCATTTGCTCCAGCTGTAGGCATCGTTTCGTGCTCAGAACCCAACCCAAGCAATAACGGGATATTGACCGGCTCGATCCGGTATATCACCGGGACAAATCCCTGGATATTGATCGCATCCCACGGCTGGGCAGATACAGGAAGGGGTACTCCATTACCGTCACGCTTTATCTGCAGGTCAAGTTTCCTCGGGTCCAGATCGATACCGCCCAGGTCTTTCTGCGCAGAGTCAACGGCCCCATCCTTCCTGAGGACTTCAATATGTGCCGAAGTCGCTACTTCTTCCGAACCCGCCGTTACCTTCGTGGCGGGCACATATTTAAAGTTGAAATCACTGTTCAAATTCCTTTTCCAGTCCACGGCATCCTCGATCAATCGCAACATTTCATACGAACTGATCTCTAATGAATTCTGCGCTAATATCCTTTTTAAGGCATCATAGGCTTCCAGATAATGACCGGAAATAACATCTCCATTTTGTTCTCTTGCTTCAAGAATATTTCGGGCCCCCTGTTGTACCTCTTTTTCTTCGCTCACCAAGGCAAAAGATATGTGTTCTGCTGTAAGGCGACTTTCTCCGATAACGCGATCCCCTCCCAGCGCGACAAGTGACTTCACCGCCCATACCATGCTATCACGGTCATGTGAGGACAAAGTACCCAGCCCTATCTCGTACCGAGCCTCTGGGCTGTTGGCTGTCAGCTTACTTAAAGCCTCGCGTGCGGCCTTGAAAACGTGCCAATAATCTCTCTTTTGCAACAATCTGTAAATAGGCCCTACCGCACGCTGATCTCCCAGGTCGGCGAGCAATTTTATCCCCCATATTTGGCTATCCAGCCGGGCTGAAGACAAGGCTTTCAGCCCGACTTCATACCTGGATTCTTTATCGTTACTGGTCATTTTCTCCAGCATCTTTCGCGCTATTTCGCTGTAAATATAGTAATCGTTAAGCATGACTAAAAGCCCATCGATGCCCATTTTTCTCTTAATGGAATTCAACTTTAAATAGGGATAACTATAAACAGCTAAAGCGGTCAATACCAAAGCCCCTACCCCTACCCCCGCCCAAAGCGCAATAGCTTCCGTCGTAGAAAGGTCCTGATACCATTCCACTACCTGAGTCAGGGTCGGGACGATCTCGGCCAAGGAAGCCTGGGCGAAGTCGGAACCACTTCTCTCCGCCAGCCAGGATCGTACCTGCGCAATTTCTTTCCGGCTTTCATCCTTAGCTTCTGCGTAAGAGAGCCTTATATATTCTTCCTTCTCTGCGCCAGCCAATTCTTTCTCCAGCCAGGCGGATCTCGCCTTACTTCCCGCACCGAGATATTTTCCCCACAGTTTGTAAACTGTTGTGGCGGTCAGTGCCAATCCGATCATTGTTATCCTAGGCTGCTCCAGCATTAGATCCACTCTGGCCTTGAGCTTCTCCGCATCCTGAGTGCTGACCGCCAAAGCTACTGCCCCTGGCGGAAGATTACGATCAAGCCTTTCATTGCCGTTAACACCTTGCGTTCCCGCCTGCGCCAGATAGACCGGATTGGCATCTTTCCCTACATCCATTACCCCGGAGGAAACCAGGACCATTTTGCCCTTAGGATTCGAGACATCGCGGGCTTGGGCACGGACTTCAGGTGAAAGTACGGTCAAAGATCCTACGAACATCCCGGTCAAAAGGATGTTCTGTATATTCTTCCCTACAAAACCGCCGGAGAAATATTTACGAGGGACCACCTCGCCGGTATCCGGGTCATTTTCTTCACGTATATAATTGAACAGACCTTTCCTGACCGCTTCCAGGTACCGGTTGTAGATCTCCTCCTTGTTCGCGCCTTCCGAGAACCCTACCCCGGCCACTTTATTCTTATCGGCATAGGCCTTGGCCAACAGGCTCTCCTTGAGACGGACCTTGTACCAGGCCGATAGGATCATGGCCGCATATATCTGCCGTAAACGGGCGAAGTGTTCGCCTTCGTTGACTTCTTTCTCCAAAGCAGGGATCAATATCTCGCGTAAGACCTTTTTGGAAAGCTCTTGCTGAACGTCAACTCCGGGCCCTTCTACCCCTTTATCCCTCATCCCATTCCCGATAGCACTCTGAGCGACATAATCGCTCTCCAACATGACCTTCAAACGGCTTTTCAGTATCATCACCTTGCCGTCATGCTCCCACACCTGCGCCTCGGAAGGCACTATCCAGACCCGGTTGAATTCGTCCATGTTGACATAGGCAGAACCCAGCTTGCGGTTTACAGACTCATAAATCCTGGCCCAGAACTGTCTTCCCAGCTCTTTTTCAGGATATAAAAGAGAAGCCGCCAGCTGTTTCAGCACATAATCCTCGGCCAAGAGGTCTCTGCCCATGACTGTGCTCCCTAACCCAGCAGGAATGACCCTGTCTTCTTCAAACGGTGACAGGTTGACCCAGAGCTCATCTTCCGGCACCGTCAAAGAGGCCAAGAAATATTTGATCGATTTCTCCGCCTCAAGGCGCAGATCTTTTCCGGATAGATCTTTAGTTCCGGTATCCATAAGAAAATCGAACTTGAGAGGGTCTTCCGGATGTATCACCATTCCTCTGATGATAACAGGTGTAAAAGCCGGCCCAGATGTCAATATATGGTCGTAAGGCGGCAGGACCACTTCACCGGCATAACTGCGCGGTATTGTGGAAGTGAACAAGAAACAGAATAGGACTGAAAATGAAACAAAACGTAAGAAAAGTTTATGCATAGTGAGCGGAAGTTTTTTAGTTGAACTTATAAAAATTTTATACTCTGTGTAGTATTTGTGACGAACAATACGGAAAAAATCAGAGAAAATATGCCATGTAGACGCTAAAAAGTCAAGATATATGAATAATTAAATCTTCATGAATTATTAGAAGAAGCAGAACAAACTCTGAAGTCATTAAGCGCTGGGTTGAAAGGTTATATTCCGTTTAAGGGGGCACGCCATTACGTTTATTTATACCCACAACGTTCATCCCCTGGCCAAGTCTGCCCTATCTTGCTACGTAGCGGCACACAGACACACTCTTCACCAGAAACTGTTTTATGGATCCCGAAACGAACATTGTAGACACGGCAGGCGTAAAGGCCATTGCCCTGTCGATGCAGATGCTCGCAGGGATCATCGAACGCACCGCAACAGGCCCCACAATTCAAACATCGCGCTTCCCATTCGCGGTGTTTTATCTCATGCCATTTTTCATATTTTTCTATCTCATTCATAAATTTCAAAGAATACATAATTTTTTCATAAAAAAAAGACCCCCGATACTGCTGGGGGTCAAATGTGTTATTTATTATTCCAGAGCCGGAAAGGTGGGACTCTCAGGTCACCTTTCGCGCTTCGGCAACGCAGCCACCATGTTACCACCAAATACCCCAAGACAACGCCGACAGGCAAAGGCCCAAACCGCCACTAAGGGCTACGGGCCGAAGAACGGGTAATAAATGGTAACGTAGGTCTGTCGCTTTGTGTCCCCGGGTTTCCCCAGGTTTACCTTTTCGGCTCAAATGAAATATAACATCCATATTGTCTCAGGGCAAGGGTTGAGCCGCCCCCCAGCGGATAACGACATAAAACGTAACATATTGGTAAATAGAACTATGCAACCTTACTAAACTTCTTACTAAAATTAATTAAATGGCTTGTTTAGCATTTAGTATGAAGGCTTGCATTTTGTGGTGATCCTTTTGCCCTGGAGAGGACTCCACCCCGCTTGAAACGTCAACCGCAAAAGGCTTCACTTTTCCGACAGCCTCCTGAACGTTCTCGGCCGTTAACCCTCCTGAAAGGATCACCGGAACATGCAGGTCGGCACTCCGGAGCAGTTCCCAATTGAATACTTTTCCTGTACTTCCGAATACGCCATCCTGATAAGTATCGAAAAGGCAGCCGTCCACATCGAATTTACCGACACCTGAGAAATCAAATGCTTCGTTGACCCTAAATCCCTTTATGATCCTTAAGACCTGGTAACGTTTCAATCGATGACAGAAATGATGGTCCTCATTCCCGTGCAATTGTACCGCATTCAGCCCCACGAAACCGGCTATATCCCGTATCGCCCCTATCTTCTCATCCACGAACACCCCGACGATGGAAACGAAAGGAGGCAGTATCTCCACAATGTTGCGCGCCCGTGATGGAGAAACGTAACGCGGGCTCTTTTTGTAAAAAACAAAACCCAGAGCGTCGGCACCGAACTTTACCGCCTTGAAGGCGTCGTCCTTATTGGTAATTCCGCAGATCTTCACCCTGACCATGTTCTTTTTCCCTCGAACTATTAAAAACCTAAAGAACTCAACACAAGCCGCCACCTGGCTGAGATGACTTCAACGGTTTTAAGGGATATTACCTCCCCATTATTTCCTTGATCTTAGCCGCAATATCTCGTTCCCGCAGGAACGTTTCCCCGATCAAAACTGCGTGAACCCCTGCTTGGGCCAGCCGAGCCACTTCTTCAGGCGATGATATGCCGCTCTCCGACACCGTCACCTTGTCTTTCGGCATGAGCGGCATTAGGCTTTCGCTGGTCGCGACGTCGACCTCAAAAGTGTGCAGGTCGCGGTTGTTTATTCCAATAATATCCGCGCCGCATCTCAATGCCCTGGCCAATTCGGACTCGTCATGGACCTCCACCAAAGCGTCCAGGTCCAGACGGCGCGAAACGGCAAGCAGCTGCTTTAGCTCCGCGTCAGACAAAGCCGCCACGATGAGCAGCACAGCACTCGCACCGCAATACCGGCCTTCATAGATCTGCAGTTCATCGATGATAAAATCTTTCATCAAGACCGGCCGGCTGAACTTCTCGCTCACCATCTTCAGATAAGCGGCCTTCCCCTGGAAATATTCTTCTTCCGTCAAGACCGATATCGCGGCGACACCGCTTCCTTCATATATCCGGGCGATGGCTTCCGGATCAAAGTCCTCACGGATCACCCCCTTGGACGGCGAGGCTTTCTTTATCTCCGCGATAAGATTAATTCCACCGGCCTGCGAAATCCGTTCCTTGAATAATCCATGGTAAGAGTAATCGCTGCGGTCGAGATGCTTTTTTAGGTTTTCGCGGTAGGCCCGTTTCTTCTCGTTATCCGTCCGTTTTGAGTCCAGTATCCTGTTCAAGAAGTCGCTAGACACGGTTAGTGAACTCCTGAAGCTCTTCCAGCTTGATCATCGCCCGGCCAGTGTCGATAGCCTGGGCGGCCATGTCCAGCCCTTCCCGGGGGGTCCGGACCATCTCCGCCGCGAAAAGCGCAAAGGCCGTGTTCAGGAGAACGACATCCCGCCGCGGTCCTTTCTCACCTTTGAGGATCGACATCACGATCGATGCGTTCTGGGCGGCATCACCGCCCAGCAGGTCCGATTCTTTGGCCCGCGGCAGGCCGTACTCTTCCGGACTGATCTCGGTCGAAATGACCTCCTGCCCGGTGAATTTACTGACATAGGTCGTGGTGGTCGTTGTGATCTCATCCAGTCCGTCGGCACCATGGGCCACCACCACCCGTTTAGCCCCCAGATTCTGGTGCACGTGCGCCATCTGTTCAACCAGATGTCTAGAATAAACCCCCATCATCTGATGGGTAGCCTTCGCCGGATTGGTCAGAGGCCCCAGGATGTTAAAGATCGTCTTGCCGCCCAAGGCCTTGCGCACCGGCGCGATATGACGCATGGCCGGATGGTGGCTCTGGGCGAAAAGAAAAGCTATGCCGACCGCCTTCATGCATTCCTGGACCTTTTCATGTGACAGGTTTATCCTCACCCCCAAGGCTTCCAGCACATCCGCGCTGCCGCAACGGCTGGAGACCGAACGGTTGCCGTGCTTGGCCACCACGACACCGCAGGCCGCAGCGATGATGGCCGCAATGGTGGAGATATTGAAGGTGTTCTTTCCGTCCCCCCCTGTCCCGCAAGTATCAAGGACGACTTCCTTGTCCACCGCTACTGGCAACGCGAACCGGCGCATGATCTGCGCCGCACCGGTTATCTCCTCGACCGTCGGCCCCTTCTCGTTCAAAAAGACCAGAAAGTCCCGCATCTCGTTCTCGGCCATGCGCCCGGACATGATCTCGGTCATCAAAGACTGCATCTCGCCGCGCGTAAGGCTTTTCCTCTGCCGCAGCTTATCCAGTAAAGTGGTCATGATCGGTCCTTAAGATAGAAGTATTTAAATGTTTGATACACCCGCAGGTGGAAATCACCCTGTTCTTGCTTATGCAATAATATCAGAATATGTTGCCTCATAAAACATAAATGCCGGGGCATATGTTCTGGAACCACAGGCCCATCTCACGTGCTAACCCGGCCGCCGGTCTGGCTTTCCAGGCATAGTTTACGGGCCAACTGGACCGCAAAACTCACCAGGCTTTGGGCCCGGGCAGGATCGGTGTGATAACCCGAGGTGCGGGTCGTGGTCTGCCTTACCACGAGCACATCCACTCCCTGTTCGGAGGATGGCTCGACCGTCACTCCGGAACGGTCAAATCCCGGGAAAGCCGTCACCGCCTGTTTAGCCTTAGCGAAAAACCTGGCCTCGTTGCGGGCGAGCAGAACGCAATATAAGTAAGGATAATCTGTTCCCTGGACGGAATTGATGGCTATCTGGACCTGTATCCCGAGAAATCCCGCCGGGGCCCCGACCAGGCGCAGCATCAAACGCGCATCGACGGGAAAGCGCTTGTCTTCCTTGGTCGCCCGGGTCGCCAGCATGGGCAGGACCTGTACATCCGAAGGCGAAGCGAGCAATCCCATGACCTTCTCCAAAAGGCCTATCTTGATGATAAGCTGATCTTGCCTCAGGTACTTCCTGACCCCGGTCAACCAGTGCGGGACCAGCATTACCGAAGCGTCCCAGGCCCAGAATTCGGCGACCCTGCCGGGTTGGTCCAGCAAAGCCAGCCAAACCACGACTCCCAAGACCAACAGAATCGCAAAGAAAGTACCCCCCAGCGGGTTGGTGATGTCGAAAGCATCCAGGTCCCAGCGCCGGAGTTCGCCCTGTTTGTTCCTGACCTTGGCATACTCGTCCGGAGTGACCTGGTCCCATTTTTCCGCCGTACCTTTGGCAACCGGGGTCGAATCATAACCCTGGACCAGGCTCATCCCGCTCGCCAGCGCCAGCAGGAGCCATCCCAGCCAGAAGGAAACGAACAATTGCACCAACAATCCTAACGCGATCCCGGTCACAACAAGTCCGATACGCATCCGGTAAGGCAGGCCCTTAAAGAACATGAATTTGATCTCATCCTGTCGTGCCAGGTCCGGGAATAATCTCAAAGGAGGACCTCCTCTAATTCTTCCGCGCCCACTTCGTCCCAATATAAAGGACATCCGCCGTTACAAACGGCCAGATGTTCACAGGTCTGGCACCTCTCCATGGCGAAACCTTTCTTCTGGAAGAAGGCGAACTCGCCCTTCCGCCATTCCTGGCGGAACCGGCCGCGCAGCGCCAGGAGATTCCCCACCGGCTTAGGATAGCTCGAGCACGGCAGGATATCTCCGTTGGGCGCGATGCTCAAAAGCCCGTCGCAAGCTGCGCAGCCTTTGTTCCCCAGGCCATGCGCGACCGGATTGAAAAGGCACATGGGAGTGGGAGAATACCACATGAATTCCAGCCCCAGTTCCCTGGCCCGGCGCTGTACGTCCAGCACCAGCTCCCCGATCTCGGTGTAACGCACCAAGAGCTCTTTTATATCGCTCAGGGCCGACCCCTGCGGCATGAGCAGGTTCATGGAGAATTTCTCCATTCCCTGCGCCTTGACCAGTTCCAGTATCCCGCCAAGTTCGTCCTTGTTCAGTTTCGATATCGTCGTATTAGTATGGACACGGATACCGGCGTCATGCAAATTCTTCAGGCCCTCCATGGTCAAACCGAAAGCCCCGGGATGCTGGACTATGCGGTCGTGCAGTTCGGCGGTGCCGGCTTCCAGGCTCACCTGGGCTGAATCCAGTCCGGCGTCCTTCAACTCAGCGGCCTTGGCAGCGGTCACCAGTGTCCCGTTGGTGATCAGGTTGGTCCACATCCCCAGTCGTTTGGCGTGGCGGACCAGTTCCGGAAGGTCCTCCCGCAGCGTGGGCTCGCCCCCGGTGAAGCTCACCGACGGGACTTCGGCCTCCTGGCGGATCATGCGCAGGATCTCTTTCAGCTGCCCGGTAGCCAGTTCCGAGGAATCGTTGTCTTTCCTACAACCGCAGCCGGCGTAACAGAAACGGCAGGCCAGGTTGCAGCGGTAGGTCACCGCGATCTCGCTCAGGACGGGGAGCGTGTTGAACCCCAGCGTGAACGGGACCTTAACCACAGCCCTCCGCTCGTCCAGCTCATGATAGCAACCCTTCAAGACCGCCCGCAGGTCGGAAAAGAAGGCGTGGATGTCACCGGCCACCTTTTCCCGGTCGGGATATGCATCGACGATATCGCGTACCCGTTCGCCTTTGATCAGCCGCTTCAGCAGACTGACGCCGGACGGGTTCAGCTTGTACGCCTCGTTAGGTATCTTTATCAGCAGGCGGTCCTCCTCGCGGACATGCAGGTAGGGTGACACGTTCTTCACATATTCGTCCACCCAGTCTATGCGCTCATAGATCGATCCCATAGTCAAAACCCTCAATGCCCGCTGCTCACGCACGCGCTGTGACAGGCGCCGTGGCACGCGGAATGGCACGCCGAGTGACAGGCCGAATGGCAGGCCGAATGGCACGCGTCGTGGCAGACGTTCTGCAGGAAAGGCCCGTCATAACAGACCGGAGTGGTGCGGAAAGTCGAAAAGGTCTGCTGCGGGTCCAGCTTGAACTGCTGGACGGTGTTCTGCATGTCCTGCGAGCAACGGTATGCACCGTACTGCCGGTGATAACGATCAGCGTTGTGATAATAATCGTAATACCAGCCCCAGTAAAAAAGATCGGAACTCCGCCAATTGCCGCCCGGCTGCGATGAAGGTCCTTGTTGCGGAAGGTTGTTGATCTGCCGGCGGTAATAATCTTTGGTAGCGTCGAGGTCGCAATCCCACAACTTCTGCCCCATGCCCTGGGCCATGTCCTTGAACACCACCTGGAAGATATCGTCCGGGACCGTGCCGTCGGCCTTTATCGCGTTAAGGATGGAATTCTCGTAAGGGTCCTCGGCCGGACTGGTCCCCACCCGCTCCAACCGGAAAGGGCTGTAGGACAGTATCTTGACCAGGCCCTTGCGTTCCAGGTTCCCGACCATGAGCCCCACCAGTTGCGCCAGCGGCAGGTCCAAAAGCAGACCGGCCTCCAGCGGCGTCAGCGTCTTTCCCACCTTGCCGGGCTTGCGGAACGACCCCATCTGCACCTGAGGCGGCACCCATTCGTTGCCGTCCCAGTTGATATTCGTTATGCCCTCACGGGCGACCTGCATGGAGGCATGCTTCCGGCCGATGATGATCAAGGGAAAAAGGGCGAAGACCAGGAACCCTATCACGAGATAAACGGTCAGCGCCCCCTTGTCCATCGGCATGGACGCCAGCACGCTGCCGGGCGCAAAACGGTTCATAAGATTGGGCTCCGGGGCCGGGGTGTATCCTTCAGGGACCGTCGCCGTGACCGACTTCGGCGCCATGGTGGTCAGGGTGAAAAAGGAGGCATCGATATAGGTCTGGATCTGGAAATGGTAACGGGCCCCCGGTTTCTCCCGGTAGAAAAGCACCTGCAGGAGGTCGGAATTGTCCCTGCCTTTCACGGTGGAATAGTCGATCCGGTATTGCGCGTTGACGTACTTCTCGGTCAGGAACTTGACCCGTTCCAGCTCTTTCGCCATGCCGTTCAGGGGCTCGACCTTTACCGGGTAATAGACCTTTACGGCCTCATGCTCGAGCGGATCGTCCCACTGCACCGGGGCCCAGTTGAATACGGCCAGCCGCCCCGAGTTCGGACTGTCGGTCAGGGTGACGTTGCCGCTGGCCTGCAGGTCGGCCGCGTAGCGCAGGACATAGGTGATCTCTCCGTCGTGGAAGGCCTGGCCATTGGCCAGCACCACGTCATATTTCCGGGACGACAGCGGTTGGATGCTCAAGCCGTAGCGCTGGCCGTTCTGGTCCACGGCATAGGAGCCCTGATAGTCGAAGACCGGCCGCTCCCGGAAACCTTCAAAATAGAAACCGTGCAGGTTGGCGCCCCGGCAGGCCCAGCGGACCTGGTAGGTGACCTCCGCCTTGCCGTCCTTATCCAGGACCACGTCCACCTCGGCCCAGCGCAGACGAAAATCGGATGAGAAGGATACCGACGGCAGTAAAAGCAGAAGAATGGTGAATATTAACGAAAAGGACCTTCTATGCATAACCTTTTGACCTCTCCCCTCTGGAAGCGAAGAAAACCAGAAAAAAGAGGCCCACCTGTTGGATAAAATGATCGTTATTATTTTTTAACATACCACGCGGCAAACAAAAGAGATTATTTTTTTATACAATTATGCCATTTCATTGGCCTCCCAATGGCATGGGGTTCATTTCAACTTCCCTTATTAGCCATTTTAAAATCCAACCGGCCGTGTTATATTTAATTCCTTCAGCTGACGGATATCCAGATGATACTTGACCCATTGACGGAAAAAGAAAGCCCGGACAGAAATATGGACCAGGCCATCCTGAAAAAAATAAGCTCTGGCGCGTTTCCGACGCTGCTAGTCCTGAGCGAAACCATCCTCCTGTTCATATTCTTAGAAGGCCTGTGCAGCGTGCTATTCGTGGCCGGAGGCATGCGCACTGCGCCGCTGGCTGAACGCGTCTACACAAAATACGACGCGCAGCTGGGCTGGGTGAGCATCCCCGGCATCTCCGTAAAAAACATATACGGCGAGGGCATGAGCATAAAGATCAACTCACAAGGCTTCCGCAATGATAATGATCTTCCCGTGGAAGTGCCGGAGGGCAAGATCCGGGTGATCCTGTCGGGAGATTCTTTCACCTTTGGTTACGACGTGGACGATCACCAGACTTGGGGGCATCTGTTGGCCGGAATGGACGATCGTATCGAGACCATCAACATGGGGCAGGGTGGTTACGGGCTGGACCAGGCTTATCTGTGGTATATGCGTGACGGAAAGAAATTCAAAAGCCAGATCCACATCGTCGCGCTCAACCCTTACGTGCTGGGAAGATCAGGGGGGAGATTTTACGGATATCCTAAACCGGTGATGAAAATCGCAAACGGCGAGCTGATCGTTACCAACACCCCGGTCCCCAGGCGCAATTACTTTCTCCCGTTCATTACCGAGAACCTGGAGTCCCTGCGCCAGTTGTCGCTATTCAGGTTCACATCCTCGTTCATTCCTAAAAAGGCGCCTGACCTGCAAAGCGAACAGGAAGAAGTGTTCAAAGTGGTCTTTAAGATCTTCGAC
The DNA here is from genome assembly GCA_964438075.1 of uncultured Planctomycetales bacterium. GTDB lineage: Bacteria > Omnitrophota > Gorgyraeia > Zapsychrales > Fredricksoniimonadaceae > JAAXVU01. The sequence goes on from CAYTIW010000001.1 coordinate 87,468, forward strand.
AAACTTAAAGAGACCGACCGCCAGAAAGGCAGCCAATTGATCGTCATCTACCTTCCGACCCTCGGTGAGATATCGGGTGACGACAATATAAAGTTGAGAAGTTTTCTGGAGAGATCGCTCAAGAAAAGGGAGATCCCTTTTATCGACCTGACCGACGACTTTAATAGCCTACCGAAGCCTGTCGCCTTCGAGATGTTCTCTGCCAGCGC
>CAYTIW010000001.1:87776-89574 GCA_964438075.1 uncultured Planctomycetales bacterium
CACGCCCATGATCTCGCCGTCGTCCGTACTGGTGGCGGTGACCTCCAGGCAGTCGGGGCAGGTGGCCTTCTCTATAACGAGCGAATGGTAGCGGGTGGCGGTGAACGGGTTGGGTAGGCCTTTGAACAGGTCCTGGTCGTTGTGCCGGATCTGGGAGGTCTTGCCGTGCATGAGGGTCTTAGCGCGGACGATCTTCCCGCCGAAGGCGTGACCCACCGCCTGGTGGCCCAGGCACACGCCGAACAGAGGCACCTGGCCCGCGAAAGACTTGATCACTTCGACAGAAATACCGGCGTGCTCGGGATTGCTAGGCCCCGGCGAGATCACGATCCGTTCGGGCGCAAGTTCCTTGATCCCCTCCAGCGTGATCTTGTCGTTGCGGAAGACCTGCATCTCCACCCCCAGCTCGCCGAAATACTGCACCAGGTTGTAGGTGAAGGAATCGTAGTTGTCGATCATTAGTATCATATTGACTCCCGGGGGTCTATAAAGTCTTTAGGCCTTCGAGGTCGGGCAAATCGTTCGCCTCAAAGACCTTGCCGACCTTGAAGACCTCGTAGACTTTCTATTCCTTTTCCCTCTTGATGCTCGCCCCCAACCCGATGAGCTTCTTGTCGATGTTCTCGTAGCCCCGGTCGAGGTGGTAGACGCGGCGGATCTCGGTCTGGCCTTTCGCCACCAGGCCGGCCATGACCAGGGCCGCCGACGCGCGCAGGTCCGAGGCCACCACCGGCGCGCCGCACAGGCCCTTGACGCCCTCCACGATCGCGCTGCCGCCCTCGCGGCGGATGCGGGCGCCCATGCGGTTGAGCTCCGAGATATGCATGAACCGGTCCGGGAACACCGTGTCGCGTACCACGCTGACGCCGTTGGTGAGCGACATGAGCGCGATGTACTGCGCCTGCAGGTCCGTCGGGAACCCCGGGTAGGGATAGGTCGTGATGCTGAAAGGCTTGAGCGTCTTTGGGGCCTTGACCCTGACCAGGTTCTTCTCGGCCACTATATTCACTCCCACATTGTGCATGACGTCATCGAGCGCGGTCAACTGCTGGTAATCGATATCGCGAATGACGAAACTGCTGCGGGCCATGGCCGCCAAAAGCACGAAGGTCCCGGCCTCGATGCGGTCGGACGACATCCGGTAATCCGCGCCGTGAAGCTTCTTCACCCCCTGGATGACGATACGCGGGCTGCCCTGGCCGCGGATGCGGGCCCCCATGGCGTTAAGGAAATTGGCCAGCTCCTCCACTTCGGGCTCGCAGGCGGCGCACTCGATCACGGTCTCGCCTTCGGCCAGGGTCGCGGCCATCATCACGTTGCCGGTGCCCAGCACCGACGGGCCTGAAGCCCCGGCCAGGTAAACCCGCGAACCTTTGAGACGACGGGCCTGTGCGACAATGTATCCGCCCTCGAAAATGACCTTGGCACCGAGCGCCTCGATGCCTTTCTGGTGTAGGTCCACCGGACGCACCCCTATAACGCAGCCGCCAGGCATGGAGACTTTCGCCTCGCCCAGCTTGGCCAGGAGCGGTCCCAGCACACAGATGGACCCGCGCATGGTCGAGACCAGTTTATAGTCCGCCACCGGGTTCATCTTGCCGTTGGACATGATGATCAGCTTGTCCTTGTCCCAGTCGACTAGCTTGCCCAGGGACTTCAAAAGCTTGACCATGGTGTTGGTGTCCATGAGCTTGGGCACGTTGCTGAGAACGCAGGTCTCGTCGGTAAGAAGCGTGGCCGCCAGTATGGGCAGGGTGGCGTTCTTGGAGCCGGAGATCCGGACCTCGCCTTTGAGCGG
>CAYTIW010000001.1:89674-96820 GCA_964438075.1 uncultured Planctomycetales bacterium
TTATCCTTGATGAAGCGTATTTTATCCCATCCGCCGGTTTGGGCAAACAGGTTTTCCAACTCTTTTCCCTGCCCGTCGCCGAATTCCAGGGCGATCAGGCCCGAAGTTTTCAGCGCCCGCCTGGCCGCGGGGACGATATAACGGTAATAATGCAGCCCGTCCGGGCCGCCGTCCAGCGCCGTCCGGGGCTCTTTCCTGACATCCTCCGGCAGACCATCCAGCGAGGATGTCGGGATGTATGGGGGGTTCGAGACCACGGCATCGAAACGGTGCGCGGTCTCGTCCATGAACCAGAACACGTCCCGTTCCACGAACTCGATGCGGTCCGCCACGCCGTTCATTCCGGCGTTGCGGCGGGCAAAGGCCAGGGCTTCGGCAGACACATCCACCGCCAGGCCCCGGCAATCCGGGACCTCCTTGGCCAAGGCGATAGCGATACAGCCGGACCCTGTCCCGATATCCAGGAAAAAATGTTCTCCCCGCCCGCCGGCCGTCATCTCCCCTATCACCGTTTCGGCCAGCACCTCGGTCTCCGGCCGCGGGACCAGCGTTCCCGGGCCGACCTCGATGCGGTACCCCATGAACTCGGTGAAACCGACGATGTACTGCACCGGTTCCCCGGCCGCCCGGCGAAACCTCATGCGGTCGAGCTCGGCCTGCTGATCGATGCCGAGCTTGACGGGATTCGTATAAAGCTCTGAACGGGAACACTTGAGTACGGCGGTAAGGAACAATTCTTCGTCGGTCATGGGGTGGATGATCCCTCAAAGAAAGCAGTTCATAATAATAAGCCAACTTATTATGAGGAATATTATACAGGAGGGCCGTGTTTAATTGTAGTTCTACTTCGGAGCGACGGAGGCAGCGGTACTCTGGAGGAACAGCAGCCCTTCCACGGACTGGATCGAGATTATCCTGGGGGCGAAGCCGTCAAGTTCGTCAGCCGCTATGCCTGTCTGGCCGAATTCCTGCGGCATCAAACCCTCAGCCCGAAGGCGCAGGCTCTCCTCGACATTTCTGACGTCGATACCACCCTTCTGGGCGTTGTCAGGAATGTCTTTTTCTGTAATGTAATTGTCGACCGTGTCAGATACAAGCCTTTTGGACCTGGATTGGACGTAATTGGCGGATTCCACGGCATTCGCCATCCAGATGAGCTTGAGCATATTATCCCGCAAAGGGCTCTCTTTCTGGTCCTTGGCCTTGAAATAGGCTTTATGCTCCCAAGCCTGAAGTACGGCCATCAACAATGTCTTGACCTGGACCTCTACGGTGGCGTCCCCATCCCCCAACATGAAAAGGAGATGTATGGCCCGGTACCATTCCGGCGTGCCCCCCCGCTGCTCTTTGCTCATGCCGTAATAGTTGGTGGAGCGGACCAGTATCCGTCGACCGTAAGGGTTGTCTTTGTTGATATTATAATCGATGTAATTCCTCTGATTCTCTTCCAGGATGGCAAAGTCTTTCCGGAGCGACTTCTTCTTCGATTCCGGCAAAGCCCCCAGCTTCAACATCTGCAGTATGCGATCCTGCCGGGTCCGTATTTTTTGCTGGTAATTCTCAAAGGACAAACTGTCGTCTATGACCGACCCTACCGCCTTGACCATGCCTCCCAGGCCGCCCCTGTCAGGGAACGCCAGACGTCCCCCAAGAAGATCATAGAGCTCAGCCAGCGTTCTTTCATCGCGCTCCAGCTTGCCCTGTATGCTGCCTTCCGTCTTGGCCCGGGCGAATATCACTTTCTCATTATCTCCCACGTTGGCGATACCCATAGATTGCATCATCCTGGACAAAAAATCAAAAGCCTTGGGCAGCGACTTCCTGGCTCTTTCCGATTCCAAAATGACCATGGCCTGGATATCCTGTCCGGAAGACTGATATCTTTTTTCGCGTATACGGGCCACGGTCTTCTGAGCATCCGGGACCGATCTGAGATTCAGCGGGTTACCCTTGTCTTCAACGGCCACCATGGTCGCCTCGATCTGCTGCGCGAATTCCCTGTAATCATCCACGGTGCGTAATGATCTGGCCACCCGGGCCCATTTCTCGATCAAGGCCTGATCCAAACCCAAGATGCCGAATATCTCCTCATAGGGTCTCTTTCCCTCCTCCCGGGATAACATGGCCACGATCGACATGATCTTGAACACATATAACGTGTACTCCCCGGTCAGAATAAGTTTCTGTATATCGCTGTCATTGGGGTCGTCCACTATCTGATTGAATGACTCTATCAGTTCCAAAGCCGTTCCTTTCTCCTGCCCCTTCAGGAACAATTGGAACGCTTTCTTGGCCTGGCTCCGCAGTCTGCGCATCTCTTTTTTAAGGGCCCTGTCGCCGTTGTCCTCGATCAGCCCCCAAGGGACCCCTGATTGCTTGATGGCTTTCAATATGCCCTGGGTCGTCCTTCTCATGGCCAGGATCTCGCTCTTCAATTCCCGGTCCATCTGGCCGAGATTGGCGAACATGGCATCCGCCATATTCAGCGTGTCCTGCGTCCGGGGCGAGATAGTTTTCTTCTCCGATCCTTTCATGGCCGGGTCCACCGCCGACCGCAAACGCACATATCGGCCGGCCTGCTTGTCCGAGAAACCGTCAGGCAGTTCGTTCATTATCCGGACCTTCTGGGCGAAATCAGCGCCTTCCATGAACCCGCCCGACAGATATTTGCGCGGGATCACTTCCCCCGTGTAGCGGTCCACGTCCTCTTTGATGAAATTGACCACCCCTTTGCGAAAGGCCTCGACGTACTGGCTGTATATCCTCATATTGTCCGCCGCGTCAGGCTGTTCGACCCCAACGACCTTGCTCCGGTCGACATAAACCTTCCCGAGGAAACTTTCGCGCATGGCCTTCTTGTACCAGGCCGCCAGGATCAAAGCATTGAATATCTGGCGCAGGCGGGCAAAATTCTTCCCTTTGTTCACCTCGCGCTCGAGCACGGGAACGACCACTTCGCGCATGACCTGTTTGGCCAAAAGCTGGCGTTCATCCGCCATTGCCATATCGGACGGGGCCGTGCCCGGAGGGGCGGCGTTATTCTGCATCGCCAGATAGTCCGACTCCAGCATGACCTTGAGCTTCCCTTCCAGCACCAGCGCGCTGGTCCCTTTCTGGAAGACATCAGCCGTGTCCGGCATGATCCAGACCTTGTTAAAGGCATCGACGGGGATATCCGTTGAGCCGAACCTTTCGTGCGCACGGCGGTAGACCTCTTCCCAGAAATCCTTGCCCGTCCCGTCCTCCGGATAAAGCAGCGACGCCGTCAGCTGTTTCAAAAGATAGTCCTGGGACAGCAGGTCGCGCCCCATATCGGTCAACCCGAAACGGTCATCGATGATGCGGTCTTTCTCGTAGGGCGACAGGTTCACCCACAACTGTTCTTCGGGTATGGTCAGGGCGACAAGGAAGTCCTTCACCAACAGGAGATATTCCTCGCGGCGGGCGTTCTCGGCCGCTTCATTCTCCAGTTGAAAAGCCTGTCCTTCGTCTATATAAAAATCGAATTGAAAGGGATCCTTGGGGTCGACCGTAATAGCGCTCAGCATGGCCGGCTGGAAGGCAGGGCTTAAAGCCACTTTTTCACCGGCCGGAGGCAGATTAAGCCCCTGAGCCTGGACATACCCAGAGGGATAAACCAGGCTCCATGCCATGACCAAAGCGGCAGATCGTCTGAGGATATTGTTACTAAAGAGATAGAACATGCTTTAAACCAAAAGATTTGTCTTATTATTCATTTGAATATAAATAAGTATAAATTATCTTTTAAACTAACACAAGGAACAATAATTTTGGGCGGGTCAGACAAGGATAAAATGAGAACGCCGATCAAAGACCGGTAAGTACCATGACTTGGGCCGCTAGTTCACTTCAGTTGGGATTCCGCCAGCTTCTTTTGCCAGAAATCCGCCAGATCATCACGCTTGAGCCGGTTGCGATGCTTGGTCCCTAAATGCCCCCACCAGAACAGCTCCTCCATGGCCCAGTGCAGTTCGCCGTTATTGACCAGCTGTGTTTCCAGGCAAATATAATACCAGTTGGCCGCTTCCTCAAATTGCTTGGCTAGCCGCTTGGAGAAACCGATGTAATAAGCGAATTCGCAACGCTGTTTTGAGGTTGCGATAATATCCAGCAGCTCTTCGAGCTTGACCTGCCCCAGGATAAAACGCGCCAAAGTATTGTAATAGTCCGTCGACGGCTGCTTGTAATGTTCGGCAATGTCCTTGGCAAATCCCTCCGGCTTCCGGTCCAAAGCCTCCCAGGCCAGGATCTTTTCCAGCCAGGTGAATTCCCGATGAGGCGGCGGATAACTGTCAGGGTCGGGCAATTTCCGCAATAAAAGCTCATACAGCCCGTTATTGTATAACAGCATGGACAACGGCCCCATTGCCTGCGGCGGGACGTTCTGGTCGAAGAACTTGTCCGCGGCCGCTTCCCCCTGCCAATCCTTCAATATCGGGTACAAGCCTACGACCTTCCACAGCATCATCATCGGATTGCTGGCCGGCATCCGGGACATGATCTCATAGGCCAGTTCATGATCCTTCTGGAAACATTGCAGGGCCAAGCCTTTTATCTCATTTTCGGGAGCTCCTCCGGCCAGCAAGGCATCAACGATCTTTAAAACGCGCTCCTTGGGGGCCTGCCCCAGCTCCTGGCGGACAGCATCGAAATACCACCAGTAATTCTTCTCACCGTGCCGCGGGCGCGCCTTGGTGATAAGGTCCACGGCCTCCTGGTCGCGCTGGTGTTTCCACAAATATTCGATCCTGTCCTCCAAGACCCCGTCCGAGGTCGGATAACGCTCGACGACTTTACGGAACAGGTCCTCTGCCTGCGCTTGCTCGTTCAGGGCATCGTGGGCCCAGGCAGCCGTAAGCATGACTCCGCCTTGATAAGAACCTATGACCTCGGGCGTAAGGACCTCCAGGGCTGCTTTGGGATCTTGGACCTTCAAATAATTAATAGCCAAAGCATTTTTATAATAGAGCGTGGCCATATCGTTGGCAGAATACTTGGCCAGCCATTCTTTGAGAAGTCTTATGGCCTCTTCGTAACGCTTGAGCTTGCGCAATACCCCGGCTTTATCTTCAGCCAAAGACAGATCGCCGGGGACGATGGCCATGGCCTTGTCATAGCAGTCCAAGGCTTTCTCGAGCAGCTGAGGGTCGGTCTGCTCGGCGTAATAATCCCCGGCAGACCTCATGACCTTGTAATTGAAGGAATATTTCTGTATCGCCTCCTCGACAGCCGAGGCGTCCCCCTCCTTATAAGCCAGCTGGCGGTAACACTCGAAATCGAAGGGGTCGCGCTCCAGGCTCTGACGGAACATCTTCACGGCCCAGTCAAAATGCCAGATCTCGGAGAACATCACACCGGCCAGATAAATGTGCCGGGGCTTTCCGGTCACCTTGCCGAACACTTGCGGGGCATATTTGACTTTATCAAGGTAGGAACTAAATTTATATAAAGCATTCACGGCCATCGGGGCCGTGGTCTGGGGATGCTGGACCACCCGGGCGGCCAGGCGGTCCACGCTGGCGCGGTCGGATGATTCATCAGCCACCAGCATCCTCATGTTCAGGACCAGCGGATGGTTCATGTCGGTCTTGGCCAAGGACTTCACGAAGGTCGAGGCCCTTTCTGTCACGTTCCAGCGCTCGAGCAGAAAATAAAACCTCAGGTACAGCGCGTCGCTATAAAGAGCGCGGTAGACCGCCTTGATCCGCGTCGAGTCTATGATGACCCCGGTATTGATATCCCAGCCCCAGGGGACCCACTTTTCCAAAAGTTCGTCGAATTGCTGGAAAGAGAAATCACTGCCGCTCTCCTCGCCGGATACCCCCCGGGCCCGTTCGACCCAGGCGCTCTTATCCTCCCGGTCGGCATCGCCGGACACGTTCTCCTTGAGCCGGGCAAGGATGTCCAGAGGATAGACCACGGTCAAAGAATGCCCCAAAGTCAGGTCCCCGTCGTTGATGGCCGCTATCATCGAGGCATAGGAACGCGGGTCCTCCTTGAGGAATCTTTCCGCCAGCGCCTTGGCCTCTCCCCATAACTCCATGTAGCGGTAAAGCCGTCCCAAAAGGCAATAGCTGAGCGGGACCGGGTTCCTCTCATGCAGTTTACGCAAGCCGGCGACGTCGCCCAGCAGATAGGCCGTGATGATGGAGGAATACATATCGTCCGAGGCAAAGGTCTGTTTCTCCAGCAGGGTCCGCGCGTAAGCTTTATATCCCAGGCCCATGGCCAGGAAAGATTCTTCCCTTACCGTCGATAGCCCCGGCTCCAGATGCTTGCCCAGGGCCAGATAGGCCAGGGCCTGTGAATAACAGGTGTCGGAGAAATCCATGACATCCGGGGTCAGGCTCAACCCCAGCATGGTATAACCCACTGCGGCCGTGGCCCACAGTTTAGCGTTAAGGGTGGAGGCCGCCGACGCTCCCCGGACCCCCTCCAGGTTGATCAAGGCCCGGATTATACCGCGGGGGTCCATGCTGTAGAACCGGTCCCGCCAGGTGATCAGCCGGGCCTCCAGGTCGTCCCCCCGGTTCTCGGTGCTGACACCCGTCAGCTGCCAGCCCATGGCAGCGGCCGCCTTCTGCAGCATGGCCAGGCCCGCCGGGAAATCCGCGCTGGTGGGCAATTCCAGTTTTACGATCAAACGGTCGTCCTTGAACAACGGGTAGTAAGTAATGTCGTTGTTGAAGATCACTGACCCCAGGCTATACGAAGGCGCACCCTGCTGGTTCCAACGCATGTTCAGCTGGATCAGGTCCTGCAAGGCCAGGGCCCAGCGCGGGTCAGGGCCGAGCTGGTACTGGTTCACAAAGGCGGAATACATATGCCGGGGATCGACCTCCTTGGTGGTCAGGGGCGTCTTGCGCACGGTGGTATCCTGGTCCAGCCATAACCTTTGTAAGGCCAGGTTGAGCCCGGCGTCTTGGGGCGGCTGGCCGGCCGGCTGTCCCCAGGCCGTCACTGTGGACGCCAGAACAAAGGACCCGGCGAAGATCAGGCCGATCATCCTGGCAAGCAAAGAGGAACTCCTCATTCTTGTCGAATTCATTTTATGCATTTCCGTCGTTTATCCTGTTCAGCACCTGACCTTATTATCAGGGCTCCACCAACTGCCCGTCCTCGAAC
>CAYTIW010000001.1:96920-131378 GCA_964438075.1 uncultured Planctomycetales bacterium
TCCAGTTTGAGCCCATTGGAATAAACCAGAACACCTTTCCCCGTTGGGCTGCTCTGAACGAATTCCCCCTCGTATCTGTCGCCGTTGGCCTGCACCATCAAGCCCTGGCCATTTAAATAGCCGTCCTTGAACTCGCCTTCCAACCTGGCCCCGTTGCTATAGACATATAGACCCTGCCCGTTGGGCACGTTCTGTCTGAACTCGCCCTCGTACTTGTCGCCGTTCGGGCGGTCCATCACTCCTTTGCCGTTCATTAGATTTTCTTTGAATTCTCCGCTCATCCGGCTGCCGTCAGCAAAACTGAAGACACCCAGCCCGCTGTAAGAACCGTCTTTAAATCCGCCGGCATATTTTTCTCCGCCGGCATAAACAAAGACCCCCTGTCCGTCAAACTGGTCGTCCTTGAACCCGCCTTCATATTTGCTTCCGTTCTTGTAGATGACCCAGCCGGCACCGTTCAATCTTCCGTCCCGGTACTCGCCGCCGATCCTGTCGCCGTTGGCCCTGACCATTTCGCCTTTACCGTGGATCAGGCCGTCCTGGAACTCACCGGTGAACTTGTCGCCATTGCGATAGGTCAAAGTGCCTTGGCCGTTGAAGAGCCCGCTGCGGAACTCGCCCTCGTAGACCGAGCTGTCCGGTAATTTGGCCTGGCCCACCCCGTCTTTGACCTCTTCCGCCCGCGCCGGCAGCGGCCCCATCCAGACGACAGCCAATATTGATACCACGACCAACATGTTTTTCATGACGCACCTCGTTTTTAATGGGCTCCGGCCAGCTTTTTCTGGCCATAATTAGGGATGGACGAACTGACCGTCCTCTAACTGCCGTTCCATCTTTTTCCCGGACGGATCGATCCACACGCCGTTCCCCGTCGGCTCGCTGTTCTGGAACTCGCCTTCGTACCTGGCGCCGTCGGCGTAATAAAGCTTGCCCTGGCCGTACAAAGATCCCTGGAATTCTCCCTCCAGCCGGTCGCCGTTGGCACAGAAATAAACGCCAGGGCCGCTGGGCCGGCTCTTTTTGAATTCCCCCTCGTACCTGTCACCGTTGTAATAATATTTGACCCCTTTGCCGTTCAAAAAACCGTTGTCGAACTCGCCTTCCAGCCGGTTGCCGTTGGCATAGGCATATACCCCCTGACCGTTCGGACGGCCGTGGCGGAACTCCCCTTCGTACCGGTCACCGTTCGCCCGGACAGCCACCCCCTTGCCGTTCATCATGTCATCCTTGAATTCCCCGCTGAACCGGCTCCCGTCGGGATAAGTCAGCACCCCCTGGCCGCAGGCCAGGCCGTCCTTGAAACCGCCGGTATAGGTGTTATCGCCGACATAGACAATGGTCCCTTGTCCGTCGAAATGGTCGTTCTTGAAGGTCCCTTCATATTTTGTGCCGTTGTGCAGATGCAGCCAGCCTTCCCCGTTCAGGCGACCCCGACGGTACTCTCCCCCTAACTTGTCCCCGTTGGCCCTGTTCATCTCGCCTTTGCCGTCCATCAAGCCGTCCTTGAATTCCCCTTCGAACTTGTCACCGTCGGCAAAGGTCAGCGTGCCTTTGCCGTTAAAAAGACCGCCGCGGAACTCGCCTTCATATACGGAACCGTCCGGCAATTGGGCCCGCCCGATCCCGTCCTGGACCTCATGCGCGCCCGCCGGCACAGGACATAAAAGCAGGGCCAACAACAGGCCCAGCCCCGCCGGTATCGATTTCATAAGGCGACTGCTCAACTGGATCTCCCTTCCATAAGATCTTATATCTCCGGTCACGAACCGCTGCCGTCCCCGAGGCCCAGCGACTGGATAAAATCCTCGAACAGTCCCCTGTTCCCGAACAGCCCGCTGGCCGGCGTCCGCATGATCTTCTCTTTTTGCTTCTCCACGTCCTGGAGATAGGATATCCACAGGGGCCGTATCTCGGAAAAAGGCTTTTCAAAGGCCGCTTCCACCAGGGTCCGGTACCCTTTGCGGTCGTCGGTCCTGGCCAGGTCAAGGTAGCGGCGTAACTTTCCCTTCTGATAGAGGAATACCGAGACCATCCGCTTCTCGCTGGTGTCGTGCTGTCCAGGGTGGTTCAGGATATGTTCCAGGTCGAGGGAGCCCAGCCGCGCCCCGAGCTCCCGTATACGCCACGGGTTCTGGAAGCCGAACTTGAGGACCGGACGGTTGTCCTGCCAGTAGCCGAAGAACTTCTCGAAAAAGGCCGGAATGCCTTCCACGGCCCACTCCGGCAGCCGGGGGAAGTCCGCCCTCAATAGCGGATGCATGATCTCGTGGGAAAAGGTCCCGAAACCGGCATTTTCGTAGGTCACAAAACCATGGATCTGTTCCAGATAGACACCGTACAGTCCAACGGTGTTCAGCATACCCAGTTTATGCCGCAGGAAATCCCTGAAGGCCTCCGCGTTCTCCAGGACATAAACATCCAGAGGGAAATCAAAACGCACTTTGAAAAAATCCCGGTCGACGATATCGATAAAACCGTCCGCAACACGATAGATCACATCTATGTTATTTACGTCATCGCCGTAGTAAAAATTGAAATATTTGGACCGTAATTTATACGGGAAGGATTCCGCCAGGGAGCCCGCCCGGGCGTCCGCCCAGGGCAAAACCACCAGCAACAGGCCCAATAGGATATTTTTTATCATAAAACCCATGCGATCAATGTCTTCCGTCCCTGTACTGAAGACGACCGCCGGGATTTATTCTACACTATGAAGGAAAATTTGTGAATGCTCAGCGCGTTTATTACCGAAAGATGAAAACTACCTCCACCCTCTCCGGTAGGGTGACGGTCAGGCATTGGCCGATTCGTCCTCGGCCTTCATCAGGGCCTCGACGAGCTCGTCCATCTCGCCTTCCAGGACATTGGTGAGCTGGTGGGTGGTGAACCCGATGCGGTGATCGGTGATGCGGTTGTCGGGGAAATTGTAAGTGCGTATCTTCTCGCTGCGGTCCCCGGACCCCACCTGCGCCTTGCGGGTGGAGGCCTCTTTCTGGATGATCTCCTGCTGGCGGGCGTCCAGGAGCCGCGCGCGAAGCACGCGCATCCCCTTGGCCTTGTTCTTGAGCTGCGAGCGCTCGTCCTGGCAGGTGACGACGGTGTTGGTGGGCAGGTGCGTTATGCGCACCGCCGAGTCGGCCGTGTTGACCCCCTGGCCGCCGGGCCCGGACGAGCGGTAAACATCGATCTTCAGGTCCTTGGGGTCGATCGCGATCTCGATCTCCTCCGGCTCGGTCAGGACCGCCACGGTGGCCGCCGAAGTGTGGATGCGGCCCGAAGCCTCGGTGACCGGCACCCGCTGGACGCGGTGCGTCCCGCTCTCCCATTTGAGGCGCTGCCACACGCCCTTGCCGCTGACGCTGAAAATGACTTCCTTCAAGCCCTTGTTCTCGGACTCGCTGATAGAGATGGGGTCGATCTTCCACTTGCGGGAGGCCGCGTATTTGGTGTACATGCGGTAGAGGTCCCCGGCGAACAGGCTGGCCTCCAGGCCGCCCGTACCGGCCCGGATCTCCATTATGACGTCACGGTCGCGTTCCTTGGAACGGGGATCGAAGTGGTCGTTGATCTCCCGGGCGAGCTCCGCCTGCTCCCGTTCCAGGTCGGACAGCTCCGCCTGGGCCATTTCGCGCAGCGCCGCCTCCTTCTCCACCTCGACCATGTGGCGGACGTCGGAGGCCTGGGCAGACACCTTCTCGTAGCGGGAATAAGCTTCCACGACTGGATTGAGATCGGCGTATTCTTTGGCGTACTTCTGGTAAGTATCCGAATCAGCTATGACGCCGGCGTCGGCGAGTTTCTCGTGAAGCTCGGCCACGCGTTTCCTGGCGTCAGCGAGCTTGCGGAGATTACTTTCCTTTAGCATACCGCTTTTGGAATTTCTCGATGCGGCCGGCAGTATCGACGAACTTCTTGGCGCCGGTGAAGAACGGGTGGCAATGCGAGCAGATCTCGACGCGGATGTTCTTCTTGGTCGCGCGGGTATGGAACACCTGGCCGCACGCGCAAGTGATGGTGGTCTGTTCGTAAGCCGGGTGGATGCCTTCTTTCATGACTTCCTTGCTCCTTCATTGTTGTTGCGCCTGCTTCCCCGTCCCGGACGAATGGAAGCGGCTCTAAAATTGTGCGAAATTATAACTTATTTATTCATATTTAGCAAGAATTCCTCGTTGTTCTTGGACTGGGACATCTTCTGGATCAAGAGTTCCATGGCCTCGGCCGAATTGAGGTCGTTGAACGCCTTGCGCAGCAGCCACACGCGGCCGAGCGTCTCCTTGGGAACCAGCAGTTCCTCGTGCCGGGTGTTCGAACGCTTGATGTCGATGGCCGGATAGATACGGCGCTGGAAAAGGCTGCGGTCGAGCTGGAGTTCCATGTTGCCTGTGCCCTTGAACTCTTCGAATATGACCTCGTCCATGCGGCTGCCGGTGTCCACCAGCGAGGTGGCGATGATGGTCAGGGACCCGCCTTCCTCGATGTTGCGCGCCGCCCCGAAGAAACGCTTGGGCTTGTGCAGAGCGTTGGAGTCCACGCCGCCGGACAGGATCTTGCCGGAATGCGGCACCACCGTGTTGTAGGCCCGCGCCAGACGCGTGATCGAATCCAGCAGTATGACCACGTCGCGCTTGTGCTCGACCAGGCGCTTGGCCTTCTCGATCACTATCTCCGCGACCTGGACGTGGCGTTCGGCCGGCTCGTCGAAAGTGGACGACACCACCTCGGCCTTGACGCTGCGCTGCATGTCCGTGACCTCTTCCGGGCGCTCGTCTATCAGAAGCACCATCATCACCACTTCTGGATGGTTGGTGGTGATCGAGTTGGCGATCTTCTGCAAAAGGACCGTCTTGCCGCTGTAAGGCGGGGCCACGATCAAGGCGCGCTGCCCTTTACCGATCGGCGTCAACAGGTCCATGATCCGCATGGAGATCTCGGTGGGGACCGTTTCGAGCTTGAGCCGCTGATTCGGATAAAGCGGGGTAAGATTGTCGAACAGGATCTTGTCCTTGCACTTCTCCGGGTTCTCGAAGTTCACGGCCTCGACCTTGAGCAGGGCGAAATATTTCTCGCCTTCCTTGGGCGGGCGGATCTGGCCGCTCACCGTGTCCCCGGTCTTCAGGTCGAAACGGCGGATCTGCGAAGGGGATATATAAATATCGTCCGGGCAAGGGAGATAATTGTAGCGGGTGCTGCGCAGGAACCCGAAACCTTCCGGCAGTATCTCCAGCACACCGGAGCCGAACATAAGCCCTTCCTTCTCCGCCTGGGCTTGCAGCACCTTGAAGATCAGGTCCTGTTTCTTGAGCGCGCTCACGCCGCTCACCCCGAGGTCCTGGGCGGTCTTGGAAAGCTCGGACATCTTCATTTCCTTCAGGTCCTCGATCATCAGGGTCTTGCCGTTACCGGGGATGGCGGTAGCGACCGCGGTTTCCGCTTCTGGCGTCGCCTCGACCACGCCGTCGCGGTCCGTCTTCTCTTTAGAGTTCTTCTCTTTTGCATCCTTCATAATACTTACTCCTCTTGGTTTGTTTTCTATCTCAGTTGGTCCCAAATCTTTCTGACCTGTCTATCTGTATCGTCCTTAGCGCCGGTATTATCGACGACAAAGTCCGCGTATTTTATTTTCTCGCGGTACGGCAGCTGGCAGCGTATCCTCCGCAGGATGTCGGCCTTGCTCAGGCCCGAACGCGTCTGTAGCCGGGCCACCTGCTGGGACAGCCTCGCCTTTACCACCACTACCGCGTCCATTTTGCTATGCCACCCGGTCTCGATCAACAGCGGGGCATCTATGACCACGACCCTCTTCCCGGCCGAACGGCACTCCTTCAGTGTTTCCTCCCAGACCAAAGGGTGCAGTATCTTCTCGAGCTTGCGCAAGGCCCGGCGGTCCGCGAAGACGATCCGCCCCAGCCTCAGGCGGTCCACTCCCCGTCCGGTCAGCACCTCCGGCCCGAAAGCGCGGCCGACGGCCGCCCGGCAGCCGCGATGGCCCCGCAAAAGCCGGTGCACTATCGCGTCCGCATCGACAACCAGGGCCCCGCGGCGACGGAACATCGACGCCACCGTGGTCTTGCCCGAACCGAAACTGCCTGTGACACCTAATTTGAACATTCTTCGTAACACTCGACGTAACGTTTGGCCGAGGACTCCCAGGTCCAGCGGCAGGCCATGCCGTGCGTGATCAGTTCGCGCATGCGCTGGTGTTGGTGATAAATGCCGACCGCCCGGTCCACCGCCGCCAGGAGCCCGGACACGCTGTAGGTCGACATCAAGATCCCGTTGCCCTTCGATCTCTCGGAAGACATGTCCACCACCGTGTCGACCAGGCCCCCCACATAAGAGGTCACCGGCACGACCCCGTATCGTAGGCTGATCATCTGCGTCAGCCCGCAAGGCTCGTAGATCGAAGGCATGAGGAAGAAATCACTCCCGGCATAAAGCATATGCGCGG
Organism: uncultured Planctomycetales bacterium; assembly: GCA_964438075.1. GTDB lineage: Bacteria > Omnitrophota > Gorgyraeia > Zapsychrales > Fredricksoniimonadaceae > JAAXVU01. Next base: position 103,372 of record CAYTIW010000001.1, read on the forward strand.
CCGCCTCGTCATACTTGATCAGCGCCCCGCACTTCTGCGGGTACTTCTTCGCCAGCCTGGCGAGCATCTTCTGGTACTTGTCTTCCCCGACCCCCTGGAAAACGATCTGCACCGGGCGCTGCATCAGGCCTTCGAAAGCGCTCTCCAGCAGGTCAAGGCCTTTCTGGTAACACAGTCTTCCGATGAACCCGAAAAGGGGTATCTCGACGAAAGTGGGCAGGCCGAACGATTCCTGGAGCTTGGCCTTGAGGCACCGCTTGGCCGAGGTGTCGAGGGAGCTGTATTTCGGGTCAATATGTTCGTCGGTCTCGGGGTCCCACAGATCGTAGTCCAAGCCGTTCAAAATGCCTCTCAACTTGTCCCGCCGGCTCTTGAGGACCCCTTCGAGCCAGCAGCCGAAGTCCGGGGTCTGGATCTCCTTGGCATACTGGGGGCTGACAGCGGTCACCTGGTCGCTGAACACGATGCCGGCCTTCATGAGGTTCACCTTGCCGTAGAATTCCATCTGCCGGTCGTTGAAAAGTCGCCGGTCCACTCCGAGCTTGTCGAACTGTTCACCCGGAAAAAGCCCCTGGTAGGCGAGGTTATGGATCGTAAAGACCGCACGGGTTTTGTTAAAGAACGGGTCGTCCCTGTAATTCTCTTTCAAAAGGACCGGTATCAGACCGGTCTGCCATTCATGGCAATGTATGATATCGAACGGCGTCCCCAGCTCTTTCAGGAACGACATGGCCTGCCGGCAAAAAAAAGCGAAGCGGTCCAGGTTGTCCGCGTAATCGCCGGCCTTGGTCCCGTAAAGGCCGGCACGATTAAAGAGCTCCTTGTTGACCAGAAAGAAGACCCTGACGTTCCGGCCGACCGTGGCCGTGCGCGCCCGCTCGTTGAAGGCCTTCTGGGCCCCGACACAACGGTAATGCGGCATGATAACGACGACCTCATGCCCCAGCTTCTCCAGCGCTATGGGCAGGGAGCCGCAAACATCCGCCAGTCCGCCGGTCTTCGCGAAAGGAAAGACCTCCGCCGCCACTAAAGCTATCCTCATGTCTTGCCCCTGACACCGGCATCGAAACTTTGCATTTCGGCCCAGTTCTTGCCGGCCTTGACCGTCACTTCCAGCGGAACGCTTAAGCTGGCGGTAGCCTCCATGGCCTTCTTCACCAACCGGGCCATCGGCGGCAGCTCCGGCTGCGGGACATCAAAGACCAGTTCATCATGCACTGTAATGATCATCCGGGAGGTAAATGCGCCCTCATCCAGTTGCGCCTGCAGCTTGACCATGGCCGCCTTGATAAGGTCCGCCGCGGTCCCCTGGACAGGCGTATTGATAGCCTGCCGTTCGGCGAACTGCCTGACCGCCGGGTTCTTGCTGTTTATATCGGGGATGTACCGGCGGCGGCCGAGCAAGGTCTCAACGTAACCGCGGTCACGGGCCTTGGCTATCTCCCGGTCCATGAAATCACGTATGCCCGGGTAGCGCGCGAAATAGGTGTCGATGAAGGCCTGCGCCTCCTTCTGCGACACACCCAGGTCTTTGGCCAGCCCGAAGGCGCTCATCCCGTAAACGATACCGAAGTTGATCCGCTTGGCGTTATAGCGCATCTCGGGGGTCACTTTTTCCGACTGGACGTCGAACATCAATCCCGCGGTGTAGTTATGAATATCCTCGCCACGGGCGAAAGCGCGTTTCAGGTTGGGCTCGTCCGCCAGGTGCGCCAGCACCCTGAGCTCGATCTGAGAATAGTCCGCCGACAAGAGCACTCTCCCGGTCCCGGACGGCACAAAGGCCTTGCGGATCTCCCGGCCCATCTCGGTCCGGACGGGGATGTTCTGCAGATTGGGGTGATTGGAACTCAGTCGTCCGGTCTCCGCACCGGTCTGGTTGAAAGAACAATGTACGCGGCCCGTGCGGCGGTCCACCAAGCGCGGCAAGGCATCGATATAGGTGGACTTGAGCTTGGCCAGCCCGCGGTATTCCAATATCAGCGCCGGAAGCTCATGCCGGGAGGCCAGCTTAAGCAGTACCTCTTCGTCGGTCGATGGCCCGGTCTTGGTCCGTTTGACCACCGGCAGTTTCAACCGCTCGAAGAGCACCCCTCCCAGCTGCTTGGGTGAATTCAGGTTGAACTCGCCGCCGGCCAGCGCGTAAAGCTTGCCGGTCATCTCTTCCATACGCCTGGAGCAGCCGCGGGACATCTCAGCCAGGAATTCAGCGTCTACCCTGACACCCTCCAGCTCCATGCCGGCCAGGACCCCGCTCAAAGGGAACTCCATCTCCGAATAAAGTCCGAACAATCTTTCTTCGCGAAGGGTTTTCTCCAGCGGGGCATGCAACAGCGACAACAATACCGCTTGCTGGGCTTCCCGGTCCCCGCCTTCATTGACCGAAACGTTAAGATAAGCCCATGACAGGGCCTCGATAGTGAAAGAGGCCTGCCCGGACTTGAGCAAATATCCTGCCAGCTGCACGTCGAATATCTCACCTTGCACTTTAACACCTTCCCGGAGGCAGAGCTTGAAGAAGTCCTTGTAACCGTAAAATATCTTTTTCACTCCCGGTGCCGCGAGCACATCCTTGATATCCGGCAAAAGGCTCAACGAGAAACGGTAGGCCTTGGTGCCGCCAAAGGCACAAAACCCGGACGGGGTGTCAACGCCGTCCTGGTCCTCATACAAAAGCACGCAAGAGAAAATACCGGAAGACATCGACTCCCGGGACAGGCCCTGAACATCATCACCCACCAGCACCGTTTCCACGACAGGGACCTTGCTCCCTGCCGGCTCGACGCCGCTGTCCGCCAGGTCGTCGTCGAAGGCGCGGAACTCCAGGTCGCGGAACAACTCAGCCAACTTCCGGGTGTCCGGACTTTCAACCTTCAGGTCCGGCAGAGCGCATTCCACCGCGATGCCGGTGTCCAGGGTCGCCAGCTCATGGCTCAAAAGCGCCGACTGGCGCCCGTGCTCGACCTTCTCCCGGAGCTTGCCTTGCAGCCGGCCGGCATTGCGCAGGATGTTATCCAGGCTGCCGTACTCCCTGACCAGGCTCTTGGCCGTTACCTCGCCGATACCGTCCACCCCGGGGATGTTATCGCTCGTATCACCGGCCAACGCCAGGTAATCCACCATCTGACCGGGGTCCACTCCGAAGCGTTCCCTGGTCTCCTGCGGCCCCATCAAGGCGTCCCGGCGGCTGCTATATACCGCCACGCCTTCGCCCACCAGCTGATACATGTCCTTGTCGTCGGAAGCGATGATGACCTCCCGGCCCGGGCCTTTGAAACGGCAAGCCAGGGTAGCGATTATATCGTCGGCCTCGAATCCTTCTTTCTCGAATATCGGTATACGATAAGCGCGTAAAAGCTCCTTGATGACCGGCAACTGCAGCGCCAGGTCCTCCGGCATGGAAGGCCGCTGGATCTTGTATTGCGCATATTTTTCGTGGCGGTTGGTCTTTTTGCTGACGTCAAAGCATACGGCCATATATTCCGGGGAGAATTCCTTGCGGATCTTTCTTAAAATATTCATGAAACCAAAGACCGCATTCGTAGGCTGCCCCTTGGAGTTCCGCAGTTCCCTGACCGCGAAGAAAGCGCGGTAACAAAAAGCGTGGCCGTCAATGAGGCAGACCCGCTGCTGGCTCATTCTTCTCCCTCCTCTGGCGGCTCTGCTGCGGAGACACTTTCAGCCGTGTCCAATTCACGATCGATGAAAAGCGGACGATTCTCGCGGGCCGAGGCCCGGAGAGAATCGGCGATACGTTCCGTCCGCGCCTGGACCCGGGCCCGTTTGAGCGAATGCACAGCTTCCGCTGAATCGGGATAGACACGCAGCGCGTCCTCGAACGAGCTGATCGCCGCGGCATAATCGCCGGCCTTGAAATCCTCCAGCCCCTTCTTCATCGAAAGCTCATAACTGATCATCTTCTTACGCGCCTTTGCCGACCGGTCCGCGCTCCTTTTGCCGGCGATCTGTCTTTCCAGCTCAAAAGCCGACTCCAGCGTCCTTTTGTTCTTCAGATATGGCGCCCGGTCATAAATATCTTCCAGCTCTTCCTGGGCATTCATCATCCATGGATCAGAAACACCCCCCAGATCTATCCTCCGTTGGAAATACATCACGGCCAGCTCGTAGCGGGCTTGTTTCTTGAAGAGCATACCGAGATTGGAATATGCCGGAAGATAGCGGATGTCCCTTTCTATGGCCACGCGGTAACAGGCCTCGGCCTGGTCCCACTTGCCGAGCTGTTCGTACATCAACCCCAGGTCGTTCTGTATAGTCGGATCTTTGGGCAAATAGGCGGCTGCCCGTGAATAATAGAACAAAGCTTTACCAAATTCACCTTGCATCTGGGCTTCCAGCCCCAAATGACGGAACTGTCGCGCGTAATCTTTATCATCATCACCCCAAACTGACACCGGAAAATGCGCCACTGCAGAAAGGATAATAAATAGGACGGCTATCAGACGAAAAATGAGGTTTCTATTATGGGTAGCGAAAGGATAATACATAAAATCGATTTTGGCAAGGGAGGCGGGTTTAATCGCCTTCACCCCCCGCTTCCGCCGGCAGGGTCCGGACCGCCTCCCGGGCAAGCTGCCGACACTGGTTCTAACCCCGACCCCGCCTCAGCCAGCTGGTCCCCGGTAAAGATCCTTTCCAGCAGAGCGCTTCCTGATGCCGGGCTGCGGTCGTAACTTATGGGCTGGCCGAAAGCCGCCAGGGCCGCCACCTCGCCTTGCCGCTCGGCGTCCGCCGAGGGAAAAGAATAGTTCCCCGTGATCTTAGGTAACTCCATCTGGCACAATACGTCCACGGCGAACACATTCTCCATGTTCGTGCGCATATTGCTGGTCACGGGGATACGCTGACCTATGACCAAGTCCCCGTCTGCCAGGAACCGCAGGTCAGGAGGAGGGTCATCGAAGACCACGGCCTCGCAGGCCACTACCTTACCGGACTTGAACCGCACGGCCTTGACATCGCTGTCACCCAGGAAATCCTCAAAACTGTTATTGAGCAATGTGCGTATGCCGCGCTTCTCCAGCAGCACAGACAGTGTCTGGGAGGACGCCCCATCGATACATCCTTCCAGCAGTCTTTCCTGGCCACTGACCGCCAGCACATCCTTGCCCAGCTCCTTTAAAACCAAAGCGGTCTCGACCCCTAGCACGCTATTTATCTCCACCACTGCAGTCTCGATGAAGGGCAGGTGCCGCAGAAGGCCTTTGACCGTGTCAAGCCGTGCCAGATGAAAGATACCGGTGCGCCGGATGCCCTTCAGGTTCGGCATCCGGACCTGCGGAGCGTCGGCCATGATCAGCACGTCGTAATCCATATTCTGCTTGTCGGATAAAAAAATACGCCGGCGGTTGAAATTGATGCGGGTGACCTCTTTATCCAGGACCAGCGCGACATCCTCCGCCTGCAGGAAATCTTCCGCTTCCCTGAAAAGGTCGCGCTCCTTGATCTTCTTGGAGATCAACTGCGGCAACAAAGACCGGTCATAGGGGACCTTGCCGTCACAGCTGAGGATGACTATTTCCGCCACGGTATCCCTACTGCGGATGAACCTGGCGGCAGCTATGAGGGCCAGCGATTGGCCGAGCAGGACGAATTTCATACCCTTTGACTCATTTGCTGTTTGAAGGCCTCGATACCGTTTCTCATTAACATGACCGCGGTGACCGGCCCTACACCGCCGGGGACAGGGGTTATAAAAGAAGCCCTCTCGCAGGCCGGAGCGAACTCGACGTCACCGACCAGTTTGCCGTCCACTTCGTTAATACCGACGTCGATCACGATTGATCCCTCCCGGACCCACTCGCCTTTGATAAAACCGGGACGGCCCACAGCCACCACGACCACCTCCGCCCGCTTGACATGGTCGGCCAGACGCCCGGCCTTGCTGGTTCCGCTGTGGCAGACGGTCACAGAGGCGTTTCGTCCCAAAAGAAGCAGCGCCACCGGCTTCCCGACAATCTCGCTGCGCCCCACCACGACCGCATCCTTTCCGGCCAAGTCCAGTCCGGTGGAATCCAGATGCGCCATCACTGAAGCCGGAGTGCAGGGTACGATTCCGGTCCGCCCCAGGAGCAGTCGCCCCAGGTTGATATCGTTCATACCCTCCAGGTCCTTGGCGGGGCTGATAAGATTGATGGCCTGTTGGAAATCTATGCCGGCTGGTATGGGCTTGTGGATCATGATGCCGTGCACCGAGGGATCCTCATCCAGCGACCGGATATGTTCGAAGAGCTCTTTCCGGGTGACCGTTGGGGCCAATTGTGAGAAACGGTAGTCGATACCGACCGCTTCGGCCACCCGTTTCTGAGAACGTCCGTAGGAACCTGAACTGGCGTCCTGACCGATAACAATATTCACGAAACGCGGTGTCAGACCGGTCTGGGCGCGCAAAGCATTGACCTCGGCCTTGAGGCCGGCCTGCAGGTTTTGCGCCAACAGTTTCCCGTCCAGCAACTTTGCGCTCATTGATTGGCCTCTATCATTGCGCCGGCGGCGAGCATGCCGGCCTCCAAAAACTTTTCGGCGGCAATAACATCGCTGACGAGGTGCGGATTCCCTTCTTTGCGGAGGTAGGGGGTAAGTTGAGCCATGCCCTGGCACAAAAGAACGATCTCTTTGGGCACGCCTATCGCCCTTTCCGCCGCTGCCTTATAAGCGGCCTCGCCGGCCTTCTTGGCGTCGCGCATGGCCAGGTAAGCCTCCGAGTCAAGGCTGACCAGTTCGAGCAAACGCTTGTGCGTCTGCCCCGCCTTCTCCAGCACCTTGTTGAGCTCAGCTTCAACCTCGGGAGCCTTGCCCTTGCCCAAAGAATAACGGGTGACCATTTCGATCAAAGCTGCGCCCAGCGCAGCGGCCAGCGCGGCAGCAGAGCCTCCGCCCGGGACAGGTTCGCGAGCGGCGAGCTGCTCCAGATATTGTTCCAAAGTGGAGTGTCTATAACGGATCATGCTGAAGGAATCAAGATAAACTCGTAATGAGGTTTAATAGCTCGGCGGTTGATATTAGAAAACTTATTAATTAAATTGGCTGAAAACCTTGAAATGAAAACCTGAAGGACAACTTACTCAATTATGGATTTATATTAGCTGAAGCCTGTTTCTTTTGCAACGTTTTAATACTGTTTTTTTCAAAAGGCGAGAAAAGGATTTGCGGACGCCTGCGCCAGCAATTATAGTGTGCCTTGTCGGCTGGTAATGCCTGAAAAGCCTAAACCATGCGCCATTTAAAAAAGTCCGAACTCTTTTTCCTGCTTTTTATCGTACTGGCCGGCATCGCCTTCCGGCTGATGCCGAGGCTCGCTCTCGACCCCCATCTCCTGACTTTTCAGGCGGACATCTGGTACCGGCTCTGCCTGGCCCAATACCTCATCGACCACGGCAGCTTGCCGGAGTGGGACATCCGCTACCTGGCCTACGGCCATGTGCCCTTATGGTATAACCCGCTGGCCCTCCATTTCCTCGCTTTCCTGCACAATATGACCCAACTGGACCTGCCTACTGTGTGTTCGAGGATCATGCCCGTCATTGAGTCGTTCTCTATCATACCCACTTATTTCCTATGCCGCTACCTTTACAACCGACGGGCCGCCGTAATAGCGACGGTCTTCCTGACCCTTTCGCCGTCCTTCCTTTTTTGGACCGGTATCTCTACACCCCAGTCGTTCACGGTTTTCCTTTTGCCTATCACTATCCTGCTCTGGGTCAGGTTCCTGCAAGGCAAATCGATGCTCGGCAGACGCTGGCTACACCTTTTGATGATGGGAGCCCTTTTAGCCCTGAACTTCCTGACCCATCTTTCATTCTTCACTCACATCATGATCCTGATAGCCGTCCAGATAGGGCTGTTGATAGAAAAAAAGTCCTGCCCCCGCGACTTTATTTACTTGCTGGCCGCTGTCATGATAAGCCAGGCGCTGACCGCCTTCTGGTGGCTGCCTCAAAACCTGTACTGGTGGTGGACAGTTGCGCTCTCTCCCAGCTCAAACCTGACGAAAGCAGTGAACTTCCTTACCGAATACGGGCCGACCTCTGCCATCGTCGGACACCTGGCCCTGTTAGCTCTTGTATTCTTGGTGCTTAAACACAGGAAAGCCATACCGGATTTCTACCTGGTCCCTCTTTTCTGGGCGATCTTCCCCATCCTGGAATCCCACAATGAATTTCTGCTGACGCTGTCCCAGCAGAACGGATTGATCTGGAACAATCTATTCAAGCCTCTGGACGGCTACCGTTTTTATCTTTTCCTGGCCCAGCCCCTGGCCATTGCCTTCGCCTTGGTGGCTGACCGCGTGATCGATCTGCCCGCGATAAAAAGGACGCCCCTTCGGCGGGTCAACCTGATCCTGACCGCGGTCCTCCTGGCCATCTTACTCCTTCACGACACGCTTTTTATCTACGATCTTCCCGCACGTCTGATGAACTCAGGCTTCAAGACCCGTGAAATAAAGGCGGCCGTGTGGTTCCGGCAGCACTCCCGGCCCGACGACAGGATACTGGCCGATTATTACACGGCCCAGATGTTCAGCGGGATATGCGGCGGTAAAGCGCTGCTGGGATCAATGCTGCCGCTAAAGAATGTCCCCTTCCCTTACATAACCGAAAGGAACCGGGTCCTTAACGACATCTATTCCCTTTATGCTAACGGCGACGCTGGTTTCGTCAAAAGAATACTGGACCGCTACGGCTGCAGCCATCTTTATGTATCGGACTGGAATATTGGATACGTCGAATACCTGATGCAGAACAGCAAAGGGCCTCACGCCGCCCGCCCCGTTATCGACAAACTCAAACTCAGGCGAGCGCTCTCGGATGACGACCATTTCAAGATCGTCTATCAGGACCGGGATATGCTGATCGTGGAATTGATAAAAGATGGACCGAGCCTTTAGTTGGCCCGGGAATGACAGGACCAGCCCGCTTCAACACTCAAAAGCGTCCTGCAGAAGTTCGCCCGCCAGACGCCCCCGGCTGTCCCGATAGACCGCCAGCACATCGAAACGCGCCGCCACTTCCACCTTATTGAACTTCTCTATCAGATAAGCCTGCGCGACCTGCGCCATTTTAGCCTGTTTCCGCCGGTCAACCGCCTCGAAGGCGTCCCAGCCGTCCTCCTGCCGGGTCTTGACCTCTATGAAGACCGTGGCCTCGCCATCCAGGGCGACAATGTCTATCTCGCCGAGCTTGGTGCGGTAGTTCTGCTCCAGGACGCGATACCCCCGACCCCGTAGGAATTCCAGGGCGAACGCTTCGCCATCCTTGCCCAGTTGATGGGATCTCATATCACTCGGAAACTCTTGCGATGTATGGGGGAACGTCCCAGTTTCCTGATCGCCGCACGGTGGGACGCGGTTGGATAACCTTTGTGGGCCTTGAAACCGTAGCCAGGATAGATCCGGTCGAACTTTTCCATCAAACGGTCGCGGTAGACCTTGGCCACGATACTGGCGCAGGCCACCGACAGGCTCCTGGCATCGCCCCGGATGACCGGCTCGATATGGAAAGGCAATGTGCCATGGTAAGAATTTCCGTCTACCATGACTTTCACCGAACGGCAAAACTCTGGTTGCTCCTTCATCTCGGTTGGCAAACGGGCCACCAGGTCGCGGACCGCCGCGGTCATGGAAAGATGGGCCGCCCGCAATATATTGACATCATCGATCACGGCTTCGCTCATGAAACCTATGCCGACCCAGGCCCGCTCGAAGATCTCATCAAAAGCATTATGGCGCTGTTTAGGGGACAGGACCTTGGAGTCCCCGATGCGGTTTAGGAAGGAAGTGTCGCGCAGGCAAACGGCCGCGCTGACCACCGGCCCGGCCAAAGGTCCGCGGCCTGCCTCATCGACCCCAAAAAGAAAGCGAAAGCCGTTGGCTTTCGCTTTCAGATCGAACTCTATCAATTTATTATGATCTGGCTGTCTGCCCACTGATCATTCGGTCTTGGCTTCGGAAGCTTCCGCCGGAGCTGCCGCCGCCTCCTGATTCAGCTCGGACTCGACCCGGGCGCCCTTGCCGGTCTTGTCACGCAGGTAGAACAATTTGGCCCGTTTGACCTTTCCCTTGCTCACCACCTTCAGACTGGCGATGGTCGGGGAATGCAGCGGGAACGTCTTCTCCACCCCCTCGCCGAAAGATATCTTGCGGACGGTAAAAGTTGCCTTGATCCCGGAACCGCGCCGAGCGATGACAACGCCCTCCCAGGGATGGAGGCGTATCTTGTCGGCCTCCTGGACCTTCACCTTCATTTTTACGGTATCACCGACCGCGAAATCGGCAATGTCCTTACGCAAATATTTCTGCTCTACGAGCTTGATCTTTTCTAAACGACCTGCCATTTTCTACTCCTTATACATTCCTTTATTTTCCCCATCTCTCGACGGCGATATCCGAAGGATACTAACCGAGGTCCGTTACCATCCGGTCATTTGCCTTTAAGAACTTTGCGGACGGCTTCGCAGCTGCGCCTCGGGACAGTGCCCTTCGCTATGAGATCAGGGCGAATTCTCGTCGTGCGGGCTAAAGCTTGCTCCATCCGCCACTTTTTTACCGCCTGATGATTGCCGGATAATAACACAGGAGGTACTCTTTTTCCACAAAAATTTGCAGGCCGAGTGTACTGCGGATATTCCAGAAGCCCGGCCTCGAAAGACTCCTCCAGCAGGGACTCTTCCTTGCCCACCACCCCCGGCACCAGCCGCGCCACGCAGTCAGCCACCACCAGAGCCGGGATCTCGCCTCCGGTCAGGACGTAATCCCCGATCGAAATGCTCTCGTCCACCACCATTTCGCGCACCCGCTCGTCGATTCCTTCGTAATGCCCGCAGATCAATATAAGGTTCTTTTCCTTCGCCAGCTCCCTGGCCTTATCCTGCGTGAACGGCACCCCGCCAGGGCACATATAGATGACCCGCGCCCGGCGGCGGCCTTTTATCTTCCTCACCGCATCGACCAGCGGCTGGGGGGTCATGACCATGCCCGGGCCTCCGCCGAAAGGCCGGTCGTCAACCTTGCGGTGGAGATCCTTGGAATGATCGCGCAGGTCATGCACGCGGAAATCCACCAGCTTCTTTTCCTGGGCACGTTTGAGCATGGATTCATTCAGCACGGCGGGAAATAGCGCCGGGAATATGGTTATGATATCAATTCGAAGCATCCGGTCCTTCCCTGTTACCGATACATGCCAGCACTTACCTGCCGTGACGTATCTCTCTGGCTGCGATACGTGGGGATATTCTAACCGAGCTCAAGGTCCCTGTCAAAATTCTCCCGCTCTTTCTGGGCCAGGCATCATGTATTGCCTAACCGCTTTTATTTGTCCGATCCGGCACTGACGGGTCTAATAAAAAAAGACCTCCCGCTAATCATGCCTTCGGGAGGTCTTTCTGTTAACCTTACCGATACCTATTTAACCGGAAGGACCGGTCTTATACTTTCCTGCGTAAACGGCCCAAACCCATGGCCGCGCCGCCCAGGCTGAAAAGAAGCAGGCTGGCCGGTTCGGGAGGAACCCCTACCGGCAGCTCTGTCCTCAAAATAGCATATTGTATTATTCCATTTCTTTGACGGGACGGTAAAAACAGGCCGGCAGGATGGCGGCTAATCAAGCTTCAGGCAGGATGCCCTTCTTAACATAGACCGTTCGCAGCTGGGAACGGAAATAGGGATAGTTGTGCCAATATACCGCGGAGGCAGCCAGGCATAAAAGACCGCCCACCACTACGGTCATCTCCAGTCCCAGCTTCCCCACTGCGGCTCCGACGACAATACTGCCAACAGGTGTCAGCCCGATCAAAGCCGCTCCGTACAGGCTCATTATCCGCCCGCGTTTGTCCTCCTCCACAATGGTCTGCAGTACCATATTGGTCGACCCGATGGCCAGGATCATGGACAACCCTAGGAACAAGGACAGTACTCCCGCGGTATAGGTCTCGGTCACCAAACTGAATATGACCAGGAGGATCCCAAAGATCATATTTGCCGAACCGATCATCCGCCCCAACCCCAGGACCGTACGGCGTCCGGCAAGATATAACGCGCCGCCCAAGGCACCGACCCCGGACATAGACGTGACAAAACCGAACGCCTGCGGGCCTTCCTGATAAATCTCCCGGACAAACACCGGCAGCAAGGTCTGTAACCCGCCGGACAGGAAGCTGATAGAAGCCAGTTGCAAAAGCAATGTGCGTATAGGGAGCGAACTCACTGCATAACGCAACCCTTCCTTGATCTCCACCAGGACATGGGGGGACTCTTGGTGGCGAGGCCGGGGGGCGATCCGTATCATAAGCAAAGCGACTATGATAGGAATAAAACTAATCGCATTAATGGCAAAACATATGCCTTCATTAGAGACGGCTATCAGGACACCGGCCAGGGCCGGTCCTACCAGACGGGAACCGTTAAAAAGGGCCGAATTAAGCCCGATAGCGTTGTTCAGGTCCTGGCGGTCTTCCACCATCTCGCTGATCAAGGCCTGGCGTACCGGAAGGTCAAAAGCGTTTATGATGCCCATTATAATACCAAGGACTATGATCTGTCCGACGGTAACTATACCGGTCAGGACCAGAAAAGCCAGCACGCTCGACTGGACCAGTGAAAGGACCTGCACCGCCAGCAAGACCAGCCGGCGGTCGTAACGGTCGGCTATTACGCCGGCGAATGGAAAAAGGAGGAATGAGGGGATCTGGGAAGAAAAGGCCACGACCCCCAGAAGAAAGGCCGAATTGGTCATCCGGTAGACCAACCAGCTGATGGCCACCAGCTGCATCCAGGTGCCGACCAGAGAGACCATCTGGCCGAAGAAAAAAAGACGGAAATTGCGGTAGCGGAGGGCCCGGAACATCGAGTCCAGCCCGGGCTCGGATTTATTCTTATTAAAAATCATGAATGACATCCTGCTGAATATGTATGAAGGCGGACAAACCTCACCGTCAGAACAAGCACGACGTGCCCGAAACATCGCCAACGGCACCTGGCATACTAATGCCCTGGCCCTTATCCTTAGGATCGCCTTATTCTAAAAAACTGGGCAGATCCATTCTCAGTTTATTATCTCGCGAAAAATATGCCTTGAGCTCATACGTCCGCGAGAATTCGAACCGCACCGTTTCATAATACCCCGGGTCTTCAGAGTAGTCTTGCAGCCTGTGATACAGCTTGTTCGAGGCGTAAGGCCAACCGTCACCTTCGACGACCCCGGGTATTTCGCCGCACCCGACTTCAACCAGCAGGTCCAGGCTGCGGGCATCATAGCCTTTTAACCCATACCTTTTGTAATGCTGGTCAGGTTTTTTAGTCCTTTTATCCTCGTTGATCTTCATTATCTCCACCAGGTATTCATTTTGAGTCCCTACCTTATGGCCGTTCCTGAAGAAGCCTTTAGTCAACTTAACTCTCTGTATCAAATACTCTCTCGGGCATTGTCGAGCCTGAATATGATTATGGAACAATAAATAGAAATTCTGTTTTCCGCTCTCGGCAACGATCTTCTCGTCTAGAAAATCCTCCAACCTGATCCCCGCTTTGTCGGCCAGGGCTTGCTGCTCCTGGAAATAGGAACTGGCCCGGATATCGCTTTTTTTAGTACCGTAACTGGACAGGCCTTCCCTGATCGTGATCGGGATGATGTCAACGGTCTGGGCCCAGCCGGAGCCAACGATCAGGAATAGTAAAAGGAGCAGGGATAGCGATAGACCATATCTTGCCATGTGCACACAGAGGCGCCTAATCTTTCTACGCCTTCTTCCAGTGGTCCCTGACCGCAACCCGGTAGAAGCAGGGGACCACGAACAGGGTGAAGAACGTCGAAACAATAACGCCGCCAATGACCGTGATCGCCATCGGTATGCGCACTTCGGCACCGGGCCCCATGGCCAGGGCCGGCGGGATAGCCGCGGCTATGGTCGATACCGATGTCATCAAGATCGGGCGCAGCCGGATCGGGCAAGCTACCAGCAAGGCCTCTTCAACCTTCTTGCCCTCCGCCCTGACCTGATTCGTGAAATCGACCAGAAGGATCGAATTCTTTTTTACTATCCCCATCAGAAGGATCAGCCCGATCAAACTGTACATGTTGATAGACTGCCCGCCCAGCAAAAGGGCGACAAAGGCCCCTGAGATACTGAACGGCAACGCCAGCAGGATGATCAAAGGCTGCAGGAAACTGTTGTACTGAGAACCCAGGACCATATAGGCGACGATTATCCCCAGCCAGAAAACGGTGACGATGCTCTGGGATGATTCCTTGAAGGTCTGGGCGCTTCCGCTAAGGATGGCATGATAACCTTCCGGCAAAACCTCCTGGGCGATCTTCTCAGCTGCCGCGATCGCTTCCGCCTGTGACTTGCCTGGAGCCACGTTCGCGAATACCGAAATGGCCCGTTCCCGGTCCTTACGGGTGATGGTCAAGGCCACTGATTTCTCGGTTATAGAGACCACATCCCGGAGAGACACCCTCTCCCCTCTGTTGTTCCAGACCCAGATGTTATCCACATCCGCGGCCTGGCTGCGCTGGCCCGGCACCAGCCTGACCCTGATATCATAACGGCGGTCCCCGCTGGAATATTTGCCCACGCGCTGCCCGCCGATCAAGGCATTCACCGCCTGGCCGATAGCTTCCATGCTCACGCCGCGCTCTTCCGCCTTCTGGCGGTCCGGGATGATGCGGACCTCCTTCGCTCCGGGCTGGTAGTCGGTGTCCACGTCGACCATGAAGCCGCTCTGCTCCATCTTTGTCTCCATGCGGTCGCTATACTCGACCAGCTTCTCCCAATCCGGCCCGCGCACGCTGAACTCGACCGGGAACCCGCGCTGGGCGGAGAAACCGGCCTGGGAAAGATCCTGGATCTTGACCTTCAGGTCCGGGATCTTATTCAGCTCCCGGCGAAAGAGGGCCATCAGCTCCGCCTGGCTCACCGACCGGCCGCTCTTCGTCGACAAGGGGCGGTCCCGGCGCTCTTTCAGCACGACGAACATATTAGCCCGGTTGACTTCCCCGCCGCCGAAACCACCGATGTTCCCGAAATAATGCTTAACTTCCGGGCGGGACATCACGAACTTCTCGGCCAGTTTGAACCGGTCGTCCATATAGGAGATCGATGATCCCGGCGGGGTCTGCAGCGAACACATGAACATGCTCATGTCCTGCGAAGGCACGAACTCCTTCTTGATAAAATTGGCCAGTAAAAGCGAAGCGATAAAGATCGCCACCGAACCCAAAAGCACCTGCCAGCGGAACCGTAGCGCCCAGGCCAGGGCCCGGCCGTAGGCCGCAGCCAGCCGCCTGAAACCGGCATCTATCATCTTGCCCGTGGCGGTCGCATGTCCGATCTGCAGGAATTGCGAACAACGCATTGGCGTCAGCATCAGGGCCTCCAGCAGCGAAAGGGCCACCGCTATGGAAATGGTCACGCCGAACTCATAAAAGAGCTTGCCCATGATACCGGAGATAAAGATGACCGGGATGAAGATGGCGATAAGTGCCAGCGTTGTCGCCGTCGCGGCCCCTGTTATCTGGTTGGCGCCTTTCCGCGCCCCTTCCTGCCGCCCCTCGCCGTTCTCCCGATGACGGACGATGTTCTCCAGCACCATGATAGAATCATCCACCACGATACCGACGGCCAGGGAAAGCCCCAGGATGGTGAAGGTATTAAGGGTGAAACCCAGGAAGTAGATCAACAGGAACGTCCCTAGCAGGGAAGTCGGTATGGCCAGCAGGATGTTCAAAGTCGCGCTCCACGCCCCCAGGAAGAACCAGCAGACCAATGACGTCACCACGGCCGAAAGGACCATGGTGAAGGTCAGCTCGTGTATAGAGTCCTCAATGAACTGGGTACGGTCAAAAGCCACCTGTATCTTGAAATCCGGGTGGATGGTCTGCTGTACCTCCTCGATGCGCTTCTTGACCGCGTGCGCTACCGCCACCTCGTTGGCACCGCTCTGTTTCCTGATCCCCAGGCCGATATTGGTACGGCCGTTAAAGCGCGTAATCCGACGGATATCTGCCAGCCCTTCTTCGACCGTGGCCACGTCCTTGATCCGTATGGGGATGTAGATCGGGCTCCCGCTGCGTTTGGTGATCAGAATGTCCCCAAAATCCTTAGGGGTAGTAGCCTCCCCCATCACGCGGACGCTCTGCTCGGTGCGCGCGGTCTCGATGAGCCCTGCTGGGGACTCGACGTGTCCCTCCCCGATGGCCGCGATGACATCCTGTATGGTCAGTTCGTACTCGTTGAGCTTGTCGATATTCAGCCAAACGCGCAGGTTGGGGTCCACATAACCGCCCAGGAACACTTCGCCGACACCACCGATGGTGGTGAAACGGTCTTTGACATGACGGTCGACATATTCCATCAGCTCCCGTTTGGAGCGTTCGGTGCTGACCGAAACGAACATGATCGGCTGGTCCTGGGGGTTGCGCTTGCGAATGGTCGGCGGGTCGATATCGGAGGGCAGATGGTGCTGTATCTGGTTGATCTTGGTCTGGATGTCCTGCACCGCCACGTCGATGTTACGCCCCAGCTCGAGCTCTACCGCGACCTCGGCCTGGCCCTGACGGCAGGTGGAAGAGACCTCCTTGACGCCCTCCACGGTCATCATGGCCTGCTCGAGCTCGTCGATCACGTCCTTCTCTATGACCTCGGGGGCCGCACCTTCCCAAGTGACGCTCACTGAGACCACCGGGAAATCGATGTTCGGCAGCTGGCTGACACCCATGCGGCTGTAACCGATCAGGCCGAAGAACATCAAAGCCAGCATGACCATCCAGGAAAAGACCTGGTGGCGTATGGAAATGTCCGAAAGGCTCATTCGAGATCCCCCGTTGCCACCCTAAAAGCCCAATAGGAACGTCGCGCGTCGGCATGGGCAGCCACCAGTTCACGCCGGACAGACTGCAGGTCTTCCAATGCCTGCAGCACGTCCAGGTTGTTCACCAGATTCTTCTGAAAATCCTCTATCTGAAGGAAAAAGTTCTTTTCCGCCGCCTCGACCGCTTTTTCCAGCGCGGCCACGCGGCGCCCGTAAGCCTGCCATTTGGTGTAGGCGTTCCTGATCTCCAACCCGGCCTCCCGGCGGGCCTTTTCCAAGGCAAGGTCCGCCTGGATCAACTGCGAGCGGGCCTGGCGGAGCTTGCCGCGATCGGAGAGCCCGTCGAAGATCGGGACCGTGAAGGTCAGGGTTGCATCCCAGTCGTTATGCTCGTTGGCGTCAGGCCGCTTGGTGTAGGCGTTACCGGTCAAGGACACGCTGGGCCAGAGCGCCGAGCGCGTGGAGAACAGGTTCTGCCGGAGCGCCTCCTTGGCCGCTGCTGCCGCCACCACGTCCGGGCGGGCCTCGGTCCAGGCCAGAGCCTCCTGCAATGTCCTGACTTTAGATGGATCATCCACGTCCCGGAGATTGTTAAAAGTGGAACCGATCAGGAAGGCCAGCAACTGCCCTGCCACTTCTTTCTGCCCCCGCACGCTTTCCCGTGTCGCTTCCGTCCGGCTAAGTTTGGCTTCCGCATTGGCTATCTCGCTCGGACGCGACTTGCCTATCTTCTGGCGTCTGTTAAGTTCTGTGATGCGGTCCGTGAGCGCTTTGGCCGTGTCCAGCAGGGCCTTCTCATCTTCCTGGTAACTCATATAAAGGAAGAAGGCGTCGGCCACGTCGATAAGGAGAAGCTGCCGGGCCCGCTTCAGCTCGGCCTCACGCTGTTTCCCGACGTGCTTACTGGCGCGTACAGCTGCGAGCTCTTTGAAGCCGGTGAAAAGCGGCTGGGTGAAAGTGAACTTCCCCTCCTCCTCTGACCTGCCCAGCGTCCCGCGCTTGGCCTCGTCCTCCCATTTCTCTGAATAAGCAAAGGAGACCTTGGGAAGGGCGTTGCTCAGCGCCTGCATCATCTGGCCTTTGGTCTCTTCGATGATCTCTTCCTTGATCGCGATGGTCTCGCTGCGTTTGAGCGCCAGCTCATAACAATTCTGCAAGGTCAGTCCGGCATTCCCGTCATTTATGGCCGCCACTTCTATACGCATGGAAACTGCCATCTCCCCGCTGAAAGCAAAAGAAGGCCCCAAGAAGAATAATGCCGCCAAGGCCGGTACAAATTTAAGGGATTTCTTCATAGGGACTCCTGGATCACTTTTAATATGGCCAGGTATTTCTCGGCGTCCTCGACCGGGAGCTTGGCCAGAACAGCGGCCCAGCGCTCTACCGCCTTTTGCTTGACCTGATGGGCGACCTTTTTCCCAGCCTCGGTAAGTTCGACCATCACCATACGGCGGTCATCTTTATTGGCTGAACGGCGGACATAACCGGCCTTTTCAAGCCTTGCGACTATACCGGTAGCGGTAGGGGCCGATACCCTGAGCTGCCGGCCTATGTCGCAGGGACTGCAGGGACCGGATTGGTAAAGGGTCATTATGAGCTTAAGCTGTGCTTGGGGGATGTCAACCGCTTGAAAAAGGTCAGAAAGGATCTGCCGCGTGATACGCGGCATGATAATAGAAATCTCTTCGGCGATCCTGACAAGATCAGCCATGCTATCCCCCCTCCTGGATGCAGAGATATTAGCATGGCTAACTAAACTGTCAAGTGTTTGGTACTCTTCTATTTATATTCCTTGGCAAACGATCTTTCTTACCCTGCACCTGTCCCCCTGTCTAGAGCCGGATGGCACCTGAAACAGAAGGCAGTGAACATAATACCTCCTGGGCCATGGACATAACATAATAGAAAAAAGATATTTTAATACGATTTATTAAGCCGCTAAAGAAGAGGCCGGACGGGATTCAACACCCAAGAAACGAGGAAGGTCCTTCATGGGCATGATGTTAATTATTACCGGCACAAAACCGGAAGTGGACCGGTACTGTTCGATCAGTGCAGGGTTGATATTATACCGGATATCAGTGCCGTCACCACGGGTCTGCAGTTCGAGCATGCCGGGCGTGAGGTCGATACCACCTTTGTTCCCCTCAGTTACGCCGTTCTGCAGCATCGCCCGGTCACCGGTCCCGGTATCGAACAGATATTTCAGTTCAGCTTCAAAAGGCATGAAAAGGTTAGCTCCCCTCACGAACTCGTAATACTTATCAAAGGCTTCCCGGGATATGACCGGTGAGGCGCCATAAGCCACCGCACTGCCAAGGTAGACCAGCACGCCGTTCACCCTCTTGTAGACATCCATCTTGGACGGACGGGACACATCGGTATCTTTTTTCCTGCCCCTGACCCGCAGGTCCTCGTTATTGACCACCAGGACACCGTTCTCCCGTAAGGCCTTGCCCATCATCTCGAACAACTCCCGGCGGCCCTGCTCGTTCAGATGCGAGACCACATTGCTTACCGTCAAGAGATCGAACCGCTGCTCCATGCCCGAGGCGGCGATGTCCCGGGTCTCCAGGTACTCTATGCCCGCCCGCTCCAGTTCCTGCCTTACCGGTTCCCGGTTGACCAACACCTCTTCCCCTTCACTCTCGATCCGCCGGGAAACCTGGTCCCCCAGGCCGGCGATCATTTGCTCCACCCTGTCGGTCCCCACCGTATTGATCATGTCCAGGAACAAAGGCACATTGTTCATCATGTTGCTCCCGACGAAATCGATGCCCTGGACCATGAACCTGACTCCGGGGGATGCCGCCACGGTCACATAACGGGGATTGCCTGCGTCCTCCTCGGGATGGAACTTGACGTAGAACTCCTGCCCCCCGGAACCTGTCCTGAGGTACCTGACCTCGGTTATCTCCCCCTTCTCGTAAATACGGTTCTGCGCGATGATCAGACCCTTAAGTGCATCGAATGTCCTGCCGCGGCTGAAGATGACCTCATCCTTCACCGCATTCTCGGGGACCTCGGTCACCACCATCCTTATACCGGGGTTTAAGCGGCCCAGGGCCTCTTTGGTATCCAGCGGCGTGACCGGCCCTCCGCCGACATCGCCTACCAGGATCTCGCCCTGTTTGAGATCGAGCTGGGTCCTTTTATAAAAATCTTCCGAGCCCATGAGCTGCAACAGGGAACGGTTTCGGTCCTTGCCTGTATCCCGGAAAGTGACCGCGGCGGTTTCTGCACCCGCTGTTTCCTGTAAAGCCATCAATTTTAACAGTTCCGACTTGAACAGGATAACCTGCAGGATGAACTCCGTTCTTTCCTTCCGGTCACGGGACAGGACGATCTCCGGACCTTCCGACGTCATCCTCCTGGTGAACTGGAACGGGTAGGTCATCAGCTCCAGCGCCCGGGCGTACCTCTTCTTCTCCTGTTTCAGGAAACCCAGATCCTCGGAGAGGCTGCTGTAGAACATGCGGGAGTCCACCCTCTGGTTGGTGTCCTTGTAGCCGTAGGACTCCAGCGCGGACCTGACCACTGCTTCGGCGAAGAGCGGCAGGGTCCCGGTCATGGTGGTGTCGATGAAACGCACGCCTTGCTGTCCCGCTTCCCGGGACAGCACGCCCTCCTTCTCAAGATAAACCCTTAACGCTTCCGCCACCGACCTGATCCTGGCCTGGCTATCCTTAAGGATGCCGGCCGCCTGGATCCCGACGGTCTTTACTTCCTGATCTGAAATGATCTCCTGATAAAGCCTGTAAAATTCGTTCTTGAACCGGACCAGGTTCTCTTCACCTGCCGGAAGCATTTGCATCTCGGGGAACCCGGCCCGCGCCTTGGCCTCCGCGATCATGGCGGGAATATAGAGCAGGGCCGTGGCTTTATCCTGCGACAGCACCTCCAGGCTGCCTTTGGAAAGATAGACGGCGCGCGGTTCCTTCTCGCCCATTATTCTCTCGGCGAGATACAGCATCACACCGTCACGCAAAAGATAGACATTGGTCTTCTGGTCCCGCTGCAGGCTATCGAAGAATCCGGCCCCGGCCAAAGCCCTGGCACGGTTCTCCCGTTTCATCCGGTCCACTTCCGGGGCCGATAGTCCCAGCGACTTGGCGATAAGGTCTACCTCTGCCTCCGACAATACCCGGTCGGTTGAATCAGCTACCTGCTGGACCCACTTCAGCATGTCGGCCGGTGAATTCTTCTCGAACTGGGCCTCGCTCAATATCTTTATTCCTTGCAGGATCTGGTCCACGTTCTGGGCCGCGTCCTTGCTCTGTGCCCCCTCCGGAGCGTTCGGGAGCTGCGCGGCCAGGATAGCCCGTAAATCTCCGAGCAGCCGGATGTGGTCGCGGTGTTCACCGTAACTCTCGATCGCCCGCATTATCTCAGCGCGGTACCTCTCGCCCTTCTCGCTCAAGGCATAAGGTATGCCTGAATAGCGGAATTCGATGATATGCAGGTTGTTGAGCAGGTTCAAGGCGGTCTCGTCGCGGGCGAAAACCTCCTTCATCGCTTTGACATCCTTGTCCCGGACCGCTACGAAAAGCTGCCTGACGTTCTCCGCCCATTTGGCTTTTTCATGTTCGGTCATCGCCACGATGGCCAGGGCCCCGCTGAGCCGGGCCGCTGGGAGTATCCGGCTTTCGAAAAGGTCGACCGAATGGTTCACCTTCTCCACCATCTGGTTCCCATAAGCCTGCTCGAGCTGGCCCCCCAGCAGGGCCGGGTTCTCCACTATCGGTACTGATACGCCGGCGTCGGTGAACAAACGCAACAGCATCCGGTTGTTAGGCCAGTAACCTTTCAAGTATAGGCTCTGCACATAGGAGCCGACCGGGTCTGAAAGGTCCCGGTCGTGGGTCACGATCCAGGCGTCCATCGCCTTGCCGATCTGACGCAGTTCACCGCGGGTGTTCACCACCACCACGTCAACCTGGTTATATGCGGACATGTCCTCCCGGATGTCGTTGCGCGCGGCCAGACTGAAACGGTAGCCGCGGTGCTGAAGCCAGCGGGCGACCTTGCCGTCGTCCGGGTTACGCATCGCCAGGAAGACCAGCGGCTTGTTCGCCATCGTGGCATAGCCCTGCCAGAAGCCGTCCAGTTCATTGAGGTCGTGCACACTGGAGATCATTATGGCCCGCCGGCCGGTGTCCAGCCCCAGCTGGCGCTTGGCCGCCTCCTTGTCCGGAGCGGCCCGGGTATCTTTTTGGGGCAAATGGATCTTGAAGGGCACTCCCGGCAGGACCAGTTCATCGTTGCCCACCTTAAAGCTAAGGCGGAAAAGCGACACCACGTCGCCGATCTTGTCGGTCAGGTCGTCCGTCACCCGCAAACCCGCGAACCGGGCCTTGACCCTTTCGAACTGCTCCTCGACCTGGTCGGTTATCCCCACCACCACGTTCTCCGACAGCTGCAGCATCTCGATCAGTCCTTCAGCGGCGTTCAAGGACGAGACGTTGCGGTTGTTCAGCACTAGGTCGACCTTCTGGCCCTGGAGGTAACCCGAAACATTGACGCCGGTCCCCGGGATGTAATTCTCCCGGAAAACGCGCATGCCACGCTCGTCCAGCTCCGAAAGCGCGCCACCGAAAAGGCTGGGCATGAGGATAAACGACCTCCGTACCAATTCCGACGGTACTCCCGCTTCCATAAGCGCATTGATATTCCGTTCGAAAGCCGGCATCCGGCGGCCGTCCGCACCCAGATAAGTCAGCAGATTCATCAACTCGACCGCGTCATTCTCCAGCGCGTCCTGCACCGCCCGGGGCCCTAGGACATTTACCGCCGACAACCGCCCGATCATGTCCGGCTGTGTGCCCACGGCGATTATGCTGTTGATAGTACTTTCCGTGACCGCCAATATAGCCTCACGAAGTACCACCGCCCCGTTGGGGGACGCCGCGGCGATAGCCTTGAAACCGCGCTCGAAGACCTCCATGCTCCGTATCGCCCGGAAAGCCCTCAAGGTGTCCCTGGTCCCGACGCGCAGGGCCTGGCGGACGATACCCGCTCCCAGCAGATCCTCGCGCCCCAGGAAATCCACCAGCTCGGACAACCGGTAACGGTCACTAGCCGGGCCCTGGGCCCGGTCAAGCTGGGCCTGCACGACCAGAGCGTTGCGGGGCAGGTCCGTGACGTTCACGGCCTGCGCCTGGTCAAAGTCACCGCGAAGAGTTATACCGCCGGAGAAATATTTCCGCGGTATGAGCTCGTCGGTCATGGCATCGCGCTCTTCCCGGATGAGGTTGAAAACACCCTTCTTGAAAGCGACCACGTAATCGTCCCATATCTTCTTGGCAATCCGGGGATCATCGACATTGACACCCTGGACCTTGTTCTGGTCGACGTAGACCTGGGAAAGCAGGCTGGCCTTGATCTTTTTCTTGTACCACGAGGCCAGGATGAGCGAATGGTACACCTGGCGGAGGCGGGTGAAGTTGCTGCCCTCGTTCACCTCTTTCTCCAGGGCCGGGATGATGATCTCGCGTATGACCTGTTTGGACAGTTCCTGGGCCGCACACTCCGGTGAACCCGGATCGCCGGCACAGCCCGGGCGGGCATTGACGGCGGCCTGGTGCTTTATCGCCAGATAGTCGCTCTCCAGGAGGACCTTGAAACGGCTCTCCACCACGTAGACCACGGAGCCCTTTTCATAGACCACAGCCTTGTCCGGGGTGATCCACACCTTGTTGAAAGTGTCCATCGGCACATCGGTCGTACCGAAGCGCTCCTGGGCCTCCTTATAGACCTTGGCCCAGAACTTCTTGCCCAGCTCACCATCGGGGAACATCAGGCTGGATGTGATCTGCTTGAGGAAATAATCCTGGGACAACAGGTCCCGCCCCATCTCGGTCTGCCCGAAGGCCTCGGGCACGATGCGGTCCTGCTCGTACGGCGAAAGGTTGACCCACAGGTCCTCCTCGGGGACGGTCAGAGAGGCCAAAAAGTATTTGATCAAACGGTTGGATTCGTCCTGCAAAAAACGGCTATCGCCGCTGACAAGGTCCCCGCGGTCCAGGATGAAATCGAAACGGAAGGGCTCGTTGGGATAGACCTTCAGGCCCGACAGAATAGGAGGATGGAACGCGGAACTGAGCGACGCCATCTCGCCCGGTTGCACGGCGGGCGACTGGGCATAGGACGGCGGCAGCAAACAATTAGCCAGGAACGCTACCAGGATCAGATGCACGATCGATCGACGCATAAATTTTTATTGACCCGTTTGTGATTTTAGATACGGAGCAGAAGAAAAAACTAGTTTAATTTAGCCCCCCAGAATGTCGAGAGATCCTTCAAACGGTTTATCTGTATCACCATCGGCATGAAACCCGGGGAATCCTTGAGCTGGGCCAGCAGTTCGGGAGAGACATCGAACACCACCCTGCCGCCGGTGCCCATGATGTCCATCTTCAACTGCTGCTGGTCGAGGTCGATACCACCCACGGCATCGCCGGCCCTCCTCTGCTGGTCCGGCCTCAGCATGGCTGAGTCCGTTTCCGTCCCGCTGCCACGCAGCGAGGCCTTCTCGGCCAGCCTTTTCTCGGTCTCTTCTATGAACTTGTCCAACGATATCATCACCTCGAAGATCACACCCGCCTTCATCTGGGGCTCCCGCCTTTGTTCCCTCAGCGCGGTCTTCTTCGCCGTGGGCACGCCCACCTTCTTGCCCCGCACCTGGGCGAACTGGATCCCGCCCTGCAGGTGGTCCAAATTGGCCTTCAGATAGGCCAGACCCTGTTCCGTGCCGAAGACGTCCAGGAAGGCCCCGTAAACGAAATCGAATGAACGTCCCTTCTGGTCCGCCCTTCCGTAGAACGCGATCAGGCGCAAAAGGCCCTGGTCAAGGGACTGGTATTTGGTACCGAGGTCGACGAGGACCGGACTGTTCTTCCTCATAAGAACGTTCTTGGAATGGATATCCTTCGGAAGGCTCTCCTGTTCCCCCAAGAACTTCAATGCCTTGGCCACTCCCAATATGCTAACGATGACCTTGCGGGCCACTGTTTCGCTGAACTGGCCCTGGACCATGAGGTCGCGCGCGGAAGGCCCTTCGATGAATTCTTCCAGGAAAAACTCTTCCCCCTGATGTTCATACCGGCCGCCGAAGCTGGGCACATCAGAGCTGATCTCAGATATCAGTTCCAGTTTCGTGGTCTCATCGACCGGGATGCCTTCTGTTTTGCGGGCCTTCTTGAGGGCCAGCATGATGACAAATTCCTCCCCGGTGGCAGCCTCCTGCAATACCACCCGGAAGACATCCTTGTAGGTCCCTCTATCGTAATAACTGATCTCGACCTCCCGGACGATATTATCGATATTGACGATCCGCTTGGTGACCCGGCTCAAGGCGTAATTGATCTCGGCGTTGGACTCTTTCTTCAAGAACCCGTTCACGAACAGGTATGCGGCATGCCGGCTGGCCTGTTGATACTCTTCGGCCTCCGCTATCTTGCTGGCGGCGACCCGTATGGTCGGTATCACCACTTCCCAGTCCTCAGCCTTAGAGCCGTTATCCATGGCTGCATCAGTGCCACCTTTTATCGCCTGGATCCCTTTCAGGCGTATCTGCGAGAGCAAAAGATTGTCGGACTGAACCGGAAGCTGACGGGTGGGCATGATAGACACCGCAGCGGCATCAGGGAAAGCGAACTTGACACCACCGGAGAAATACTTACGCGGTATGATCTCCTGGGTATAAGGATCGTACTCTTCTCTTATCAGGTTATAAGCACCTTCCTTGAAGGAGCGGACATAAAGCTCCCATATTCTGATCTTTTCGTTCTTGTCGGGTATATCGACCCCGGCGACCTTCTTCTGGTCAACATACGCCTTTCCTATCAGGCTCTCCATTATCTTGCGCTTGAACCATACCGATAATATGAAGGCCTGGTATATCTGCCTCAGGGTGGCAAAGTTCTTGCCTTCATTGACTTCGGTCTCAAGAAGAGGTATGAGAACCTCCCGCATCACCGTCTTTACCAGATCCCGCTTGTCATCCTCGCGGGCCGGAGCGGCCTCGGACGACATGCCCCGGGCCTTCATGGCCAGGTAATCGCTCTCCAGCATGACCTTGAGATGGCTCTCCTTGATAAAAGCCCGGTCGCCGTTCTCATATATTACCGCATTCGCCGGTGAGACCCAGACCTTGTTCAGGGTGTCAACCGGTATATCGACCTCGCCGTAAAGCTCATGGGCTTTGGCATAGACCTTGGCCCAGAAGGCCTTGCCCACATCCCCCTCGGGATACAGGATCGAAGCGGTCATCTGTTTCAACAGGTAATCCTGGGCCAGCAGGTCGCGCCCCATCTCGGTCTGGCCGAACTCATCGGTAACGATACGGTCCTTCTCGTAAGGCGAAAGGTTGACCCACAGGTCCTGTTCAGGGATGGTAAGGGCGGAGAGGAAATATTTGACCAGTTTGGCGGTCTCGCCCTCGAGTTCCTGAGGTAACCGGCTGTCATTGCCCGGGTCGATGATGAAATCAAAACGGAAAGGGTCGGAAGTATAGACCTTGATCCCGCGCAGTATCGGGGCTTGGAAAGGCGCGGTGAGGCCGAACAAGGTCCCGGGCTCGGGCAAGGAAACGGTCGACGCAAACCCGGCGGTCACGCTGTTCAGGGAAAAAACCGTCGCCAAGAATAGTGATAAAATAGGTCTAAGATATATTCTAAAAATCTTCATAATATTGATATATTTAAACGGATCCCGTGCCCCTCAATTGCATGTATACAATAAATAAATAAAAAATACAAGGTAATTTGTCCTAATATTAATAATATTCATTAATAGGATAGTTTATGTAATAAAATGATAAACAAAGCGCCCTTTGAGGGATGGGGTTGATCGATCTCTGAATCTCAGCTAGTTCCCTGATCAGCCTTAGGGGCGGAACCGAAGCGAGAGCAAAACTCCTCTGCGAAGGTTGAATAGCGGTCCTGCTCGATGGCCTCCCGTATGCGACGCATGAGCTTGATGTAATAATAGACGTTGTGGTAGGCGGCAAGCCTTAGCCCCAGAACTTCCCCGGCGTTAAAAAGATGCCGGATATATGCCCGGGAATAGTTTCGGCATGTCGGACAATCGCACTCCGGGTCCAGGGGGCCGAAATCTGACTTGAACTGGCCGTTGCGGATCACCACCTGCCCGGCATCGGTGAAGCAGGTGCCGTAGCGGCCGTAGCGGGTGGGGATCACGGTGTCGAACATGTCGACGCCCATGCCGACCGCCCGGACGATCTGGTCCGGCATGCCTATCCCCATGAAATAGCGCGGTTTCTCAGTCGGAAGCAGGTCAACAACCCAGCCCAGGACCTCGA
Source organism: uncultured Planctomycetales bacterium (assembly GCA_964438075.1). Classification (GTDB taxonomy): domain Bacteria; phylum Omnitrophota; class Gorgyraeia; order Zapsychrales; family Fredricksoniimonadaceae; genus JAAXVU01. Next base: position 130,515 of record CAYTIW010000001.1, read on the forward strand.
ACATCTCCCTCACCGGCTCGCCCACCGAAACGCCGCCTATGGCGTAACCGTCAGTATCAAGCTCCAGCAGCTCCCGGGCCGACTGCTCGCGCAGATCCCGGTAGGTCGCCCCCTGCACGATCGAAAAAAGCCGCTGACCGCGTTCGGCCATGCCGGTCTTGATGAAATGCGCCCGGGTGCGGCGGGCCCAGTCCGTAGTGCGCCGGACCGCCTCGGCGGCAGGCTCATAGTCGCAGGGGTAGGGCGAGCATTCGTCCAGCGGCATGACCATGTCGGACCCGAGTGAACGCTGTATGTCCATTATCCCCTCGGGGGTCAGCATATGCCGGGACCCGTCGATATGAGACTGGAACTCGACCCCGTCGTCGGACAGCTTGCGCCAGTCGGTCAGGCTGAAGACCTGGTAACCGCCCGAGTCGGTGAGTATGGGCCGTTCCCAGCTCATGAACTTGTGCAGCCCGCCCGCCCCGCTGATGATCTCCAGCCCCGGCCGTAAATACAGGTGATAGGTATTGGACAGTTCAACCTCGGCACCGATGGCCTTCAGGTCCTCCTGCGAAAGCGTCTTCACGGTAGCGCGGGTGCCGACAGGCATGAAGAAGGGCGACTGGATATCGCCGTGGGCGGTATGCACAACGCCGCGACGGGCCCCAGTGTCGGGAGATTTTTTCAATAACGAGTAGAACGGCACACTGACCTCATCTGTATCTAAATGCTGACCTCCACCCTACCGGAGAGGGTGGAGGTCAGAGGTATTTTATCCAAGTGCCATCCGGTTATTTCTGCTCTGCTTGCGTCTCTGGTTGGGGCTCCGGTTTAGGCTCAGCAACAGGAGGGTTGGCATCCGGCGGCGGTGGCGGTTCA
>CAYTIW010000001.1:131478-172456 GCA_964438075.1 uncultured Planctomycetales bacterium
TCCTCTGCTGGCCCCTTCATGAGCTCCTTGTTCATCGGGCAGTTCTTCATCATTTCCATCATCTCTTTTTGCATGGCGGCCATGTCGACCTTGATCTCGACCTCCCTGACCAGGTTGAGGTCCTTGTCGAACTTCATGAGCTTGTTCCCGGCCATGACCGCGACCCCGCCGTCGCTGGTAGCGACCATGGACTTGGCCATCATGCCTTTCATCATGCCCATCATCTGCGGAGGCATCCCCATTTTGCCTTTGCCGTGCTTGCCGTGGCCCATCATCATGCCCTTGTGCTCCATAGGCGGCGGCTCGTCGCCCGGCATCCCTGGCATGTCCTGGGCGAAAGACCCCGCCCCTGACCAGGCCCCCAGCAACAACATCATGATCACCCAGCTTACTACCTTCCTTTTCATAGCAGTCTCCTTTTTTACTGCGGTTATTTTTACATCCCGGGACAGTACCGGGACGAATGCTTCCCCTGCTATCCAGCCCGACCCGACCTCAGTTCCGTCAGGCCAAGGCGGGCCAACCTCAACGCGACCGGGGCCGGCCCTGCTCGTCGAAAGCCTTGCGGTGCAGCCTTTCTCCTTCAATGAAAGTATCTAAATACATTACCGATCCGGTCTTGTAGTAGGTCTTCTTGACCCCGTCCTCCTTCAGATTCTTGATATTACCCTCGGTCTTGAGCTCTCCCGTATCATAATAGTCCTTATATTCTCCGTCGGCCCTGCCCTCTTTATAACTGCCTTTATGTTTCAACTGGCCGTTCTCTCCGTACGTCTTGTATATCCCTTCGACCTTGTTATTGACATAGGTATACTCTTCCTTGACGACCCCGTTAGGGTAATATTTCCTGGCCGGTCCCTGGAACTGGTTGTCCTTCAGGGTCTCTTCCTTCTGCAGTTCCCCGGTCTCGTAATACGAACGGCATACCCCCTCGGGGGCCGTACCCTCCGCCTTCCGGTTGCCGCTTTTGTAATACGCCTTGTACGCCCCCGGATAAATGCCTTCTTCCTGCAGTTCCCCGGTCTCGTAGTACATCCTGTACGGCCCCTCGGGAATGCCCTGTTTGAAGGTGAACTCCTTGCGGATCTTACCGCTACCGTAATACGCCTTGGCCGGCCCTTCCAGCTTGCCGTTCCTCTGAACGGCCTCGAACTTGAGCTTGCCGCTCTTAAAGTACTCTTTGTATGGCACATCGGCCGCTTCTTGGGCGAGCACGATCACAGGGGAGGCTGTCAGCACTGCGAGGATCGCGCTGGAACAGAGGGCTAGACGGAGCATGGACGGGCTGTATTGCATTATCAATCCTCAATGCCGGGCCAGAATGAACCATGCCTGTTGATATAAATCCATGGCCCTTCCCAAGTCGCTGGGCTGACCCGTCGTTCTTCTTTACAGATAGATTATATGATAATAGCCGAAATCCTTATTTTTGTCATCAAGGCTTTATTCAACCTCCACCCTGCCGGGGAGGGTGGAGGTCTCTCTCACACCACGGCCATGGCATCCCCATAGCTGTAGAAACGGTAACGCAAGCGCACGGCCTCGGCATATGCCCGGCGGACAAGCTCCGTGCCGGCGAAAGCGCAGACGAGCATGAGAAGAGTACTCCTGGGCAGATGGAAATTGGTCACCAGACAATCGGTCAGCTTGAACTCCGCGCCCGGATAAAGGAAAAGGTCCGTCGCCCCCTCGGGCTCGCCGGTGCGGGCCCACGCCTCGATGGTCCGGCAGCTGGTGGTCCCCACCGCCACGACCTTCTTTCGCGCAGCGCGGGCGGCACCTATACGTCGCCGGGCCGATGCCGGAACGGCGTACTCCTCGGAATGCATGGGGTGCCGGGTGATGTCAGAACACTCCACGGGCTTGAAAGTGCCGTAGTTGACGTGCAGGGTGACCTCGGCGAAAGAATGGCCGGCCCTCTTGAGCGAGGAAATGAGCGCCTTGGTGAAATGCAGACCGGCCGTGGGAGAGGCCACCGACCCCGGGCGTCTGGCATAGACGGTCTGGTAATCTTTGCGGTCCGAGTTTTCGTCTGGACGCTTGATGTAAGGCGGCAGAGGGATATGTCCGACGTGCTCCAGCCTCTTCAAGACGCCCCCCTGCTTGAAACGCACGAGCCGGCGGTCCCGGTCCACCAGCTCGCAGAGCAAGCCGCCCGGAAACTCAAGCGGCTCGCCTTCCCTTATCTTCGCCAAGGGCCGGAGCATGGCCTCGAAACAGTGCGCATCGATCTGTTTCAGGAGAAAGACCTCCACCTGCCCGCCGGTGCGGAGCTTGCGCCCCAGCAACCGTGCCGGGACCACCCGGCTGTTGTTGACCACCAAAAGGCTGCGCGGAGGAAGATAACGCCCCAGATTACGGAAGGCGTCATGGCGAAAAACACCCGTAGCGCGGTCCACCACCAAAAGACGCGCCGCGTCTCGCCGGGCGCAAGGATGCTGGGCGATGAGCACAGGAGGCAGATCATAATCGAAGTCGGAAAGTTCCACGGGTCACCCCAGGAGATCTCTTACCTTAGCCAGCAGTTCGGGCGGGTCCACCGGCTTGACGAAATATCCCTTCACGCCTTCGGAAAGAAAGACCTCCTGCATATTCTCGTTAGCGGTCAGCATGAGGACCGGGATGCCGGCGCAATCAGGCAGGGACTTAAGCTCCTTCATGAACTCGAACCCGGACATCCCCGGCATCTGGATGTCCAATACAATGATGTCCGGGCGTCCCTGTTTAACCGCGGAAAGGCCGTCCTGCCCGTTCTCCGCCGATACCACCTCGAACCCGGCCTCCTTGAACGCGAACTTGAGCAAGGTGATGTTCAGCCGGTCATCATCCACCAGCAATATCCTTTTTGCCATAACCTGGACCGCATAAAATAATTATTTATTGCAACTGAAGCCACAATGCGTACAATGACTCTATTAATAGAAGGAATTCAGACATGGCTTCCCAAAACTTCGTCAACAAACTCCGGCAATGGGACCTTAAGACCAACCAGTGGTTCTTTCGCCATTTCTATCTGCTCTTCTTCCAGATAATCCTGGTCATCGCCTTCGTGGTGTTCTTCATCGTCACCATCAACATGATCAGCTTAGGCCAAGAGATCGACCGGATGGACGTGATCGACCGGCTGCTTCTGACCCAGAACGCCTCCACGCTGTTGATCGTGTTCCTCCTGCTGCTGAACTCCTTCTGGATGCTGTTCATGCTCACCAGCATCTTCCGGATCCGCGCGGTGCTTAAGAACGTCGACTTTAACCTATCCCGACGGCGCACTGACCGCAAAAGCGACGAGCCTTTCTGATCCCTGCCTAAAACCATTTTCCCGACTGCCAAAGCTCAGAAATATTCGTTGCAGATCTCTTCCGCCCTCATTTTCCATGCGTCCAGCCAGTCCTTGGCCGTACGGGTGTCGAACTGGTAACGGGTGCTTCCCTTGTAGCCCAGTTCGGCCACGCTGGTACACCCGCAATAGGCCGCAGCGTTGTTAAGCCCGGCGATGCTCCGGCCCAGCGCCACCGGCATGCCCAGCGAACTCTCCGCCCGCTCCAGGAATCCGGGCACCAGAGCCCCTCCGCCCACCATCACCACACCGGACTTGAGCTGATTCTTGTAACCGGAGGCCTCAACCGCTCCGTGGACCATCTCGATCAACTGCTTGACCTGCGGCTCGATCGCATCGGTAAGGACCGTCCGCTGCACCGGGATGAAAGACTGGTCTTTCTTGACCAGAATCTCGTCATTCTGGGCCGCGGCCCTGTCGTCGCGAACACGCACATAAGACCGCTTGATGTCCTCGGCCAGATCAATGCCTATGCCCAAGGCCTCCGCTATGCTTTCGGTCATGTCGTCGCAACCCACGGCGACCCGGGCGTAATGCTTAAGCAAGCCTTCCTTGAACACCATGGCCCGCGTTCCCCCCGCCCCCACGTCGACCAGGACTATCCCGTCGATCTTATGCTTAAGGTCCAGCACGGTGTCGGCCAGGGCGTGGCCGTTAAAAAAAGTGTTGGCCACCTCGAAGCCGGCCTGCTTGACGGCCTTGGCGATATTGCGAAGACGGGTATTGCCGGACACGGCCAGCATCACCTCGACCTCGATCTTGCGGCCGCAGAGCCCCACGGGGTTAAGCGCTATGTTGACGTCGTCGACCTTGAACTGCTGCACGAAGTCGCAAAGGACCTCCTCGTCCAGCCGGACGCCCAGCAGGCGGGCCTGCCGGCGGGCCTCTTTCACGTCGTAAGGCGTGATGACCTTGTTGCCGCGCTCAGCCAGCGGGATGACGGCCCGGCTGACGCGCGTCTCTACCAGTTCGCCGCCCACCCCCAGGTAAACGTCCCTGAACTTGACCTGGGCTTTCTTGGCCACCGACTCCAGGGCCGTACCCAGACAGGCGGAGAATTCGCTCACGTCGTTCACCACGCCGTCGCGGAAACCCCGGGTGTCCATCTCAAAAACCGACAGGAGCTCCAGGTTATCGGAATCCTTCACCTGGCCCAGGCAGGACTTGACCTTGCGGGAACCTATGTCCAGCCCGCAGAAAAATATGTCCTTGAAAAATTGTCCGACGAAATGCCTGATCTTCATGGGCCGTTATGTTTCTTCTGGGCTATTATGGGGGCGCCGAAACGCAGATCTACGTATTTGACCCCGGACAGGTCCACCTCCTGCCGGGACACAAGCACGCCCAGCTCCGCCAGCCTTGGGGTGAAGCTCTTGGCGTCCACGATGACCTCGATCTCCTCTTCTTCCCCTTCCCCGGCTTCACAAACGATATGCAGCGTGTCAGCGATGTCGATGGAACGCAGGGGCAACGACTCCAGCGAGCGGTTGCTCCTAAAGGCCGTGATGATACTAGAGGCCACTGCGTACCTGTCGTCGTTTATCCTGCTGCCGGATGATGTACGGGCGGAACGCATGCCTTTCACCAAGGGCAGGGCGGCCTGCTCGGCGTAGGCTGTGCCCAGAAAATAACCCTCGCGGTCGATCAGAAGCTGGCGGCCGTTCAGCACAGCCCGGGCGAACGGTTCACGCCTGACCGCGTTCACCACGATCTGGTCCGGAAAACGCCGTACGACCCTCAGGTCGGAAAGTGCCGGGTACTTGCTGTTCAGTTTGGTCTCCAGCCGGTCGAGCCGGACCGCAAAAATATTGTGGCCCTTAAGGCGGCTCAGCTCCGGGATCTCGGCGGGGCCCATGCTGTCGGAGAGCAGGATCTCTTTGACCGTGAAAAGGTCCGAACGGCTCACGTAGGACACGCCTCCCCATACCAGACAAGGCAGTGAGATCAGGAGAAAGAGGGCGATCCCTATTTTGTAAGCGAGGTCAGCCGACAGACGCGGTTGATTCGATCTTCTTTTTGCCATACGCCATTTCGATAAGCTTTAGACACAGCTGCTGGAAACCGATGCCGGCAGCCCTGGCCGCCTTGGGTAAAAGGCTGGTGGCCGTGAAACCTGGAATAGTATTGACCTCAAGCACGAAGGCCCGGTCGGTCTCGTCCAACATAACGTCGACACGACCGAAACCCTCGCAGCCCAGAGCCCGATAAGCGTGCAGAGCCTGAGCTTGCACGCTGGAGGCGATATCTTCCGGCAGCGCGGCCGGAACCAGATATTCCGTCCGCTGATCCTGGTATTTCGCCGTAAAATCAAAAAAACCGTTCTGAGTACGGACCTCGACTATCGGCAGCGGTGACTGGTCCAGGATGCCGACCGTCAACTCCCGCCCCCGGATGAACTCCTGCACAAGTATCTCCCGTCCGCAACGAAAGGCCTTTTCAGCCGCCCCTGCCAGAGTCTCGCGGCTGTCAACGATACTGATGCCGATGCTGGAGCCCTCGCAGGCCGGCTTGACCACTAACGGGTATCCGCCCAAGAACCTCTCGACAGCCGGCAGGTCCAGTTGTTCCGGACCGTCGACCAAATAAGTTTTGGGAGTGGGGACGCCTTTGGCCTCGAACAGGCGCTGGGCCACGCACTTGTTGAAGGCCGCAAAGCTGGCCGTCGGCCCGCAGCCGTTATAAGGTATATCGAGCTGGTCAAGTATAGACTGGATGACCCCGTCCTCTCCCAGCCGCCCGTGCAAAGCCAGAAAAGCCACGTCGATCTTCTCCCGCCGTAACCACTCCCTGATCTCATCAGGCTTGTCGGTGTTCAGGTCCAGCGCCTTTACCTCGCACTGGGACTCTATCAGGGCCTTCACCACCGCGCTGCCGGAACGCAAAGACACCTCGCGTTCCGACGAGCATCCGCCCATGATGACCCCGACCGTGCCGAAACGGCCGGCCTGTCCATCCCCCGCGGTCCTGGCCGCCTCCCGCTCGCTCAAACGCCGGACGAAATCGTCCGAAAAATGCGTCACATCCCCGGCGCCGAGGGTCAGCACCAAGTCCCCCGGCTGGGCCAAAGCCAGAAGCCGGTCGACCACTTTCTCCTTGCCGATATACTCCAGATTCCGAGGACGATGTTCGCGGATCTTGTCCAACAGCTTCTCCGCGTTGATCCCGTCGATAGGCTTCTCGCTAGCGGGGTAGATGTCCGTAAGTATCAGATGATCGGTCAGATTGAAGCAGCGGGCGAACTCGTTCATCAGGAACTTGGTACGGGTGTAACGGTGCGGCTGGAAAGCCGTTATGACACGCCGCCGGTCAAGGGTACGGGCCGTCTGCAGTGTAGCCGCGATCTCGGTGGGATGGTGCCCGTAGTCATCGACTACCAGGACCCCGCCGATCTCACCCTTGCGCTGGAAGCGGCGTTTTACGCCGTCAAAAAGGCGCAGGGTCTCCTGCACTACCGAAAGATCTATCTTCAGCTCGTAGCCGAGCGCTATGACAGCCAGCGAATTGAGCACGTTGTGCTTGCCGGGTATGGTCAGGGAAAAGCGCGCCAGGAACTTACCGTCGTGGAAGCAGTCAAAGGACGAGCCCAAGGAGTCACAATGTATATTGCGGGCCGTCCAGTCATTCTCCTCCGCGAAACCATAGGTCAGGAAACGGCGCCCGCTGGTCACGGTGATCTGCCGCAGATTGGCATCGTCGCCGCATACTATCAGAACCCCGTTGGGCACGGTACGCTCGACGAACTTGGCGTAAGCCTCCTTTATCTTGTCAAAGGTATGATAATAATCGACGTGCTCGTAATCGATATTGGTGATGATGGAAAAATGCGGAGCGAAGAACAGGAACGAACCGTCGCTCTCGTCGACCTCGGCCACGATGTGGCGGCCGATGCCCAGGTTGGCGTTGTACCCCCCCTGGTTGACTATCCCTCCCACAAAGGTGGTAGGCTTCAGGCCGGCGTTGATCAGGAGCAGTGAGGCCAGTGAAGAGGTCGTGGTCTTCCCGTGCGCGCCCGCCACGGTTATCCCCACCTCGTTATTGACCAACTGCGCCAGCAGCTCGGCCCTTTTCAGCACCGGAAGGTACTGGCTGACCGCATGGAACATCTCGGGGTTGCTCGCCTTGACCGCGGAAGAGTAGACTACGCAATCGGCGCCCTCCAGGTTGCTGATGTCGTGCCCGATGTTTATGCGCGCACCCTGCTCGCGCAGACGGTGGGTCAGTTCGCTTTCTTTGAGGTCAGAGCCGCTGACCTTATAGCCTTTGGCCAGCATCAATAGTGCCAGGTTACCCATCCCCATCCCGCCGACACCGATAAAATGATAATGTTTATAAGCTTCCTTCTTCATGCTTTTACTTGTCCTTGGCATAATAATTCTTTCTGGAAAAAACTTTTCGGGCCCGTCTACCGCACTGTCCTGTAGGGACATGACGCTATCCGGGGCGATCAGCTTACCGTCAACAACCTTTCAACCTCATCGGCCAAACGACGGGCCGGGTCCGGAATAAACTCTTCGCTCAAAGTCTCCTGGAAGTCACGACGGGAAGCATTCAATTTGCTCATCGCGAGAATATTAGCTCCAAGAATATCCGAACTCAAGGAATTTTCCTCAATTATTACAGCGCTTCCCGCGCGAGCCAGAACGCGTGCATTCATCAGCTGGTGGTCATTGGCCCCGGGATAGGGTATAAGCACCGCCGGGACCCCCAGCAGCCCCAGTTCCGTCACCGTGCCGGCCCCGGCACGGGCCACCACCAGGTCGCAGGCGGCATAAGCCACGTCTATATTCTCAATGAAAGCCCGCACATGACTGGGATTACGCAGGGCTGAGTACTTAAGCCTCGTCGATTCCAACTCCGTTTTTCCCGTCGAATGTATGATCTGCCATTCCTTCGCCCATGCGCATAGCTGCAGCACCTCGAGGAAGCAATCATTGATGCGCTTCGAACCCTGGCTGCCTCCAAAGACCAGGACAATCTTTCCGGCGGGATCCAGGCCGAAGGCGCGGGCGGCCTGGTCCCGGTTGATCGGGGCCTGGCTCACCCGGAAGGGGGTGCCGGTCCAGACAGCCTTGCCCTCGGAGAAATATCCCAGGCTGTCACGGAACCCGACGCAGACCCGCTGCACCACCGGCGACAAGACCTTGTTCGCCAGTCCCGGGACCACGTTCTGCTCGTGGACCACGGCGGTGCGTCCCAACAGCCTGGCCATCAACACCGCGGGGAAAGAACTGTAACCGCCGAACCCCACCACCGCATCGGGCCGGAAAGACCATATCGCCCGTGCGCTGACGAAAAGGGCCCCGAGCAGTCCGGCCAGGGCCGCGGCCTTCTGCCAGAGGCTCTTGGCCACGAACCCTTTCACCCGCAGGCTCACCGAGCAGAACCCGCGGGCCTTTATTTTCTCCTCCGCCTGTCCCAGGGATCCGATGAAACAGACCTCGGCCCCACGAGATCTCGCCTCCTCCGCCAAAGCCAATGCCGGGTAGATATGGCCACCGGTCCCGCCGGTGGCTATCAATAGCTTACGCATGCTGTCGCCTCATCCCCCCAAGTCCTGCGTGCGCGAAATGTTCAGTATCAGCCCTATGGCCGCCATGTTGAAGATCAGCGCCGATCCGCCGTAACTGATGAACGGCAGCGGCAGGCCCTTGGTCGGCAGGGCCCCCATGCTGACCCCGAAGTTCACCACGGCCTGTATGCCTATCATCACCAGCACGCCGAATATCAGATAATATCCAAAGGGGTCGTTGGTCTGTTTCATGATCCGTGTCCCCTGCCAGATCAAAAATCCGAAAAGGCCGATGACCGCCACGGCCCCCAGGAAACCCAGTTCCTCGCCGATAATGGAAAATATGAAATCCGTGTGCGCCGCCGGGAGATAGAACAGCTTCTGCGCGCTTTTACCCAATCCGACCCCCCACAGCCCGCCCGACCCCAGCGCTATCTGCGACTGGGTCAGTTGAAAACCGGCGCCCTGCGGGTCGCTCCAGGGGTTAAGAAAAGTGATGACGCGTATCAGGCGGTACGGGGCGGTGATGACCAGGAATACCAGCGCCGGTATGGCCAGGAGGAAGATAGCGCCGATATGGCTCTTACGCCCACCGGCGACCCAGAGCATCGAGATGGTTATCACGAAAATTAAGACCGTGTTGCCCAGGTCGGGCTGTTTAACGATAAGGCCGCACAGGAACGCCATGACCAGCATCACCGGCAGGAACGCCTTGCCGAAAGAGCGCAGAACGGTCTGCTTGCGCGTCAGGAAGTCGGCCAGGTACACGATCACCACCAGCTTGACGAACTCCGACGGCTGGAAGTTGATCGGTCCCAGGTTGAACCAACGGCGGGCGCCGGAAGAAACCTTCCCGATGCCGGGGACCAGCACCAGGACCAGAAGCACTATCGACAGGGCCAGAAGCGGCTTGGCCCATTTCTGCAACAGGCGGTAGTCCAGCGTCATGACCCACAGCATCAGGGCGCTGCCGATCACGACGAACATCAAGTGCCGCAGCAGGAAGTGGGTGCTGTTGTGCATGACCTCCTGGGCGTAGATACCGCTGGAGCTGTAGATCATCACCACGCCCAGCGATACCAGAATGACAAAGGTCATGAAAAAGGATATCCGTATGTCGCGCATATTCCTTATAACCGGTTAACGATCCCCTTGAATACCTTGCCGCGCTCCTCGAAATTCTTGAACATGTCGAAACTGGCGAACATCGGGCTCAGGAGCACCTTATCTCCGGCCGCGGCCTGCGCCCGGGCCGAGCGCACGGCCGACTCCATGTCCGGCTGATCCTCCATCGGGACCAGCGTCCCAAAGGCCTGATGCAGTTTCTCCCGCACAGTCTCCTCGCGTGTCAGGACTATCATTTTCTTCACCTTTTCCCGGGCCGGGCCGGCCAGCGCGGAAAAGTCGATCCGGCCCTTGTCGTGGCCGCCGCAGATGAGTATGATCGGCCCCGGGACCCGTGTCAGCGCCCACAACCCGGACTCGGCCGTAGTGGCCTTGGAATCATTTATGTACTCCACCCCGTCCAGTACCCGCACGCGTTCAGTGCGGTGTTCGACCCCGGGGAAGGAGTCAAAGACCGACTGCGCCACCTTGTCCGGGACACCGACGATGCGCGCAACCTCCAGGGCCGCCAAGTGGTCCGGGTTCTGCGTTTCGCCTTCCCGGTTGAAGAAACGGACCTGCGCCTGCAGTCCCCCGGCCAGGCCGCGGACCATATCGTCCCGATCGTTCAGGACGGCGAAGTCCGCAGGGGTCTGGTTGAGGAAAATGCGTTTCTTGGCCTCGAAGTATTCCTGCATGTCCGCGTGTCGGTCGAGGTGGTTCTGGCTGAAATTGAGCAGCACGGCGATGTGCGGGCGGAAGCTCTCGATCAGCTCCAACTGGAAAGAACTGAGCTCGACCACGAAATAGTCCGCGGCCTCCTCCGACAGGACCTGCCGGGAAAAAGGCGTTCCGACGTTACCGCACAGGGAGGCCTTCTTCCCGCCGGCATTGATCACCCGGGAGATCAAGGTCACGGTCGTGGTCTTGCCGTTCGAGCCGGTCACGGCAATGACCGGCCGGGCACAGAACCGCCAAGCCAGCTCGATCTCGCTCCAGACCGGGATCCCGGCCGACCGAGCCCACTGGAGCGGCTCAGCGTCCCGGCGTACACCGGGGCTGGCGACCACCAGATCGCTCGACAAGATGAAATCACGCGTGTGCCCACCGCTTTCCACCGGCGTCAGACAGCGGTTATCAAGACCGGCCAGCGCCACCTCCAGAGATAACAGCGGCTGGGTGTCCGTTATCTTGGGACGCCCGCCGCACTTGAGCACCAGGTTCGCCGCCGCGATCCCGCTCCGCGCCGCCCCGACAATGGCCACGGTCTTTCGTTTTAGGTCCATATCTGCCTTCTATCTGAACTGGCGGTTATCCCCGGCTAACGGATCTTTAGCGTCGTCAAAGTCAACAGCGCCAGGATGATCCCCACTATCCAGAAACGGATGATTATCTTCGATTCCTTCCAACCCAACTTCTGCAGATGATGATGATAGGGCGCGATCCGGAATATCCGCTTGCCAGTCAATTGGAACGAAGCCACCTGCAGGATGACCGAGAGCGCCTCCCAGACAAAGACCCCGCCCAGGATCCCCAGAAGCAACTCCTTCTTTATGAATACCGCTATAACTCCCAGAGTTCCTCCCAGTGCCAGGGCCCCGACATCCCCCATGAAGACCGTGGCGGGGTGGCAATTGAACCACAGGAAACCCAAACTCGCCCCCACGATCGCGGCGCAGAAAACGGTCAACTCCCCCGTACCGGGGATGAAAGGGATCAAAAGGTACTGGCTGAAATTGGCATGCCCCGTGATGTAGCACAGAACGCTCAAGGTCATGGCCACCAGAAGAGTACAGCCGATCGCCAGCCCGTCCATGCCGTCGGTAAGGTTGACGGCGTTGGACGTCCCCACCACTATCAGCATGACGAACAGGACATAATACGCCCCCAGGTCGATGGCGGCCTTCTTTAAGAACGGGACGTCCAGCACAGTCGATACATGCAATTGAGTATAAAGATAGAAACCCACTATGACCGCCAGGACCACCTGCCATACCAGCTTGGTCCTCGCCCGCATGCCTTTCGGGTCGATGCCGGCGATCTTCAGGTAGTCGTCCACAAATCCGACCAACGCCAGCCAGAGCATGGTCAGGATGGTCAACAATATGTACGGATTGCCCAGGTCCGACCAGAGCAGGACCGAGAACAGGATGCTTCCAACGATCAGAATGCCGCCCATGGTAGGGGTGCCGCTCTTGGTCTGGTGGAATTCTTTCAACTGCGGCACATCCGGCCTCTCGGCCTTCTCGCCGAAACTTTTGCGCTTGAGCAGGCGGATGAACCACGGGCCGACCACCACGCAGATCAGGAACGTCGTGACCGCAGCCATGCCGGCCCGGAAGGTTATGTAGCGGAATATATTGAACGGGAAGAATTCGAACCGGAACTGTGACAAAAAGAAGAACATCGCCCTATCCTTTCCAATGCTCCTGCAATCCCTGCACCAGGCTTTCCATGCGCATACCGCGCGAGCCCTTGACCAGCACCACGTCGCCGGTGCGTAAATATGTCTTCAGGAACTCCAGCACCTGGGCCGGAGAGTCAAAATGCCGAATATCGCCTGCCGGCTGAGCGGCCGCTGCCCCCTCGACGATAAATCGCGCCAGCGCGCCGCAACCCCAGACCGCATCCACGCCAGTTCGGGCCGCCAATGCCCCTACCTCCCGGTGCAGGGCCTCAGTCGTCTCTCCCAGTTCCAGCATGTCGGCGCAGACCAGGACCGCCCGACCCCGGCCTTTCATTCGGCTAAGCGTTAGAATGGCGTTGCGGTAGGACAAAGGGTTTGCGTTGTATGTGTCGTCGATCAGGGTCATGCCCCTGCGGCGAAATATCACCTGACGTCCGCGGGGCGGCCTGAATTTAGCCAGGCCAAGCTGTATCGTTCGTGCCGGGACCTTGAGCAGCCGGCCGCAGGCAATAGCAGCCAGCGCGTTGTAGACATTGGCCAATGACGGCGTGGCCAGACGGAACTTCTTTCCTGCCACCGCGAAGGATACGCTCCTGGAGCCAGTCTCGACCTTAAGGGCCCGGAGGTCAGCTTTCTTCTCCACTCCGTAGGTGATGACCTTCAGATCCCGGAGGCGTTCTAAAAATCCAGACAAGAGCTTATCGTCCGCATTCAGGATGACCGTGCCCTTGCGGGCCAGATGGCCGATCAGGTCGGCCTTCTCCCTCAAAACACCCTCCGGGCTGCCCAGCCCGGCCAGGTGCGACGGGCCAATATTGGTATAGACGACGCAAGTCGGCTCCGTGATAGAGCCAAGCCAGGCGATCTCGCCGGGGTGGTTGGTCCCCGCCTCGATCACCGCTGCCTCGTGGCCGGGCCTGAGCTGCAAAAGCGTGGCCGGGACCCCGATATGGTTGTTCTCGGTCCCCTTGTTAAAAAGCACCTTATATCGGCGCCCCAGCACCGCCGCGATCAGCTCCTTGGTCGTGGTCTTTCCGGCGCTGCCGGTAACGGCGATAACCGGTATCCTGAACCGCCGGCGGTGACAGCGCGCGATCAAGCCGTAGGCCCTGACCGTGTCCTCGACCAGGATGACCGCAGTCCCGGCGGGGAACCTGACATCCTTCCGGCTGACCAAAAGGGCGGCCGCACCGCTCTCCACCGCCTTGGGCAGAAAATCGTGACCGTCAAACGTGTCTCCCTTGACCGCTATAAAAAGCTCCCCGGGACGGATACGCCGCGTATCGGTCGAGACACCCTTTACCCGATGCAGATCAGCTCCCGCCAGCAGCGTGCCTGAGGTCGCCTCCAAGATCTCCCGGATAGTGAACACCGTCCCTCGTCCCTTCATGGTGCCGGCTCTTTTCCTTTAAGCATTTCTTTCAGTATCCCGGCCACGATATCCTTTTCGATGAATTCAATGGTCCGGTCCCGGAATATCTGGTATGTCTCGTGCCCTTTACCGGCCAGGAGTACGATATCCCCCGGCCGGGCGGTATGCATCGCCAGGCGTATGGCCTCGGTCCGGTCCAGGACCACCTCGTAATTCTTTTTCACATATCCGGCGGCTATCTCTTTGATGATACCCGCCGGGTCCTCGCTGCGCGGGTTGTCCGAAGTCAAAATGGAGTGATCAGCGAGCTCTTCCGCGACCCGCCCCATACGAGGCCGCTTGGTGCGGTCCCGGTCGCCGCCACAGCCGAACACCACGGTCAGGCGCTTGTGCGGGACCCGTTTCAGGCACTCCAGCACGTTCCTCAAACCATCGTCGGTATGGGCATAATCGATGAACACGCAGAACTCCTGCCCGCAATCCACCCGCTCCAGGCGCCCCGGGATATGCGACACCGACTCGATCCCCTGCTTGACCACCTCGGGTTCAAACCCCTCGGCGACACCGGCGGAAAAAGCCGCCAGCATGTTGTAGATGTTGTGGTACCCTATCAAATGGGTGCGCAGCTCGATGACCTTCCCGAAATAGCGGATCTTGAAACGCATACCCTTCAGGCCGAATTCCTTTATGTCCGCGTAGACATCGACCGGCTTGTGCAGACCGTAAGATACCTTCCTGGACCTGGTCAGACTGAAGAGCCGACGACCGTACTCGTCGTCATGATTGATAATCGCGTATGCCTCCGGCGAAAGCCCGCGGAAGAGCTTGCTTTTGGCCTTGAAATAGCCTTCCATGGTCTTGTGATAATCAAGGTGGTCCCCGGTGAGGTTGGTGAATATGCCGCCGGCCATGTCGATATTCTCCACCCGGCCCTGGTGCAGGGCGTGTGAAGATACTTCCATCACCGCGTAGCCCACCTTCTCCCGGATCAACTGGGCCAGGAAACTCTGGTTATCCAGGAGACCCGGCGTAGTATTCTGGGTCGGGATCACTTTCCCTCCGACCCGGCAGTTAACGGTCCCGACCACACCCGTCTTCTTCCCCGCCGCGGCAATGATGGCCTCCAGCAAATAGGTGATGGTGGTCTTGCCATTGGTCCCGGTGATCCCGATGACCCGGACCCGGGAGGAAGGATGCCCGAAGAAACGATCCACAATAATACGGAACGCCTCCACCGGATCCTCCACCACCAAAAAAGCGGCACGAGAACGCCTTCCGGCGAAACGGGCCTCGGCAGTGCGGTCCAACATGACGATACCGGCACCACGCGCCAGGGCATCCTCAATAAATTCATCCCCCTTGCGGACCGCGCCACGCATGGCCACGAACAGGCTCCCCTTCGTGACCCGCCTCGAATCGTCCCAGACCGCCGGTACATCCGTCTCGCGTAAGGCAGCTGACAACGTCCCAAGATAAATACCTTCGACCAGATCACCGAGCTTCATGAGCCTGTGCCTTTCCTGCCTGCAAAATATTTCAGGGAATTCTCCACCACTTCCTTGAAGACCGGCCCAGCCACCGTACCGCCATAATAGGCCGGATGCGGTTCATCGAGCGTCACCACGATCGCCAGCTGGGGGTCCTCCACCGGTGCGAAACCGATAAAAGAGGAAACGAACTTGTCATGGGAATATACACCCCCCACCACTTTCTGGGCCGTACCGGTCTTGCCAGCGGCAGTTATGTCGGTCATTTTAGCGGCCTGGCCGGTACCGTTAGTCACCACGCCCCGCAGGATCTCCTTCAAACGGAGGTCGGTCTCCTTGCTGATGACCTGCGCCACCACGCGCGGCCGGAACTCCTCCACCACTGCACCGTTAGGGTCCTTGATGTATTTGACGTAATATGGTCGCATGTAAATACCGTCATTGGCAATGGCCGCTATGATCATTGCCAGCTGTATCGCCGTTACCGTCACCTCCTGGCCGATCGGCACAGCACCGATCGAGGTCTTGGACCACTGCGAGACCGGCCTGAGCGTTCCGCCGACCTCGCCGATCATCCCGATGTCGGTCTTGATTCCTACCCGGAAACGTTTGGCATACTCATATATCTTGGCTGGGCCGAGCCTCTGGGCGACTTTGGTCGTGCCAATATTGCTGGACTGCTCGATGACCTGGCGAAAGGTCAGGTTGCCCTTCGGGTGGGCGTCACCCAAGATATGGTTGGCCACCCGATACTTGCCATTCTCACAAAAGATCACATCCTCTTCCTTGAAGGCCTCCTCTTCCAGCGCAGCGGAAGCCGCCACGACCTTGAAGACAGACCCCGGCTCAAAAACGAACGCAACCGCACGGTTAGTGCGGCTCTCAACGCTGGTGGCGTCCGGCTGTCCGGGATTGAAAGTGGGACGGTTGGCAAAGGCCAGGACCTCTCCGGTCTTGGGATCCAGAACAATGATGCTGGCAGCGCGTGCGTTGTGCTTGCGAAAAGCCTTCTCCAGGGCATTCTCGGCTATGAACTGGATCGTTTCATCGATGGTCAAAACAACGTCGTTCCCGTCCTTAGGGGCTACGAAGTCCTTTTCGATCATAAGGTCCCGCTGCCGGGCGTCCCGCAGGAACTGTGCCATGCCTTTCTGGCCACGCAAAAGGTGGTCGTACTCGTACTCAACTCCCTGCAGTCCGATATTATCAATATTGGCGAACCCTATGACATGCGCGGCCAGGAAGCCGTTGGGATAGAAACGCTTGCTCTCCTTTACGAAACCTATCCCCTCGATCTTTTTTACCTTGAGCTTATCGTAGGATTCAGTATTGATCTTGCGGGCCAGCCATACGAAGTTCTTTTCCTTTTCCAGTTTCTTCGCAATACTCTCGCTGCTGATGCCCATTACCGGAGCGATCATCTTCGCGGCAACGGCCTTCTGCTCCGAGCTCATGGACTTAGGGTCGGCATAAAGGGAATACACCACCACGTTCGAGGCCAAAGAATGCATGTTACGGTCATAGATCGTCCCGCGCTTAGGCTCCAGTTCGACAAAATGGTTATGCTGTTTCTGGGCTTTATCCACCAGGTCAGCGGAGCGGAATATTTGAATTAACGACAGCTTAAAAATAAAGACAGCTAGACAAAGAAAAATTAAGATAAATATAAAGCCAGCTCTGGAGGGATGCCTCTGGAAGAACAAGGTCGTGACTTCTGTTAAAGTTAATATATATATTTATTCTAGAAAAAGTAGACGCTAAAGGAAGTGAAAAACAAAAAAATTTATTCTCCCGGTTCTTTCCAATAATTAGCTATTTTGCCTCCCTGCCATCCCCTTAAAAGGAGGACAGCGGGGATTCCTCCCGCCAAGATCAGCGGGAGGTCTCCGGCTCGCTGGAAGCAAAGGCCAGCGACATGACCTTGGAAAAGAATCCTCCTGTAGTCCGGGCTCCTGAAGCTATCACATCCGGCCAAGTGGGGCGATCGGCCGCGACCTCCACGATGTGGCTGCGGCTGGCAAACTGATATTGCGTGTTTTTTGTTAGGAGTTCGCGGCCGATGTGGTCGGATGATTGCAGCCTCAAGATATCCTTCCTGACCCTGCCATTAACCTCAGCCAGCTGCTCAAGGCGCTGCTGTTTTATCTTCCCCTGGTAGGCAAAGTCATAGATCTTCATTTGCATATGAATATACAGAACGGACATGGCTGTCACGATAAACATGAATTTGATGAAATGCGATATCTTCACGCGATCCTTTCCAAAGCTCGCAAGCGAGCACTGCGGGCCCGGGGATTAGATGCGATCTCATCCTCAGCGGGCCTTAATGGTTTCTTCGTTAATATCTTCGCGCCGCCATTCAACGCGAAACACTTGAATCCTTCCTTAACGATACGGTCTTCCAGCGAATGGAAAGCTATCACCGCCATGCGTCCGCCGATCTTCAGATGACCGAACGCCTTGCCCAAGGCGCCCCCAAGCACTTCCATCTCCCGGTTAACCGCCATACGCAACGCCTGAAAAGTCCGGGTGGCCGGATGCAACGTCCCTCGCTGATAACCCCGCGGCAGGGACCGCAGGACCAGATCGGCCAGCTCTTTCGTTGTCTTTATGGCCCTGGCGCTCCTGGCTTTCACGATCGAACGCGCGATACGGCGGCTAAACCGTTCCTCGCCGAACTTCCAGATCAAGTCCGCCAATTCCTGCTCGGGAAGTGAATTCACCAGTTCTGTGGCTGATAAAGCTGCGTCCCGATCCATGCGCATATCCAGCAAGGCTTCGTCACGGAAGCTGAAACCCCGTGAGGGGTCATCGAGCTGGAGGCTGGAAACACCCAAATCAAAAAGAACGCCGTCCACTTCCCTGACGCCTAGATCTCTCAATAAAACATCGATCTCGCTGAAATTGCTTTTAATGATATCCAGTCTCCCGGTAAAACCTGAGAGACGGACCTGCGCCTGCCTGATGGCATCAATATCTTGATCGATCCCGATTATGCGCCCTTGCGAACCTAAACGCTGCGCCGCCTGCCAGGCATGCCCACCCAAGCCAAGCGTGCAATCCAAGTAAACGGCTCCGGCCTTCAGGTCCAGGGTCCCCTCCACCTCTCGGGCCATCACCGGGATATGCTCTGCTAAAGAAGTCATCGCGCGACACTTCTCCACTGCTCATAAAGCTATTAAGCCAACGCCATAGTGGGCCCGGAGGCTACAAAACTGGGCACCTTACGTTCCAAGATCGCATTCTCAAAACCTTCCCATATGCTGGCATGTTCTTCAGCATCGCTGACCTCTTCCCAATTCCCCTTGGCCCCGTTCCTGGAATAGATCTTGTGCTTGTCCTGGAAGATGAGAAATATCCTTGTCCGACCCGTCCCCTCTTCCTGGGTAGAGCAGAACACGCATTCACAGTGCGGTAATTCCACTAAATGTTGGAAAATCAATTTAGTACGCGCACAGGTGATCATGATGCACCTCCTGGGAAATCATTCCCGGTTACTAAAAATTTAATCTTCACAAGTCGAACAAATGTTCTGCCGTCTGCTCAAAAGTCGGGGACGACTTACCAAAGAATTCCTGCCACATGGTCTTATCCCAAACTTCTATCCTGTTTGATACCCCTATCAAGACCGTCTGGTTTTTGATGTTGGCGAAATCTTTCAAGTACTGCGGGATAATAAAACGCCCCTGTTTATCCGGAAGCACCTCTACCGCCCCTGAGAAGAACAGGCGATTGAACATACGCGAACTCTCCTTGGTGAAGGAAAGCCCCTTGAGCTTCTGCTCGATAATACGCCACTCGTATTCCGAGAACATGAAGATGCAACGTTCGAGCCCTCGGGTCACATAAAACTTTTCTATAGAATTATCCTTGGCTACGTCACGGAAACGCGCAGGCAGGATCAATCTCCCCTTGGCATCCAAGTTGTGAGTGTACTCTCCGTAGAACAAAGCCATTCCTCCGATAGCCGGCCTGTTCGGCCTATACACCACTTTGTGGCACTTTACACCACCAGCATCCACAAGTATAGTTGCCACTCCGACTAATGTCAACTAAGAAAAAAGTGAATTGATCTCTTCTCCGATTAACCGGATATTTGCTCATCCTCGACGACATGGATAATCAATGTGGAGTGAAAGTGGGGGATAAATAAGAGAAACTGACCTAAAATGGCATAAGGAATAAATAAAAAAGGGCATCCAGCAGCCCGAAGGACCGGCCCTGGATGCCCCGCCACCTGAAACAGGAACTAAAAAAGATATTAAGTTACGCCCGGCTTGATCTGTTCTTTAAGGCAAGAAAATATTTTTGGGCGAAAAGCAGATCTTTGTTGATCTGGCCGACAAGTCCTTTCTCGTCGGAGAAGCGCACGTCCGGACGAACTCTTTTCAGCAGTTCAACCTCTATCGTGCGGCCATACAAACTTCCACGGTAATTCATTATATAAACCTCAATGGATATCCGTGCATTGATGTGCTGAAAAGAAGGCCTTTGTCCGATGTAGCATAGCGCACCAAACTTTTTACCACCGAAAAAAACATATGCCACATAAATTCCGGGAGGCAGAATTACACAATCGTCCTGTTTTATGTTCGCGGTAGGGAAACCCAGCTTTCTGCCCCTGGCGTCTCCATGAACAACGAGACCACTGATAGAATAAGGCCGACCCAAAAGGCGAGCAGCACCTTCAACATCACCTTTACATAATTGTTGCCTTATAAAAGAAGATTTAATATATATATTCTTTTTCTTTTTAATCTCCTGAGACTCAATAGCAAAACCACTCTTGCGTCCCTGGACCTTTAATAATTTGATTGTCCCGATACGGTCATGGCCAAAATGAAAATCATCACCCACTACGATCTTTCTGACCCTCAGTCCCCTTACCAGATATCTATCCAAGAAATCCACAGGCCTCAAAGCCGCAAAACGCCTGTTGAAAGGGACTACTACGCAGACATCGACCCCCAGGCCCGAAATGATGTCCAAACGCTTGGGCAGAGTTGTTATGTAGGCAGAAAAACGTTCCGGATGCAGGACTGCGACCGGATGCGGGTGGAATGTGACCACCAGGCTAGTTCCATTAAGGCGCCTCGCCTCGCAGACCGCTCTACGGATAACATCCTGATGCCCTAGATGTACCCCGTCAAAGACACCGATAGCGGCAACGACATCCTTAAGCGTACGCCGGGCTCGGCCTAACTGGCCAATCCCGTAAAAAACCCGCATGGAAATCCTCCAACTTCACAGCTTGGTCAATGGAAAAGGGCCCCACCCCCAGACGGCGTATCTGCGTTATGCAGGCCCCGCAACCCAAGAGCTCACCGACATCTTCAGCGACCTGGCGGACGTAAGTGCCCTTGGAACAATCCAACATGAATTCCGCGAAAGGGCTTTTGAAATCCAGCAGCTCGAGGCGATCAATCCGCACACGCCTGGGAGCACGCTCTACCGCCACGCCCTTGCGCGCCAGCCTGTAAAGACGTTCCCCGTTATGTTTTACCGCCGAGACCATCGGAGGGATCTGTTCGATCGAACCGGTGAAAGTCTTGAAAGCCTCTTCGATCATTTCCCTGGAAACCTGCTCAAAAGGACGTACCGACAGGACCTCGCCGTTAATATCGGCGCTGTCCGTCTTGAGTCCCAGCTGCATGGTGGCCGAGTAAGACTTGTCATAGGCTACGAACTTGTCAAAAAGTTTGGTTGATCTGCCTACCAAAATAACCAAGACCCCGGTGGCCAGCGGGTCCAGCGTGCCCGCATGCCCGACGCGCTTGAATTTTAAAATGCGACGGACCCTGGCCACAACATCATGCGAGGTCATACCCGACGGCTTGTCGATTATGGCTATACCTTCGTTCATAAAGCCTTTCCGATCGCAGAGAGGACAATGGCCTTGGACTTCGCCAACCCCTTATCCAAAAAACCTCCACTAGCCTTTTTATGGCCCCCACCGCCGAACTTTCCGGCCAGGCTGGCCACGTCAAAAACCCCGCGGCTGCGGAAATTCAGCCGGGTCCTTTTCACCTCTTGCTCTGTCAGGATAACAATGACTTCCAAGCCCTGCACTGCACGTAAAAAGTTAAAAACTTTGTCCTTAAGGTCAAAGTCGCCCGATATCGTCTCGATATCTTTCTTGGTCAGTACCAGACAAGCCACCCGATCATCGTAATGAAGCTCCAGCCGGTTCAACAAAGCCAGAAAAGGCTTTAGGTCCCTCTTGGGCAATGTCTCGTACGCCTTGCCAAAGATATCGCTGACGGAGAAATTGAAACGTAAAAGCCGGGACACCACCTCGTGGGTATGGGTGGTGGTACAATCAAAACCGAAAGAACCCGTATCGGTCAGAATCCCCAGGTACAAAAGAACGGCCAGTTCCTTCGTGAAACGGCAACCTGCCGATCTGAGAAGGTCGTACAAGATCTCCGACGTTGAAGAATACCTATCCCGGACCAGATTAATATCACCGAAACGTTCGTTAGTGAAATGATGGTCTATATTGACCACCTTGACCCCGGGTTTAATCAATTGAGATACATTGCCGATTCGTTCCAGATCGCCGCAATCCAATACAATAACGGCCTGAGCCTGGAAGGCCGCATGCTTCCGCGTCTCGAATTGTTCGTAAAGGGAAACCTTCGGCACAAAGCCAAGCCAGGCCGGGCACTTATCCTGATTAACCAGCCGGACCTTCTTGCCTTTGGAACGCAGGTAGATCGTCAAGGCCAGTGCCGCTGCCAAGGCATCCGGATCGGGATTGATGTGCATGGTGACGATAAATCTTTTATATTTCCTCAAGGCTCTGACAATGTTCTTTTCCATCACTCCTCCTGAATTTCGGGAAACTCTCCCGGATGATCAGTTTCTGGCCCGGAAGATAAAGCCTCCCGGGCCTCGCGTTCGCGACGGATGCCTTCCAGTTTCTGAGACATATTAAAGGCGTCCACAATGGTCTTGTCGTAAACGAATTTTATCTCCGGCATATGCCTTATATCGACCCGCTCGCTCAAAAGCTTGCGCACCCTGCCCCGAGCGGAATCCAGGCCGGCCTGAGCGGCCTTTACGTCCTCGGGCCTATCGGACAAAACACTGAATCCGATATGCGCCCAGGTCAGGTCTTTGCTGATATCGGCATAGGTCACAGTGACGAATTTAACGCGCGGGTCCCCGATCTCCCCCATAAGGATCATGTTACTGATCTCGCGCTTGAACAATTGGTTCAATTTTTCCATCCGGCTCATATAACGTCAACCCTTGGATTGCATCGCCCGCAAAACTATCTCGGACAGTTTTCTTTGCTTGACTGCGACTGCTAACAGTATCAGCCCCTCCAACGACGCTGAACGGCATTTTTGCGTTATGGAATTCGCGTCCAGCATAACAGGAAGGGTCGCGAAATGCAAAAGCTCTAAAATCTTTCGTTTGTCCTCCCGACCGACGCCGTAATGGGTCAGTATCCTCACACTCTCCTCTTTCCCGCTGCCGGCCAATAACGCCGCACAATATATAAACCAAGGGTGGGCAACAGGCAGTCCCAATCTGTCCCGACACCAGGCCACCAACTCCGAAACCTTACCCACCATCCTCACCGCGGCCGGCACATCATTAACGAACTGCATAGCCCCTAGCCGACACAAACGCTGCAAGGCCGGCAGCGGATATTCCTCTTCCAATATCCGGCGGAACTCGTTCCAGTATCGCACCGGAGCGACCGTGATCAAACGATCGGACGCAACGGCCTCTTTGAACGCCTTGAGCGTTTCACGGGACATGCGGAAACGAAAACGCTTCTCATAGCGGACCGCTCGCAGCATACGGGTCGGATCGTCCCGAAAACTTGTTTCGTGCATGATGCGAACAACCCCTCGACGGAGATCCTCCAAGCCGCCCCATTCGTCGTGAAAAATCCCCCAACTGGAAGGTAGGATAGACACCGCCAAGGCGTTAATTGTAAAATCCCGACGATAAAGATCTTCCGACAGGGTTCCCGACCGCACATCCGGCAGCGCCCCGGGACAGCGATAGGATTCGCGGCGTGCCGTTACCACATCGAACTTCGTCCCGCCTTCCATGGTCAGCACTGCCGTTCCGAAACGCTGATGGGCCAGAACAACGGCCCCGGTCTTGCCCGCCCAGTATCTCGCGAAAGCGATGCCGTCCCCTTCCACCACGATGTCCATATCCAGACACGGCCGGCCCAAGATGAGATCCCTGACGGCCCCTCCCACCATATAGGCCCGGACCCCAAGCTCGGCAGCGAGCTCTCCGGCCTGCTTTAAATACCTGGACTCCTCTGCTCCCAATTTCTGCAGATCCGGCCTTTTCACAAACTCAACCTCTCGGATGGAACTTCTTATGAATGGTCCGCAAACGTTCCTTATCGACATGTGTATATATCTGCGTGGTGGAGATGTCCGAATGCCCCAGCATCTCCTGAACGCTGCGGAGGTCAGCCCCGTGTTCCAACAAATGCGTCGCAAAAGTGTGCCTTAGAGTATGCGGCTTGATCGTCTTTTTAACCCCCGCCTTGTGAGCGTAGAACTTTATTATTTTCCATACGCTCTGCCGGGACATCTTCTTTCCCAGACGGCTGACAAAAAGAGCCTCCTCCGTCCTCCCTTTAAGGATCTTTTTGCGGCTGCCCTCAACATACTTGCCCAAGGCCTCGCGCGCCCGCTTGCCGACCGGGATGATCCTTTCTTTGCTCCCCTTGCCGATACAACGCAAGAACCCTATCTCCATATTCACACTGTCGACCTTCAAGCCTACCAGTTCCGAAACGCGGATACCGCTGGCGTAAAAGAGTTCCAGCATCGCCCGGTCCCGCACACTCTGCCAGTCTCGGCCCTGAGCGGCCTCGATCATGGCATCGACCTCTTTCTGCGAAAGCACATCCGGGATACGCTGCCATATCTTGGGAGTATCCACGAGGTCGGTAGGATCCTCCTTGGTGAAATTCTCACGGACCAGAAAACGGTAGAACATCCTGATAGCCGCCAGGCTGCGGCAAATGGACGTGGTCGACAGCCCCGCCTTTTTCTGGCCCTGCATGTAGCCGGTGATCTTTTCCCTGGTCACCGCCTCCGGCGACTTGATCCCGTGCTTCTCCGCTAAATAACTTGAAAAGGCCTCCAGGTCGCGGCCATAGGACGAAAGAGTGTTCTTCGCCAGGTTTCGTTCGACGGAAAGGTAATTGAGGAACTCCCCGATCAAGGCTTTCATGTGATCACTTGAGGTCTTTTTCTATAAGTTCAGGCTTGAAATACCGACGGACCTCACGCTCGACGACCCTGAGATCGCTGCTTACAATATCATAACGACGCATGGCGTGGGCCTTTTCCAACTGCCTGGCCTCGGCCTGCACCTTCTCTGACAGCTTCCTCAAACCTGAGCCTTTCTCCCCCTTGAGCAGGTCGGCCATGGCATCGATCTTGACCTTCACCTGGGAAAGAAGGAATTGTTCACGCTTCCCTGATTCATCCCGGCCGAGGGTAGCCCAAAGATCGCTGAAATATCCCCTTAACACCGAGAAATGCTCACGATAACGCTCAATAGGAGTATAAACTCTGGGCGCATACTCCTCGGGCTGCAGAACCGGCATCACACTTTCCTTGGCATCGCCGGTCTTTTTCTTGCGGACGAATTTACGGCGCAAAGTGGTACAGCCGGTGAAAGAGCTCAACAAAAAAACCGCGGCCAGGGACAGAACCCATGCCCTGCGCCCACGCCCTTCAACTGGTAGCATCATGGACCATCTCCTCAAACTCTTTCTCATCTATTATCTTTATACCCAATCTCCTAGCCTTCTCTAATTTGGACCCAGCGGCCTGCCCGGCCACCACCCGGCTTGTGCTTCGAGTCACCGTCGAAGAGACCTCGCCACCCAGCGACTTCACCGCCGCCGCCGCTTCCGATCGAGTGAGGAGGGACAACTCCCCGGTAAAAACAAAGACCTGCCCAGCGAGTTTTCCCGGTCCTGAAGACCCCGCCGGCTCCTCCATCTGCAGGCCGGCTTTTTTCAGGCGGCGTATCAGCTGCTCAGTGACAGCCTGCGCAAAAAACCTGGTCACCGCCTCCGCGCTGACCTCTCCGATATCCGGTACGGACATGAGCTTTTTTTCATCCGCACCTGAAAGAGCCTCCATGGTCTGAAAATGTTTGGCCAGCAAGGAAGCCGCCTTCTCGCCGATGTTCAAAATACCCAGGCCCAGGATCAACCGGGACAACGGCCGCCCCTTGCTGCCGGAGATAGCCTCCAGCAAGGCCTCGGCTTTCTTGTCGGCGAACAGTTCCAGGCCCAACAGATCTTCTTTCTTTATATCATAAATATCAGCGACCGAATTTACCAGCCCCTTACCGATCAACTGGGTAACGACCGCCTTCCCCATCCCCTCGATATCCATGGCGTCACGAGATGCGAAATGCAATATCCTTCTCTCCAGCTGGCGGGGACAATCCGGGTTTATACAGCGATACAGCACCCCTTCAACGTCCCGACAGATATAATCTTCCCGGCAAGAGGGGCAATTGGTCGGCAGCCGGCGAACGGACTTGCGCTCGACAGCCGGTTCAACGACCTCTACGATCTTAGGGATGACATCGCCCGCCCTCTCCAGACGCACCCGGTCCCCTTGGCCCACCCCCAAACGATCGATCTCATCGAAATTATGCAAAGTCGCCCGGGAAATGATCACCCCACCGCACGGGACCGGCTCCAGTTCGGCCACCGGGGTCAGGACCCCGGTCCGCCCGACCTGCACGACTATATCGCGAACCGTTGTTTCGGCCTGATAAGCCTTAAATTTATACGCCACCGCCCAACGCGGGCTCTTCATGGTCTCCCCGACCTCCCGCTGCAAAGACAGCTTATCCACCTTGATGACGACCCCGTCCACTTCATAATTCAGTTCCGGACGCAAGGCTTCCAGTTCCTGGCAGGCCTCCATTATCTCGTCGAAACCCCGGCACCGGCGATTGTAGGGGTTCACCGCCAGCCCCAACTGGCGGACCATTTCCAGGAAATCCCAGTGGGTCTTTACCTGTCTGGCCCCCTCGAGGCGGCCGCAGGAATGCACAAAGAACCGCAGGTTGCGTTTGGCCGATTCAGCCGGGTCGAGCAATTTCAAAGATCCGCTGGCGGCGTTGCGCGGATTGGCGAAGACCTCCAAGCCCTCGGTCCTGCGAGAAGCGTTGAGGCGGTCAAAATCGGCCCGCCCCAGATACACTTCGCCGCGGGCCTCCAGCACCGACGGTATCCTGACCTCTTTAGCGCCCGTTAGACTGAGCGGGATCATGCGCATGGCGCGGATATTATGCGTGACATCCTCACCGACCTCCCCGTCACCGCGAGTCGCTCCGACTTTCAGCACGCCCCCCTCATAGACCAGCGAGGCACTTACTCCGTCGATCTTCAGTTCGGCCACGCACTCCAGCTCCCGCACCCCCGACTGTTTTACAACGCGATCATACCACTCCCTGAGTTCATCCCGGGAATAAGTGTTGTCCAGAGACAGCATTTTCATTGAATGACGGATGGTACGTATTCCCGAAGGGACCTTGGCCCCGATGCGCTGGGTCGGAGAATCAGGCGAGCGGAATTCAGGATTGCTCTGCTCCAACTCGAGCAGACGTCGCATCAATGCGTCATATTCCTGGTCGGAAATGGTCGGGGCATCGAGCACATAATATTTCTGGTTATGCCCCTCGATCTCTTGGGAGAGCCGCGCGATCTCTTTTTTAGCCTGGTTCCTGTCCATGGGCAATAAAGGATCAGAAGGCGATCTCGAAAACGCTATACGCTCCAGTTACCGGAGCTTTCTGAACCGTAGCGCTGTGAATGTTTCCCCTGAAGAAGGATTTTAATTGGGCGAGCAGTTCGACCAGATCCGCTTCCTCGCCTTCGGCGAGCATCTCCACTGAGCCGTCCGGAAGATTCTTGACCCAGCCTACGATACCGAGAGACCTGGCACGGTCCCGGGCCGTGAAACGGAATCCGACACCCTGCACCCGGCCGGAAAAAATAACATGATACTGCTCAGTCATCGGCCGGTGATCTCTTGCTTGATGGATCCGATCAACGCCACTATACCGAACATCATAAACAAAAGCCCCAATCCCATCTTAGAGCAATCGATGGCGGGGACGGTGTTCTTTTCCACTATCGAAACTGTGGGATCCCGAGGGTCAAAGCGGACCTGTATCTGCTGCCCCACCGGATAACGCTTGACCATGTCCTGCGCCGCGCGGATGTCCCTAGTATAGTCATCGCGGAACCGCACGCTATGCCCCATATATTCGATATTGTGGGCCTTATAAACATACCAGATGCGCGCCATGTACCCCTGGTCAAAAGAATTATCCCCCCGGTCAGGCCACCGCCTCTCCAGTTCGGAAGAAACGACCTTTCCGCCGGTCACGGGCCAATTGCCGCTGGTCTGGACAAAGTATACGTTCTGAAACGCTGGCAAAAATAGATACGACCCGAACAAAATAAAAAAAACACTCCATATGTTTGCTGGGTTGCCTACAGGACCGGTCATTTCAGGAACTTGGTTCATAAATTATCCTCCCAGAAATAATTTTCCTGTTAGAACAATGGTCGGGAGGGGGGGATTTGAACCCCCGACCTCAACGTCCCGAACGTTGCGCGCTAGCCACCTGCGCTACCTCCCGATATGTTGCCCGACAAAAGCTGGGATATCTTAACATCGAGAATATGATACGTCAAATCGAGACCAGCTCTATTTTAACTATAAATAATATAAATTATTAGACCTCTTTTATGCCAAACCCTATCTCAGCCTCGCACACCAGTTCATCCTTCACAAAGCACTTCCCCTCCAAGAAACCCACCTTTGGCAGCAGCTTGACCGTCCTGATCTCTATCCGCAACTGGTCCCCGGGCGTCACCACCTTGTGGAATTTGGCCGCAGTCTTGGCCAGATAATAGATCAAATTCTTGCCCTGCATATTCTTGGAGTAATAAAAATATATACATCCCGCCTGGGCCATGGCCTCTATCATGAGGACCCCCGGCATGACCTTCTCTTCCGGGAAATGTCCCTGGAAATGGGCCTCGTTCACGGAAACGTTCTTGACCGCTACCAGTTTTTCGTTCGGGACCAGCTCCAGAACCCGGTCGATCATTAAAAACGGAAAACGATGCGGTATTATCTTCTGGATCTCCTGAATGTTAAGTTCCATATACTAACCTTTCGCTTTAAGAATATACTTGGCCAGCAGGTCCGTTTCTATATTGACCTGATCGCCGGTCGTTTTCTTTCCAATGGTCGTGACATCCAGGGTGTGGGGAATGAAATAGACCGCGAACCAATCCTTTTTCACCTCGCCCACCGTCAGACTTATGCCGTCGATAGCCACCGACCCCTTGGGCACGACATAGCGCATGAGCGACCCCGCTATCGATATTCGGTACTCGACATAATTAGGCAGGGTCTTTATATCCGTGATACACCCGACGGCGTCCACATGGCCGGTCACGAAATGTCCCCCCATGCGCGCCTCGGCCTTCATGGCCCGCTCCAGGTTGACCATACTGCCGGCCTTGAGGTGCCTGAGCGTAGTGGCGTCGAGCGTCTCCTTCATAAGGTCAAAATGAAAACACCCTCCTTTGCCGGAAGTGACCGTGAGGCACACCCCGTCAACGGCGATGCTGTCCCCGATACGCACATCGGTGAAGCCTTTCGGCTTTATGACTGACAGCACGAATAGGTTCGCTCTCTTCTGGATATCTTTTACCCTGCCGGTTACTTCGACTATTCCGGTAAACATAGCTCTAAAAAAACGTCCTTTCCTATACGGTGTACGGCCCCGATCTCGAACTGGAAAGCCTTGGCGATCTCCATGACATCCAGCCGGGCGACCGCGCTTTTCGCCCTCTCGTCACCGACTATCTTGGGCGCGATATATACATGCAGACGGTCGATCAATCCGGCCCTGAGAGCGCTCCCGATGACCGTCGCTCCTCCTTCAATTAGGATACTCGCTATACCTTCCTTGGCAAGCTCTTTGAAGAGCCATTTAAGGTCCACCCGGCCTTCCTTCGCGGGACAGACCACCACCCGCGCCCCCGCCCTCTCCAAAACCTCTCTGGACGAACGGCGCGCGCGCTTGGTTGTGGCTATGATCACCTGGGCCGGCCCGCTAGCCTTCAAAATGCGTGCCTTGGCAGGCGTGCGAAGCCTTGAATCGACTATGACCTTGCGGATCAGCTTGGCAGGCGCATCCAGGACCGGATCATCGGACAATATCGTTTCGACCCCGACCAGTATCGCATCAAAGGCATTTCGCTTCCTCTTGGCGTACTCCCGTGTCTCCTGGGAGGTGATCCACTTTGAATCGCCCGAGCGCGTCGCGATCTTTCCGTCCAGGGTCTGGGCTGATTTGGCGACCACGAACGGAAGGCGTCGGGTGATATATTTGAAGAACACCGCGTTCAATTCTCCGGCTGTCTCCCGGCAGATCCCCGTTACGACATCCAGGCCGGCTTTCCTGAGGAGCATAAGCGACTTCCCGTTGTTGACGGGGTTGGGGTCGATCATGGCTACGACCACTTTCTTGATGCCGGCCTTGATGATCGCCTCCACGCATGGCGGGGTCCGCCCCCAGTGGGAACAAGGCTCGAGCGTAACGTACATGGTAGCGCCGCGGGCCTTCTTTCCCGCTCGCTTGAGAGCCACGACCTCGGCGTGGTCTCCGCCGCAGAATTTGTGCCAGCCCTCGGAGATTACCCGGCCGCCCTTCACGATGACGCAGCCGACCATGGGGTTGGGCGAAGTCCGGTCCCTGCCTTTGACCGCCAACGTCAGGGCCCGGCGCATGAATTTCTCTTCAACAGGTATATTTTTCATAGGCTCCGCCTTTGAGCGGCCACTTCCTTCATCCTTTCCACATGGACATAGGGGATATTGGTCTTGCCGATGTAGGTGCTGGTCTTGCCCCGGCCGTGCGCGTCGGAACCGCCCGTGACCAACAGCTTGTGCTTGGCGGCGATGCCGAGATAGAAATTCGTCACTTCCGACGAACAATTGGGATAATAGGCCTCGATCCCGTCCAGCCCGGCCTGGACCAAGGCGGGGATAAGTTCATCGCGCTGCGTCAGCATGGGGTGAGCCAGTACCGCCAGACCGCCGGAATCACGGATAAGCCGGACGGCCTCGAAAGGCGTCTGTTTATATTTTGGGAAATACGCCGCGGCCCCTTCCGCCAGATAGCGCTCGAAGGCCGCCTCGATACTGGGGACGATCTTCTTGGCTACCAGGATCTTGGCCAGATGCAGGCGGCCCACCGAATCCGAGGCGGTAAGTTCGGAGACTTCCTCGAAGGTCACTTCCTTGACCCCCAGTTCCCTGAGCTTTTCCAGCATCTTTTTCATGCGCTCCACCCTGACCTGCTGCATTTCTTTCAATTTACAAACCAGCGGGCTGTCTTTGAGATCGAAAAGATACCCCAGGATATGGATGTCCTTTTCATGGTAATCGGAAGAAAGCTCCACACCGGCGATCACCTCAACATTCAAGGCCCCGGCGGCCTGAATGGCCGGAGCGACTCCGTCCACCGTATCGTGATCGGTTATGCCGACAGCGGCCAAGCCCAGCTCATGGGCTTGCCGTACGACATCTTCCGGAGAGTCAGTGCTGTCGGAATAACAGGTGTGAATATGAAGGTCAGCGTAGCGGTCGCTCATTTACTGATCTGTCGCCTGTCGGTGGATCACTTCTCTGGGGACCCGCCCTTAGAATCGATGGGCGCCACTTCTTTCTTGTGGATCTTGTCGAGGATACCGTTGACGAACTTGCTGGACTCAAGGTCGCCATATTTTTTAGCAAGTTCGACCGCTTCGTTGATGGCGACCTTGGGCGGTATGCCTACTGCGAACTTGAGCTCGTAGACCCCCATACGCAGGATATTACGGTCTATGACCGCCATCCGGTTGAGCTGCCAGTTGGTAGCGTATTCCGATATCTTTTCGTCGATGGCCTTGAGGTTCTCCCAAACCCCATCGACCAGAGGCCCTGCGAAGTTCCGGATCTCCTCCTCATGGGCAGGCTCCTGTTCCCAGAAGAAAGCCGCCGTTTTGTCCGGGAGCCGTCGGGTCATTTCGACCTGGTAAAGGATCTTCAAAGCGCATTCTCTGGCAATACTGCGTTTTCTCATAAAGGTCTCAACTCTTTTATGCTTTTTTGAACAATTCCGCCATAGCGACGGCAACCCTTGCCGCCGAAGCCCCCTTGTTATCACGGTCTCCGGGCATGGCGCGGGCCTGGCAAAGGGCAACGGTGTCCGCCGCCAAGACCTCAAAGATCACCGGTTTCCCTGTAAGTAACGCCACCTCCTGCACACCGCGGGCGGTTTCTGTCGCCACCAGATCATAATGCAGGGTCTGCCCTTTGATGATGGCCCCCAGGCACACTACGGCCGATATATTCCTTTTTCTGGCCATTTTAAGGGCCGTGACGGGGATCTCGAAGGCTCCGGGCACTTTGACGACCTGGAGCTCGCACTCGCAGACCCCCTGACGGGAAAATTCGTCCAGACAGGCTTCAAGAAGTTTTTCGGTGATACCTTCGTTAAAAAGGGAGACTATTACAGCGAAACGGGGCTTGGGGGAACATTTTAAATGAACAGGTTTCATAGGACGATCTGTTTAATAAAGGGCGATAAAAATATCCTCGCCGATCTCAATATAACAAACCGGGCTCACAACCAGTGCCCGAGCTTTTCCTTCTTGGTCTGCAGGTATTTCTTGTTCCGCTCATTATGGGGAATGCGCAAAGGCACACGCTCCACCACTGTCAGCCCGTAACCTTCCAGACCGACGATCTTGCGGGGGTTATTGGTCAAAAGCCGGATCTGCTTGACCCCCAGGTCGACCAGGATCTGAGCCCCTATGCCGTAATCGCGCAGGTCGGCCGGGAAACCCAGGGCCTCATTGGCTTCGACGGTATCCATGCCTTTGTCCTGCAGAGCATAAGCCTTAAGCTTATTCAAGAGCCCGATGCCGCGGCCTTCCTGCCGCATATACAAAAGGACCCCCGCGCCGTCCTTGGCGATCTGCCGCATGGATTCATTAAGCTGGTCGTTGCAGTCGCAGCGGAGGGAATGAAAAACATCCCCGGTTATGCATTCCGACTGGACGCGCGCCAGTACCGGCATGGTGCCGTCTATCCTACCTTTGGAAAGGACTATGTTCTCGGAGTCATTGATGTCGGACTTATATATAATCATGTTGAAGTCACCATACTTGGTGGGCAGCGTTACTTCCACCTCGCGATGGACGAATTTCTCGTTCTTGCGGCGGTATTCGATCAGGCTGTCGATAGTACAGATCTTGATATTGTGCTTCTTGGAAAAGGCCAGCAGATCCTGCGTGCGGGCCATGGTACCGTCGTCGTTCATGATCTCGCAGATGACCCCTGAGGGATACAGTCCAGCCATCCGGGTAAGGTCCACTGCGGCCTCGGTATGACCGGCGCGGACCAGCACGCCGCCCTTTTTCGCCCGCAAGGGGAAAAGATGGCCCGGGGTCACAAAGTCTTGAGGTTTGGAATGCTCATCGATTAGAAGCTTGACGGTATAGGCCCGGTCAGCGGCCGATATCCCGGTGGTCACACCGTGAGCGGCGTCAGCCGATATCGCCCAACCCGTGTTGCAGGGCTGGTGCATCTGGTTCTTGGCATCCTTCATCGGGTACAGTCCCAGGGCATCCAGGCGGGAAGCCTCCATCGGGACGCAGATAAGGCCGCGGGCATTCCGGGCCATGAAGTTGATGGTTTCGGGAGTAATATACTCGGCGGCAATAAGCACATCGCCCTCGTTCTCCCGGCTTTCATCGTCCATGACGATGATCATGCGTCCGGCCTTCAATTCATCCAGTATCTCGGGGATCGAATGGAACATGTCAATATCCTTTTAATTACACCTGATCCACTACGGCACTGCTCCGTATCTCTTGACGTAGTTTATATTTATTTTTAAGCACAAAACCATCGCCGATCAACCTGCTGCGGCATGACCGGATGTGGGGGTCATATTAAGAGAAACGGAAAACCTTGTCAAGCCATTTGTCCCCCCGTATAATCACTCCTGTATAGGTGCAAAAGATGAAGAATGCTGAAATAATTGCCCACAAATTGACCTCCCGCCAACTCACCCTGGCCACGGCCGAATCCTGTACCGGAGGCCTTATCGCCAAGACCCTTACCGACCGGACCGGAAGCTCGGCTTTCTTTCTGGCCGGTTTTGTCACCTACGCCAATGCGGCCAAGACGAAATTCCTGCGCGTCCCGGCATCGCTTATAGAAAAGCACGGGGCGGTAAGCTCCGAAGTGGTCCGGGCAATGGCCGTGGGCGCACGTTCGGTGACCGGAGCTGATCTTTCGGTGGCCGTCACCGGTATCGCCGGGCCGACCGGCGGGACCACCAATAAGCCGGTCGGGCTGGTCTTCCTAGCGGCCGCTTCCGCGGACAAGACCATCACCAAGCGTGTTATCTTCCCCGGCACGCGCAAACAGGTCAGGGAACAGGCATGCCAAGCCGCACTGGAAATATTGTTAAAACTGATCAAGTAAACTCAATGGACCAGACCATTCGCAGCTTCATAGCCGTTGAACTGGAATCTCCGGTCAGGCAGGAACTCGTGCGGATGCAACAATACCTGCGCGAAGCTCTACACGAGGCTGAGCCCGCCAGTTCCGGTCAGCGCCCCGGGCCAGGCCGGGGGATCAAATGGGTCGAACCGGAGAACATCCACCTCACTCTTAAATTCTTAGGGTCGATCCCGGCACCACAGATACCAGCGGTCCAGGCAGCCATGCATAAAACAGCCGCGGCGTTCCCGGCTTTTACCATTGCGTTAGGACGTCCGGGGGCCTTCCCCGACCTGCGCCGCCCACGCATCATCTGGGTCGGAGTGGATAATGGCACTCCCCAATTGGCCAACATCGCCCACTCGCTGGGGATGAATCTGGCCGGGCTGCAGATCGAAGAAGAAGCCCGGGATGCAGACCCTTCAGCCTTTGCCGCCCATATCACGATCGGGCGTATCCGCCTGCCGCAGGTGCAAAAACCTTTGTCCCGCGCCTTGGAGGCACTGCCCCCGCCATCCGGGGTCGAACAACACGTAAATAAACTGACCCTGTTCAAAAGCCAGCTGACCTCCAGCGGCCCCATCTATTCCGTCCTGGCCGAAGCGCCGCTCAATCCAAACCAAGGATTATACTAATATTAAACAGTTCATATCCGTGAAACAGGCGCTGGGAAGATAAAAACTAAACTGGTTAATAGGTGGTTGGATAATTCTGCTGGAGCTGATCCAGATTGTTACAGATGGAACAAAAGTGAGATGAAGCGTTCTACTTCAAAGGCCGGTGGTTGATCCGGCCCGTTCTCTCCGGCGGCCAATAGATCTCATAACCCTTGCCGATAAGATTGTCCTGGGGCAAGAATCCCCAAAAGCGGCTGTCGTTGCTGGTGGCGCTCTTGTCCCCCAGAACAAAGTAATGCCCCGGAGGGACCTTGACCGCCCGGCCGGCAGACGCATATTCACCCATATTAAAATACCCGGAAGCGTTCCAAGATAGGGCTTCAACCGGTTCTCCGTTGATAAGCAACTTCCCCTCTTTGATCTCGACGGTCTCCCCGCCGAAAGCCACCAGGCGCATTACGAAGGTCCGCGGTGGTTGTCCGGGGTAGAAAACCATAATATCGCCGCGCCTGACATTCTGTTTCTCCTCGCGTGACTTCAGGACCAGGAAACGGTCGCCCTCTGACAATTCCGGGGCCATCGCATTCGACGCCACCTTAAAAGGCTGCACCAGTGTCTCCCGCACGAACAAAAACAGCCCCAAGTTGGCATTCAAAAACAGATAACACACCAACATCCCGACGATGAATACCGTTCTCGGCCCGAAAGGGATGATCCTCTGCAGGCGATGCTCCTGGTTGAAGCGCTCGGCACACAGATAGGCGTGGATAGCCACCACCACCGGCAAGACCAGACGCAACACACTGAGAAAAAGCACATGGCTCTTGCGAGGAGGGTAGAAGTTCAAGAATAAAGACAAAAAAACGGCTGGATCGATCCGTATCCATAGATAAAGCAGCCCCAGCCAGGCGGCTTGAGCCAACATCAGGACAGCCCCCAGCTTCCGGCACCCGGCATACCAATGGCCCAGCCCCCAATAAAAGAAATCCAACAGCATGGCCAAAAGAGGTTCTTTAGGGTCCATCCTGCGCAACTCCTTTTTCAAATGCTTACTGGATCAAAGGCTGCCGGCATTCAGCGCGGCTTCTTCACGGTGAGCCAGACGATCAGTGAAGATACGATGAGCACGCCCGCGACCAGCCCGACGGACAGGAACACGCTGTTCAACAGCTGCGGGCGAACGACAAGCACGCAACCCAGCCCCAGCATCATCAGCCCCGACACCAGCTTGAGGACCCGCCCCTCCTGCTCCGTCAGCTTCCTCGACCCCAGGGTGGCGGCGAACATGAAGACTATGACCAATAACGGCAAGACATAAATGACATTGTAGAACACCAGGTACAAATAATACTGCGCCGGCGGCAGGTGCTGCAGGGTCAGCGCCCGGGTGAAGACCATCGGGAAGCCGGCGGTGCACAAAAGCTCGTACAGGTTGGCCAAAAGCGCCAGCACCGCCGTGCCGGCTATCATCCCGCCCAGAGAACCGGTCTGGATCAGGCCGCGCATCCTGGCCAAAAGCGACGCCTGGGCTTTCTGCGATATCGTCAGGGATACTCCCTGTTTGAACCAGAAGTAGTCCTTGATATTGATCACCGCTATCACCACCGCCACCAGGCCGGCCACTGTCGTGATCGTATTCACCTGTCCCATGATCAAGAACAGATTGAGCCACGCGGCCATGAACAGGAAATACACGAAGCCGGAGAAGAAAACGAAGACCCCTCCGACGAGTAGCATTTTGGGCCGTGATTGGGCGTGCACCATGAGGCTCAAGAGCATGAGCAGAACAAAGAACGCGCACGGGTTGAAACCGTCCAGTCCCGCCAGGACAACGGTCAGCACCGGCAGGGAGACCGTGGACGGGTCCACCGCACCTAAAAGAGGCAGCTGGACCGTGGCCGGTTCTTCCCGTGCCGGGGGGGGTACCGGCGGGGGTTTGATACCCTCAGCAGCGATCATATCGGCCAGTGTACGCGTCGTCCCGGCAACAGGTGCGGGTTCAGGGGCTTTCTTCATCACCTCTTCCGGGTCCAGGCATGCGGCCTGGACGCATCGGCTGATGGCCTCTTCCATCTCTTTGGCCTTGCCTTCGTCGTAACCTATCCAGGACTGGAAATCGATGAAGGTGGCGGGCACATTCCCGCCGGCCAGGCCGTAGGCAGCGGCCATCCTTCGGTACATCTCCTTGTTGACAGGGTCATGCCAGACTTCATGATCCTTGACGGTAAGGGTGGGATATTTCTCTTTCAATTTCTGCAGGAACGCTTTCTCATGGTGGCAATGCGGACAACCATCGCCCCAGAATAAATAGACCACGACCCGGTGGCCTTCGGCAAAGGCCTGAGACGTCAGGTTGAGGCACAACATCGCCAGTGAAAACAATCCCGCAAGAACGCTTTTTCTGATCATGTGAACTCCCTGTCCCCTTTCCAGCCGCCCGGCACGAAGACGGCATTATTACCACTACTCAGCTGTCCGGCCCAAGACCTTCCCTACCCGTTAGATGCCGCCGGAGTCTGCAATATGTATGCCGTAGATATCAGACCGTACTTGATTATTGCCAGTATCAATGCCAGCGCCAGGGATA
This sequence comes from uncultured Planctomycetales bacterium, assembly GCA_964438075.1. Classification (GTDB taxonomy): domain Bacteria; phylum Omnitrophota; class Gorgyraeia; order Zapsychrales; family Fredricksoniimonadaceae; genus JAAXVU01. The sequence continues at coordinate 168,507 of CAYTIW010000001.1, forward strand.
TCCAAAGATAAGTCATGTCCGATATCTGCGGCCTGAGGTCCCGGACCCTGGTCCGGGCCAGTCTGTCGCCGAGCCTTTTCCCTTCTTCTTTCTCGCACAACATCACCACATACTCGATCAGCGGCACAATGGATATCACCATCGTGATATTCCTCAAGACCGCCTTGCCCGGCCGGGCCGGGGCATTATTCTCGTCTACCACCTGGGTGCCCACCAGGTACTTCCCGAGGCTTTGCCCGTTCAGGCAGTCCCGGAAAAGGATGACCGCGGCCCATGATACCCAGCTGACATCTCGGGAAAAGGCCGAAGAAAGCACAAAGCCGACTATCTGGCCTAATAAACAATCAATAAAGAAAGCACACACCCTTTTGTTGGGACCGGCCCTTAGGTAATCCATTTCGGCACCTGCCTTTCTGTCATAGGTCCGCCGGCTTCCCTGCCCCTAACCCGCCCGGAGTATACTCTCCAGCTCCGCCAGACGGCCCCTGACCGTCTTGAGGTGGCCGGGCAAAGACAGGGTCCTCTTGACCCGCGCTGAAATACGGCGCACCGGCCTCAACTTCTCGCCGTGTTTCGCTATCTGCATCTCCGCCGTTTCAGCATCACGGCCGTAAATTCTTATGATCTCAAAATCGGCATTGGGGAATCTCGCCGAAGGATAAAAATCCTGGCCTTCCACGAAGACCACGTTCTCGCCGTCGACCTGGAAAGCATAAGCCGCCCCTTCGTCCTCGATCTCCTCGAACTCGACCATCTCCGAAGAGATGATGTGCGCCACCTCGGCCTCGTTCCTGCTGAGGGCCGACACCAGCAGCTCTTTCCTCCTGAAGATCTTCCGGCGCTCGCTGGTTATTATCCATACTGCCATGCCCGTCCCGAGGCACACCCAGAGCAAAGTCACCACCAGCCAAGGCGCATCGGACAAAAGCGAAGTTGCCACCCACAACAACCCGTAAACAATAAGCGTGGTTATAATGACCCGGACCTTTATGCCGCGGGCAACGCGGTCGAGCTTGCTTATCGAGGCGAGCAAATACCGCTTTTCCTTATCCGACAATGGCCGCTTCTTGATCTCCAGCATAGACGCGTTGGCTCCATTAAAACCGACGAAGAAATAATACTAACTATGTTCCCGATAAATCCGAGCCCTATTTGATCAGATCCTTGCCGATCCCCCAGGCCCGTCCCAGCTCGTTCCCGACGGTCCAGTAACGGTTGTCCGGCATGGTCAGGCAGAACGGGCGGATCTTTTCGATATCCGGTTTTCCGTCCGAAAGATATCTCGGCTCGCTGTAGGCGCCGAGGATCTCGCCGATGAACAGCGTGTCGAATTCCATCCTCACCACGTTGACCACCTTGCATTCCATGGTGACCGCGCATTCCTTTATCATCGGAACCGTGCTGGCGCCGCAAAAAACATTGAAGACGCGGGACTTGTCGACCTTGGCGCCGGAGACCAGCCCGCAGTAATCGACCTTCCTGGCCAGGTCTTCGCCGGGAATATTGACGCTGAAAAGTCCGCTGGCATGTATGCCTTTGTTGGTATGGTGGCTGTTCCCCATGGCCACCGCGATCAACGGCGGCTTGTAGTTCACCCGGCTAACCCAGGCCACGGGCATGAAATTAGGCTGGCCTTCGACCAGGGCCCCCACCAGCACCATGGGCATGGGATATACGAAGGCGTTGGTGTCGATGTTGACCTTTTGTGTTAATGACATATGTCCCTCCGGATAGATCTTATTTCCTTCCCATCATCCTGATCCTGAAGAAGGTCAGAACGACCACCAAGACTACGAACAGCCCAAAAAATACTACCATCTCCATTATTTTCTGGCTATGGCTGAAACGGGTTTTATATTGGGCCAGCAAATAGAGGACGGTCAGGCACTGGATCATAAAGCAGACCGGGATATCCCATTTGAACTGCCGTCCGGCCTGGAGGCATTCCTGCCTCAACCGGGTATATGCCTCGTCCTGCGGCAGCTCCTGATCAGCGATAAAAAGCAATATCTTCCGCTGTTCTCCGGGGAGCAAAGCTCTCCCGCCACTGACCTCGTGGCCTAGCAACTTACTTATCTTCTGAGGGTGATGCCTTAGGAGATGCCGGATAACGGCCCCGACCTTGGTTCTTAACGAGACGGACAAATAGACCATGGTCCCCAGACAGACCGAAAAGGCCGCCCCCGCCCCCAGCACGGACCATGTTTCACTCATGCCCATCTTTTGCTTTCCCTCCTTGTCCCTGACAAATCAATCATTTGCGCTCAGGAGAAATCTCAGACATAAACTTACCAGTTCCTTCCTGGTTTAGGGAAGATCACCGCGACTTGCCCTGCCGGTCTCTAGTCCGGCGATCTTATTCTTAATATATTTTATCCTCTCTTCCAGTGGAGGATGCTGGGGCGCCTTATAATCTCTCGGGACATAATTGTCGCGGTACGCTTTCTGCAGAGCGGTTACCATGGCCTGCGGGGCATCCGAGCGGGCAACCGCGAACTCGTCCGCCTCTTTCTCCTGGCGCCGGGATATCCACCGGGAAATAAGGACATATGATACGATCGCCGTCACAACCAACACAACTTGATAGCTCACCATACCGCTGGCACGCAGCCAGGTATCCCCCAAAACCAGGAGCAGAAGAAATACAAATATTATATGCAGCCTGATCCGGGGATGGTCCATCTTGAAATGCGCCAATTCATGCAGGAAAATATTGTCCAGCTCCTCGGGGGACAGCTTCTCCAGGGCATAACTGAAAATATAGACCCGATAATTCCCCGGCCACAGGCCTTCCGCCAGCATGTTGCTGAACTTCAAGGCATCGGTCTCCAGGATAAATATCCGGCACTGCACACCGGTCTTCCGGCATAAGGCATCCAGCCGCGATCTCAACCCCTCGGGCACAGGCCTTGTCCTTCTTGTCAACCTGATGATCCACGGATACAGGGCACCCGATCCGTAGACCAGCACCATCAGCAAGAACACAAAGACCGCGCTGCCTCCCCAGCTGGACAAAAGTTCGGCCCGAAGCGAATAGAGTTGGAACCCGAGAAAAGCAACCAGGAGGAACGGCACGTAATAGCCCAGCATGGCCAAGAAGTAAACTTTGAATGTGGCCGATGTCCGGCGGACCCGGCGGTCTATGTGAAAAAAAACGCTGTTCAGCAGGACGATCTGTATGAAGCAAGCCCCCAAAATAATTATGGCCTCATGTACATGCAACAGCTTGGCACCATAGTGTAAGTCAGAAACAAAGTACGCAACGATTATGGTGCTCCATCCGATGGATAATAGCCACCTCACCCGATTACGGAAGCGGTGAAAATAGCTGATCCGCTCCTCCCCCTCCTCCGGGGGAATCTTTTTGAGCATGCGGCGGCCCAGCCAGGAGGCAACGAGGGCCGGCAAAAAGATGAGCAGGACAAACCCGATCATCTCCCATAACAAATTCGGACAGGACTTGCGCAGCCAGGCTGCTGCCGCCTTGAGATCTTTCTGCGCCAAATAACAGTCCATCAAGAATAAATATTTTTCTTTCCGAGAATAACCGTAGCCTGACGGACCACTTTCATGGATCCGGATGGCTTTACTGGCATAGTCGATCGCCCGGGCAAAGTCCTTTCGCTCGTAGTAGAACTTGGCAGCCCGGTCCAACAGGTCCTCGCCGTCAGGAAAAAGGCTTAAAGCTTTTTGATAATACTCATGCGCCAGCCCGTATTCTTTGATCTGGCCGTAAGCGTAGACCAGCCAGGTGTAGGCCTGCGAGTTCACCGGGTCGAGCTCGATGACCCGCCGGAAAACCTTTACCGCCTCGGAGTAGTCCTTTCTGGCCCCATGTATGTAACCTATATATAAAAGGATCTCGGTATCGTTCGGGGCCCGGTCGAGGGCGGCCTGCAATTCCTTCAGCGCCTTGTCCATCAACCCCTGTCCGTAGTAACTCCGGCCCA
>CAYTIW010000001.1:172556-191034 GCA_964438075.1 uncultured Planctomycetales bacterium
TGCAATTCCTTCAGCGCCTTGTCCATCAACCCCTGTCCGTAGTAACTCCGGCCCAAGGCGGCGCGCGCTTCGGCGTTTGTGGCATCGATCCCCAAAGACCTTTGAAAATATTCGGACGCCTTTTTCTCGTCCTCAGCTGCTTCATACGCCCGGCCCAGCTTGTAATATAACTGCGCATGATCGAAGCCGTCCATCTTCATAGCCTCGACCAGCTCCCTGACCCGTTCAAAGGTCTGGATGGCACGGTCCGAATAATACCCCAGTTTAAGATAGCAATCACCTTTGGCCGTCAAGGCCTGGACATTGTCCGGCTGCATGGTTATGACTTTATCGTACTCAGCAATCGCCTCATCGCAGGAACCGGCGAAACGATAGAGATCGGCAAGGGCCAGACGGGCGGGAAGGTCGCCGGGATCGGACTTCAGTCTTTGAAGGCAAGCCTGGAGGGTGCTCTCATACCGAGCTTTCAGGCCGGCAATTTGTTCCTGTATCTGCACGGAGGACCGGGGCAATTCTTCCGCCGAAGAAACGGCTGAACAAAAGTTAAAGAATAACACCCATGTTAGATATCGTGCGATCTTCATGCCCATTCCATCTTGGAAATGTATGCTGTGGCAAGGTTCACTCACGGCTGGCCAGGATATCAGCGGTATCCTTCAGCCCGTTCTGCCGGGCCAGGCCCAGGGCCGTCAAACCATGGGTCCCGGCCATTCTCGGGTCGGCGCCGTTCTCCAGCAGGAACCGGACCACGTCGTTATAGCCGTACTGGGCCGCGAACATGAGCGGCGTGGAACCGTCATTGGCGTGCTCGTTGACCGCCGCCCCGGCATCAATCAACAGCCTGGCGCAGGCGATCTTTCCGGCGTTCGCAGCGAACATCAGGGCGGTAAAGCCTTCATTGTCCTTGACATCCAGCCTGGCGTTCGCCTCCAGCAGGACCATTACCGCCTCCTCGCTTCCGGCGTAGGCCGCGGCCATGAGGGGGGTCAGTCCCGTGTCGTCGCGGGCCTCGGCCAGCAGGGGGTCCATTTCCAGCATCTTTAAAATATTGGGGACATCCCCCCGGGAAGAATATTCCAGCATGGCCTGGCTGCGCTTGTCCCATATACTGAGCCGGGCGATCACCTCCCGGGCCTGCAAAAAAAGCGGCGACAACGGCAACCGGCCGTTGACCAGGTCGTCCTGCGAAAATTCCGCCGAAAATACACCGTCGGAAGTCAGGAAATAGAAACGCGTCCTGCCCCGGTCAGGCAGGGGGAAAGACGCGACCTTCTCGGCCTGCGGAAGGAGATCCTGGGCCAAGGCCAAAAGCGCCTCCGTCGATTTGCGGATAGCGGCATAGTGTCCAAGGCCGGTGAAACCGCCGCCGTTGCATAAGTGCAAACTTGTAGTGCCGTCCGCCAAGGTCACCAGGGTAACAATGGCATCATCATACCCGGTCTCCACCAGCAGCCCGTACACCCGTTGGGCCGGGCCGGCATCAAACCCCAGGGAATCGGGAGTTATGCTCAAGGCCGCCTGGCGCTGGTCGATGTATGACTGGGCCAGCGCATACCCGTTATCCGTGAGCTCACCCCATCCAGAGGCGAAGGACCAGGACGATATCAGACCGGCCAGAATCATAATCCTAAATCTATTGAACATTTCTTCCCTCCGTTCTCATGGCCTCCGCCCTCTCCGGTTGGGTGGCGGTAACCCGGCCTGTCCGCGTTCGCTCGAGCTGTATAAGTTGCAGAAGTATGTCGCTGACCCCTGAGGCGCGTCGGAGATATGAACGTAATGCCCTTCAAAATACGGCGACTGACTACGCCAGCCTTGTTCTTCTGTGACCTGGCGCTCCGATAACAAATAGCGCCGAAAAAAAGATGCTGAGATCAATGGAACAATATCCATCCCCCAAAAAGGACCACAATGACAAAAGCCAGCGCCAAAGCCAGCGTGCGCTCGTCCGGCTGGATATAAAATGTTTGATGCCGCGACGACAGCCGCCTGATAGTGGAATAGTAATCTGATATCACCAAGAAAACCACCGCGGCCAGGTTGAGCGCTATCACGGCGTTGACAATATAATTTGGTATATTACAAAAGGCCGTGATGAACGGAAAAGATATAAAAGCAAATAGCTTCCGAAACCATATGAACAAGCTGAAAGTTATAAAAACACCTATCATGGGCCATATGCTTTCGGGGCTGAAAGTACGCAAAGGCACGGCCAGTATAAGCGGGCATAACAAAAGGAACCCCAACCCAATGAGCGGAGGACCGGAGACCATGCCCGCGGCAGCAATATCCGTCGCTGGTCCGCTGGCGGAGGCCGCCATGGCAGACAAATATAAGCCCAGAGCCAACAAAGCCGAACCGGCCAGTATAAATACGATCTCGTAAAACATTGCGAAGACCCTGAGCATATAAAGAAACACCATCATTGTTCATCCCCCATTTTCGATCCTTTTACCCTTTGAATATAAACAGGATCATCGTGCCTTTAAGCCACCGTTCAAGTGTTGCTGGACGCATCACCCTTGATCCGTGACGCCGCCCTCTTCACTCTTTCCCTTAATACACATTCCGTCCGTTATCAACGGTCTGATGCGACTACCGCCCCCGGGCCTCTGTCACGGGAGCGAAAACTTGTTGCCTTGAGGCCGCCTTCCCGGCATTCTTAGATGTGACCCGGACGGCCATGACCGTCGCCGATTCAAAGCTTGATAAAATAAGACCATATCAATTTGACAATAAACAAGGCTGCCAAGAGCGCAATAATTGCCGCGACCAAATACAGATTGATATCTGACAAAGTGGTTTCCTTCAGCCAGACCGTCGCGGCAAAAGCGGTCAGCAGTCCTGTCAGTATACATGGGAAAACCATGATCATTTCATTATTTATCTTTTTGTGTATCACCGCCTGGCAACTGTTGCATTTGAAACTACCGCCCAGGGTGAAGACCGCCAAGAACGAGATCTCGCTGTTGCATTCGGGACATTTGGCCATGCCGCCCTCCTCCCGGGTTTTCATTATCAAGCTGCCCTATCTCGCCCTACCTCGTCATGACTTCAATTTCCAATCTGGCCGCTTGCCGGCCCAACCTTCGGCGGGCATGGGGCCATCGGCTATTTCATCGTCGCTCAGCTCGTGGCCGCCCCAGACATAAATTTCGAAAGCCCCCACCTTCTCGTTCAGACCCTCTATCTCGCCGATCTCGGATGCAGTGTAGCTGGTCTTGCCTACGATCTGAAAAACAACGAACGGCCGCGGCGGGAACACAAATTGTTTGGACAGCTTGAGGATGGACAACCGTATAGTTGTCCTCAACGCCCGCATATCCTTGACCGACTTCTTTTCATCATCGAACCAGGAAACAATGCTGCCGTAAAAAAGATGTTCCCGAATATATCCCTGAAGTTTCTGCAATTCCTCCTGATCGCCGATCGACAGTACGGAATTGTCAGTATCTACTGCTATCCTGGTCACCCCTGTATGGTTAAACGCGGAGCTTACATCCCGCATCTCAAATCGATGCTCTTTGATCTTGAAATAATAACGCGGCGGCATTAATTTCTTCCGGGCCCGGAAGCCCTGCATGGGCTTACGGTTAAAGGTCATCATGACGCCGTACAATAATCCTCCCACTACCCGGGCTCGCACTATACAAAAAATTATGCCGCCTAATCCTATGCCCAAGGCCAACGAAATGAGGGACACTATAAAAGCGTCAACAGCCACCAACGATTCGCCGCTCCTGGTCAGCAGCCAACGGAGGAAAAAAAAGATAAAACCACTGAATATCAGGGCTACGGCCAGAAAGAAACTGATATTCTTATTCATACCCTTTACCCGACGTTTTACTAAGATCAAACCAGAACCCAAATGAAAGAGCTGTAAGAAGTCCCCCGACTGACCGCAACAGACCCATGCCGCGCAAAAATAAATACGATGAGACGCGGACCTGCCGGATGACCTCCGTTCAATTCATCAAAAAAGATTATACACAAGCAACTGGAGAAAGTGGAAGTGAAAATACCAACAATTTTAACAGAGAATAAATGTCCTCACTGGCATCGGATAGACTGAATTTCAAGGCGGCAGGATCATAGAGTGGGGTTCTAGCGCCAAAGATGTCTCGAGCGCCCGAACCAGGAAAAAGAACGGCGCATCCGTTCCCATACCCTCTCCCGGATAAGGAACGGGAACCAACTAGGCCTTCAGCAGAGCCTTCAGGCGGTCAGCCGAGCTGTCATCCATCTTGGTGAAATATATGGCCAGCCCTTCCCCCACCGAAATACGGGAGATGCGGGCCTGCCCCTGGATCAGATCTTCCTCTTTTCCCGGAGTACACTGTATGGAGAACCCGACTTCATCGTTCATCTGCAGATAAACGCTGGACTTCATGCTAATAAAAGCACTTTTTAGCGACAGGTCTTTGAGGCTCCCCTGCAGGGAAAGCTGCGAGCCGATGCTGATCTGGGCGGGTAACGCCAAATCGACGCGCTGGTCCTGCCGCTGGTCATTTACTTTCGTCAGCGCCATGCTTTACACCTCCTATTATTAGGGTTCAAAATAAAAGCGGTCAAACCTATGATAACATCATTGCGCGGGAGGGGAAGCAAGAATAAGTTTAAATATCGGTCCGGAGCATTCTGGTCCGGTTCAAGGTTCAGCTTTAGCTACACCTAGGAACTCAGGCAGATCTTTGAGCGGAGCCAGGTCAAGTATGACCGGGTCAAAACCGACCACGTTGCGGTGCTGTTCCAGCAATTCGGTAGGCACGTTAAAACGCAAGGGCTCTCCGAATGCACCGGACGAATCCTTTTTATTCCAGAACGCCGGATTAAGATTCCAGCCCGCCTTCTTTTTCTGCCCCATAGCCCCGAACCAGCCCTTAGAAGCTACCCCCGCCGACCTCTTCTCAACAGCGTTAGCCGCCTTGCGCACGTCTCCCAACAGGCTGAATTGGTAAAGTAAGGCCAGGCCCTTGTCCGGGTCTCGGTAATGGTTTGATAACAGCTTGGCCAAGGCATAACCGTACAGTGGGAACCAGTCCTCTGGACGGGAAAACTTCGGCACGGTATAGTCGCCATTCTTTAACTGATTTAGGACCTCCTCCCGCACATACCGGTCGATGGCCGCCCTTAGCTCTTTTTTTACTGTCTTGCTGCCCTCTATGTCTCTGAGCTGGACCACCCAGGCGAACTCGGAACCCAACAAGGCCGGAGCCACCTTGCGGACCACCGCCTCCTGCTCTCGCAGGTCACCGGGAATGATGCTAAGCACCACGCTGACCAGTTGGGTCGCCAGTTCAATGGACTGCTGCTCCTCGGTGATCAAAACCTTACGGTTGGCATCCTCAAAATAAGTAAAATCCTGGAAACCCAGCTTGGCGCTCATGAGGTAGCCGTAGGCATGGGAGAACAACTTTGTGTTAGGGAGGTTGAACTGTTGCTCCATCAAATGAGCCATGTTCTCGCTAATAATGAAATCCGCATTGTATACATCCCTCTTATACCATACCTCTCCATTAGGAAAGGTGATCCCGTCATCCAACATATTCCCTGGCGGCAGGATGGCCAGAAAATATCCCGCCGTGCCTATGGACAAGATGCCTCCACTACTTGGCATGCCTCCGCCGACGGCTGACATCACCGCGCCGGACAGGAAAGCCGATGAACTGTATATCTTGTCGATCAGATTCCCGCCGACATACCAAAAGTAAGTCAGCGCCGGGCCGTAAAAAAGGAAACTGGCCGCCAGTCTAGGCTGTTCCCCTCCCGCCAGGTGCGTCCGCAGTGCGCTGACCAGAGCCGCATAACCCATATAAGCATATGTCTTGGCCAACAAAGGGTTGTCCTCCAGTGAACTGGAGCGGTTTATCACCTGGATCCTGGCCAGCATCTCCTCGCCGGTAAGCCTTGTCCTTGGTATGCCGTTATCCTCGAAGAATTTCTGATAGGATTCAAAGACCAGAGCGACCAGCTTATTTTGGTCCAGACCGAACCGGAAATTACGTTTGAATACCGATGACAGGGAGACCTCGACCTTCCCCATGCTTCTACCCCGGGCAGAGGCCATCATCTTGTCGACGGTACCTTTGAAGGTCAAAGAAGACATGTCGCCCGAGAACCCGCCGATGAAATACTTGGCAGGCAACGAATCGTCGAAGAACTGGTACCGCTCTTTCTTGATGTAATTGCGGGAACCCTTCTCGAATACATCAACGTACTGGTTCCATACCGTCTCGACCCCTTCCGGATCGCCGGAGGATACGCCCGCGACCTTATCCCGGTCGACATACATGGCGGAAAGCAGGCTGGAGCCCACCCTGCGCTTATACCACGCGGCCAGGATGAGCGAATGGACTATCTGACGAAGCCTCGCGAAACGAGCTCCCTGGTTGACCTCCTTTTCCAGCACCGGGACCACGATCTCACGCAGGATCTGGCGTCCGATGTCGGTATTGGCAAGTCTCCTTTCACTGGCAGCGGCCTTCGCCACAGTCGGCACGACCAGCCGGGCATTGCGGGAGGCAGCGCCATTGTCTGAAAGCAAGTACACCTTTAGATGCATGTCCGTCACATAAGCCACCGCCTGTTGTCCCCGCCCCCCGGGGTTAAAACTGGTCTCGTAAACTTCGGCACGGTCCGGAAGTACCCACAGCTTGTTGAATGTGTCGACCGGGATGTCCGTGGTCCCATATCGACGGTAAGCTTCCGAATAGATGCGGCTCCAGAACTCCTTGCCCATCTCACCCGATGTGTCCAGCATCGACACCGCGATCTGTTTGAGCAGGTAATCCTGGGCGACCATGTCCAGACCTAGGACGGTCTGGCTCAACGCCCGGGGAGACATCCTTTCTTTTTCATAGGGGGACAGATTGACCCACTGGTCTTGCTCCGGGACGGTGAGAGCGGCCAAGAAATATTTCACCAGACGGCTCGCCTCGCCGCGCAACTGTTCATCAGTATCGGCAGATCCCCCCTTGTCGAGCAGGAAATCAAGACGTAAAGGATCGTCGGAATATATTTTGACCCCCCGGAGCACCGGAGGCTCCAGTATCCCGGCCGGACTGATACGCAAGCCCAAGGATACTATATCTGCCGGCCCCTGGTTTTCGGCGCAGACGGCCGGCCCCAAGCCGACCGGTGAAAGCAGAAAGGCCGCCATGGTCAGACATGCCGCCAGTTTCCTTTTTAAGGGTTCTCTGATCATAGTTATTCTTAGCAACTGGATGCTGCCCCGCACACTCAAGTTAACTATTTTAATCCCCGTTCCCGAATGCCGGCCGATGAGAAAATACTGGACACCTGACAAACATATAAAAAAACCCGGCTCTTTAGACCGGGCTTTTTTCGACGAAGAATGGAAACCTGGCCCCATGCCCCTTGATAACGGGCAGGCGGGAAAAACTTTTGTCCAGCGCTTAATCCCGGCTTCTGAGCTTTGATAACAGCCGCAGTATCTCCATATAAAGCCAGATCAAGGTCACCATCAGGCCGAAAGCACCGTACCACTCCATATATTTCGGAGCTCCGACCTCGGCGCCCTGTTCGATCATGTCAAAATCCAGAACCAGGTTCAAGGCCGCTATACCGACCACGAACAGGCTGAAACCTATCCCGATCATCCCCCCGCCGTAAACAAAGGGCACATTCACATGGAAAAACCCCAGGATCCAGGTAATAACATAAAAAAGCGCAATGGAACCCGTCGCCACCACTACTCCGAGCCGGAATTTCTGCGTCACGCGTATCAAACGGCTTTTGTATGCCATCAGCAGGCAGAACAGCGTCCCGAAGGTCAACGCCACCGCCTGCATGACTATGCCGGGGTACATCATCTCGAAGAAAGCCGACAATCCTCCCAGCACGAACCCCTCGCAGACAGCATAGACCGGGGCGGTAACAGCGGACCATTCTTTCTTGAAAACAGTCACAATAGCCACGATGAAACCGACGATGCCTCCAATGATAATGATAGGAAGTACTGCCTGCTGGTTCTGCCTGGCCAGCCCTTCCACCTCAAAACCAAGCACCTGGCTCGGCTGTATGACCTTGCCCCAGACCCACCACGCGGCGCCCAGCACCAGGGCCAGCAGTATCAGGCACTTGTTGACCGTCCCCTGCAGGGTCATGACCTGCCCCTGCGTGGCGGAAGCGGATTGTGAGAACACATTTTCACCTAAAACTGGATTTGATGTACGCATGCTACTCTCCTTCTTTCTGACTAGATCGCCCCGGCCAACCGGAGCGCTATCTGTAAAACTATATTAGTATATACACCGGCCATGATGTCGTCCAGCATGATCCCGCGGCTGCCCGGAAGCTTCTCAAAATGATCTGCGGGCGAGATCTTGAACATGTCGAAGGCCCGGAAAAGGAAGAAACCGATCACGATGATGGGCCAGTACAGGGGCAGCATAAAGAAAGATATCAATATCCCCGCTACTTCGTCGATCACTATACATCCCGGGTCATTCTTCCCGATGGCCTTCTCGGCCTCTCCGGCAAAGAAGAAACCCAAGATGGTAACAGTGACCATGGCAAAGGCGTATGCGGCCAGGTTGAACCGCAAATAGAAAGCGATAGCCGCTCCCGCGGCGGTGGCCAGAGTGCCGGGAGCCAGCGGAAAATACCCCATGTAGAAGAACGTCGCGATGAATTTGGATAGCTGCGATGCCATATTAATTTGCCCCGGGCTTGTCTAAGCTCCGCCAGTATACCGCCCCCGACCAGAGAGTCAGTATGGTGGCGATTATCATAAGCAGATCAAGTCCTGCCCGCCAGATAATTTCGTAATTATTCATCCACTCCCCCGTCGCGTCCCATAGGCGCAGGAAGCGGCAGATGAGGGCCGCCGAAATGGTCACCATCTGGAAGACCGTCTTCATCTTGCCCGCCTTCTCCGCCGGTATAACCTGCCCGCGGGTCATGGCATGGATGCGTGAGGAGGTCACCAGCATTTCCCGGGCGGCGATAAAATAGACCAGCCACAAAGACCACAGCCCTTCGTAGGCAAAGATGAAGAACGCGGTGAGGACCAGCACCTTGTCCGCTACCGGGTCCATGAGCTTGCCGAAAGCAGTGGTCAGATCGTATTTGCGGGCCCAATAACCATCAGCCCAATCGGTAAGCGAGGCAACGGTGAAGACCAATATGGCCAGTAACGCGGCGCCGAGGCCGCTGCCTTGGGCAAAAGAGGCGAAGACCACCGTCAGAAAGAAACGGGAAACGGTCAATATGTTCGGTATGTTCATCTCAGTCTCCGTTTGAAACCCCACGGGCAAGCCCGTGGTCTTCCGCCAAGGCGGATAAATACCGGACAACCAGCAAGGCCTGCCACCAAACCACAGCCTCCACGCCCAGCTTACCCTTTTTCAACGGCCGAGCCGCCAACTGCAAAAAAATCGCCTTCCAGGTCGTAATCGTTCGCTCCGGTGATATCGACAAGGACGAACTGTCCGGGGGCCAACGCCTTGGACGATCGGACGTGGACCATGCCGTCCACATCCGGAGCGTCGAACTCGCTCCTGGCCAAGTACAAACCCTTGGTTTCCGGCGCCCTTCCCTCCACTAAGACCTTGAGCCGGCTCCCGATCCGGCTCTCCAGGAAAGCGCGGGATATTTGTTGCTGGGCTTCCATCAACCGCTCATAGCGCGCCTGCTTGACCCGCCGGGGTACCTGTCCAGGCAGTCCGTATGCAGGCGTGCCTTCCTCCCGGGAATAAACAAAAACGCCTACCCGCTCGAAACGGTACTGGCGAACAAAATCCACCAGTTCCTTGAACTCTTCTGAAGTCTCCTCCGGGAAACCGACGATAAAGGTGGTCCGCAGAAAAACACCGGGGATCATCCGCCGGACCTTTTCGATCAGCCTGACGGTCTGGTCCCTGGTGATGTGCCTCCGCATGTCTCTCAGGACCCGGTCGCCCACGTGCTGCAAAGGGATATCGATATATTTACAGATTTTAGGCTCCGAGGCAATCACTTCCAGCAATTCTTCGGTCACGTGGGACGGATAGGCGTAAAGCAAACGCATCCAGCCTATGCTGTCGCACTCCCGGACCATGCGCCTCAACAGTTCAGCCAGCTTTTTACCCTGGTACAGGTCCAGGCCATAGGCCGTGATGTCCTGTCCAACGATGTTCAGCTCCCGGACACCACGGCTGTCCAGGTCCCGGACATCCGCCAGTATGCTTTCGATGCTGCGCGAGGTGAAGCGGCCCTTGAGCCGGGGGATCACGCAGAAACTGCAGCGGTTGAAACAGCTCTCGCAGATCTTTAAGTAAGCGTAATGCGGCGGGGTCAGCGATATTGTTTCCTGTCGCTCGTCCTTGCTGAGCCGCTGGACCCCCACAAAAGCATCGACCTCGGGGAATTCCCGGGCCAGATCATCGCCGTAGCGCTGGGACAGACACCCGGCCACGACCACCTTCTTGACCTTGCCCTTTTTCTTCAGCGCCACCGCATCCAGGATGGCCTCGACCGATTCCTTACGCGCGTCCTCAATGAAGGAACAGGTATTGACGATGACCACTTCCGCCTTTTCGGGGGCGGTGAGGCGATACCCTTTGCGTCCCAGCCGGCCCAGAATGTTCTGCGAGTCCACGGTGTTCCGCACACAGCCCAGGTTCACCAACCCGACGGTGGATGAAGGTGCCGCCCTCCTTTTATGCAAAACATCCTTATTAACGATGCTTCCCAAACTTAATCGCCCCCTGATTTCAATACATCATTTGCTGAAAAAGTTTAGATAGAAATATTATGTCTTTGCTTATAAGCAGCAGAACAACAAAAAATGAATATCCGAACTAGCCCACAAGTATTTCGTCCTATGAAACTTGATATATCATTGACCTTTGCATTTTCATCTGCCCCAAAGGCTGTTCACATGTTCCAACATCGCTCTATGGACACCCGGCTTTGTTTCATACCTGATTGTCATCTCCAGTATATCCCTCGCCTGGACCGCATATTCCTTCCAGGTTTCATTCTTGTAGTATTTATAACAAAAAGCCAAATAAGCATAAGGGAACGGGCAGGACGGTTCAGCCTCTATGGCCCTTTTCCATTTCTCATAGCTCGGCTTTCCGCATTTCCAACTGACCGATGAGCCATCATAAATAAAAGTCGAGGTGATCATATCGCACAAAGGTTCTTTCCCGTCACAAGCGTCCGGGCCGAAGTTACACTTCATTGAAAATTTAGCTGCACGCTTCCATTGGGCCTCGGCCGCCGGGTCTATTGTTATTCGGCTTTCCCAAGCCAGGGTTTGCGTCTGGGCTCTTTTCAGCTCCCTGATCCCCACCGGCAACCACTGGATCATGATAGATACCAATAACAATGTAACGGACAGTATCATCAGCGACAGCAACCACGCTTTTCTTGCCGGTCCGGTCCGACGGTCATTCGGCGATGGTCCTGCCTTGTTCTTATCCAAAATCTCCATATACCAACCTTGAATTAGCAGATAGCTTCCTGTTCGCCCTGAAAGGCTACTACCATGATTCCGAATGTTCCATTAAGATGACCCAGTCACCTTTGGGGCCGGGTCCCACTATAAGCTCATAAGGCACTGAACGTCTCTTATGAAGTGAAGAACGGGTACACATTATCCTGACGCCGTTCCCTACCTCGGTATACGTTATATCAGCATAGACCTTGGTATCCCCCATCCATTTGGCGAACCATAAAGAATTCTGGTACATCTTTTTCATATAAGCCACGTTGATGATCTTGTCCTTGACCAGTCCGTTGGACAAACGGCGGGTGTTCGTGACCGAAGCATCGTCATCATATAGGTCCATCAAGGCGGGGTCGAAATCTCTCTCCATGGCAATGAACTTTTGGAAGAAAGCTGCGGCTTTCTCCGTGTTCGGGGTCCGTGACCCTCTGGCTGCTTTTCTAGCCATAATATTTATTTTACGGACCTCCCTGGCATCCATGATAGGCTGGATGTCGCCAACGACGATAGGCCCGGCCTTATCTGTCAGGTCCGCGCTGGCAGCGGGCATCGACAAACACAGGAACATGACCAGCGACAAACACCGTACACACTTGGTCGCGCAAGAATTATTAACAGGAATTTTCATAGGACCACCTTCCTCCTTGCCAATCATTATACGCTATAATTACCACTTTTCAGAGGGACGAAACATTATGTTATTCTTCTGCCCCTGTCCTCATCTTCTTTAGCTCATTCTCAGCTATCGATGCAGCTATGACCGAAGCCACGATCTTACTCGCCTTGGCGGTGTAATGCGGGTCAGCGAAAAGGGCCCGTACAGAACTTCGCCGGGCCTCATTCAACAATTCCCTTTCCGGGTGGATAAGCGGCTGTACCTTTTCCGCCTCGCTCAAGAACCGGGCGGACGGCCAGCGTCCGGTGATAATTGCCGACTTCGTATCACTGTCGTGCGGGAGATAGACCATGAGAAAACGCGCCCCGCGGCTTTCGACTTCCTCCTTGAACTCCTGTATTATTTTCAGGCTCAAAAGGTCCGGGTCCTCTCCATTGCGGTGCGTCTCACCTTTCGCCTGGTCCAGGAAATATAATATCAGAGAGATCAACCGGCTCTTCGACCATAGATCATCTTTGTATTTTACCGGATCGTACCAATATTCGTATCTGGAAAACTCCCAGGAATCATAGTGGCTAAGGATACCGAATATCCTCTGTGGCGGCGGGGGCGGGCTGTTGACCAGTTTCAGGCGGTCATGGTCCAGAATGAATCTGGGCTTGAATAACAGCATGCCTGTCGCAGGGTGGAACATGTACCGCATCAAATTAACATTCCTTTTGATATTTTCCACCTGCAGCCCGAATATCACTATATGCGGAGCGTACTTGTATCCCTCCTTCTGCCAGCGCAACAGGGCCTGGTCCATGCCGTATCCGCTGACCCCGAAATTCAGGACTTCCGCATTTATGCCGCGAGATTTGAACTCCTCCCGAAGACGGTATCCCCAAGTGTTCTCTATGCCGGAGTCGCCTCCGTGAGTATATGAATCTCCAAATAAAGCCACCCTCAAGACCCCCGCCCCGGGACGGAATGCCACTGACTCCTGGGGGGAAAGGGATCTTAGCCCGTTCTGATTATAACGGAACAAAGCATCTTTGGAACTCGTTCCCGGGACGGGGGCCCATCCTAATACGGGGTCATAATCTAAGAACTTGCCCGGCATTGCTTCCCAATCAGCCAGGGCCTTGGCCTGTTTCATGGGCAAATGATGGGGGCGAAGCCAGTAGGGACCGAAAAGCAGGTTGCCGTCCGGATCA
The DNA here is from genome assembly GCA_964438075.1 of uncultured Planctomycetales bacterium. GTDB lineage: Bacteria > Omnitrophota > Gorgyraeia > Zapsychrales > Fredricksoniimonadaceae > JAAXVU01. The sequence continues at coordinate 185,827 of CAYTIW010000001.1, forward strand.
GAGCGCACATAAATGAACCGCAGGGCCAACTCACCGCAAACAAAGATAACAAGCAAACATATCAAAATGTCCTTAACAATTACGAGAGCCTTTGTCATGAAAGGGGACCCGGTTTAGTGACGAATACGGCCGTAAAAATCATATCCTGAAATTGATTCACAAAAGTAAGAAAGATTATGACTTATAGGGAGAAAATAATCAAGGCGTGGGTCTCCAGAGTTTATCTCATGCTCAATCGCTCTGCCGGAAGGTCCTCCTTAAGCCCCAGGAATATCGGCAAGGTGGTGGTCAGAGGCCGCATGTCGATTATGACCGGGGTCAACCCCTGCAGATCCCTCAACTGTCGGACCATCCCGGGATCGAATTTGAAGCGGACGCCTGCACCCGGACCGCGGACCTGCAGGTCCATCTTATCAGGGGTCAGGTCGATACCACCTTTCATCGCCGGGTCAGCGGTCCGCACCAAAAGCATTTCCCGGGATGCCCCTGAGGTGTTCAGGAGCGAAAACCCGTTCGGGGCGGCCCGCCCCAGCCCGCCGTAAAAGAGATCACCCTGGGCGACGATGGACATGCCGCCGCCTTTCATGATCAATGAATTCAGGAAAACCTCCGCTTCCGAGATCTTTTGCCGGGCCTCGTCGGGCGAAAAGCGCTCGAAAAGATAGGTCGATACATGATGCAATACGTTATGAACGAAAACCAGCGCAGAGGTCGGGCCAAGCCGCGGGAAAGTCCCTTTATCGGTGAGGTCCACGTCATAGAACTCGATCTGTTCCTCGAAAGTATCCGAACGCGCAAAACCTTTGGGGGTCAGCTTGAAATAGCGGTCCAATTCTTCCTGAGATATCTCCCCCCGGTAGACGTCCATAAGATCGGCCGGATAATAAACCTGGTTGGCCTTGACCTTGGAATAGATCGAAGTTTCCTTATTAAAGACTTTAATTCTCAGCGCTATCGCCGTGGCCGGCAGACCCGCGGCCTGCAGCTTTTTACCGACCTCCCTCCCCAGCAGGATCGGGAGCGAAACCAGTTCCTGTCCGTAGCTTACCCCGACGATCCCTATCTCCAGGGACTGGGGCTGATTCGTGCTGCGGTATTTCTCGATCAGCCCATCGACGACCGGAGGCAACAGTTTACCCCGTGTTTCCTCGAATATCTGGCCGTAGCGGAACATCCGGGAAAGCTCTCCCATGTAAAGGGCGTCGGCCAGACCCTGGTCGTCACGCACAATGTCATCGATCGTCCTGCCTTCTCCGGCCTTGGAACGCAATTCGTCTCCAAAGGTCTGGACTATGGTCCGGACAAAAACCCCTCCGGTATCGTTGTCGAGGGAATACCCGAACTTCTGCGACCTGAGGAAAGTGCGGACCGCCTTCTCCATATCATCATCGGTTGTGTTCTCAGAGATCGGTGCCGGCCGGTCGATGGAACGCACATCGCCGCCCAGCCGGGTGATCTTCGCCAGTATCCCGTCGTATGACCGCTCTATATACTCTTTGCCGAAAAGCGTTGACGTCCCGGAGGCGCTCAAGGCGGCCAGCAGAAGGTTGGCCGCATCACGGATATCGGAACCGAACAATTCAGGGGCCGGACTTAAAGCACCGGTCCCGTTGATCTCGACTCCCCCGTCGGCCACCGATATCTTGGCCCCCATCCTGTTCAAGCTCGGCAGCCCGCGCAGGCGGATATTCCCGTGCTTGGTGTCCACGAACGAACTTTTACCCGGGGTCACCGCCAGCAAAGGGAGCAGCTGCATCAAGACGTCAGCCCAATTAGCGTAGCGTCCCCGGTATACGGTCTTAAGGTCCACCGCCGTCAGGTGCGATAGCTGCGCGTCCACCCGGAAGGTCCTGTCGCCGGTCTGGGCGATCGAGACCCCCATGGGCTCCAGTATCTCGCGGTAGAACCGGCCCAAAGGCCCCAGGTCATCAAGGTCCATCTTTCCGTCATAATCCATCTGGATGTCGATCTGCCCTTTGGTCATGATAGCGGCCACCACCCAGAAAGCGAACTCGACCTTGTCAGGATCGATCTTATGCTTAAGGTCCACCTTGCCCATATTCCATATCCCCGGGCTCTCTATCACCAGACGGTCGGTGCCCAGGCCTTCGACTTTTACCCCCAGGCTCTGCAGGAAGCGTCCCAGCTCCGTGATCTCGCTGGCCACTATCGCCTGGTTTATGACCGTGCGGCCTTTATTGCCGGCGGCCAGGGTCATGGCCAGCGCCGTGGTATAGGTCCCGCTGTAACCTTCGCCGCTGCCGGAACGGATATAGGCATCCACCGTGAAATCGCCTTCGAGAGGACGCTCCAGCGAGGCGGTAACGCTCTCGCCGCCGGCCGGACCGTGCTTGATCCCGAAGTCATCCAGGATCTCGAGATGCTTATGAAAATCGCGGCCGATCTTGTCCCCTCCCGGCCAGGGGAATTCAATACGCCCGAACCGCAGCAGAGCGCTGCCCAGAAGCAGGATCGAGGCCCGTAATAAACGCGTCCGCTGTATCTCGGAAGTAGTGAACTGAAGCTTGGACGGCTCGACATCCAGCACCAGTTTCTTCCCCTCGAAACGGGCATTTACGCCGAAGGAACGGTAGATCTCGAGCATTTCCATGCCGTCCCGGCTGGTCGGAAAATTATCGATCTCCAGATGGCCATCGGCCAGCAACAAAGCGCCCATCAGGTTGGTCACCGAATGCTTCGACCCGCCGATCACGACCTCCCCTTTCAGGGGGGTCCCGCCGTGTATCTCCAGCCAGGACTTTCTGAGGTTCTCATACGCCGGCCCCCGGCTGGTATCTCCGGGCTCTTCGCTTTGCATGGGGTCGACACTGTCTTCCAGATGTTCTTTCAGCTCCCCCAAGCTGGACAAGCCCAGCACCCCCAGCAGGTCCTTGCCCGGTTCCACCGCCTCTTCAATGTCCGCCCATTTCTGGATAGCATCCCAAAGCCCTGCCACCTGTTGGTCATAGTTTTCGGCCGAGAAAGAAACACCGATCCATTTACGGTAAACCTCACATACCGCCAGTACCTGCCTGTCGGTATTGGTCAGGGTCTCGGTCGCCAGCACTTGGGCATAAGGGCCTTCGACCCAATCCAGGAATTCCTGGAATTGTTTCCTCCCCAGCGGCCCGGGCTTCAATTTGAAACGTATCATCTTCTCCATGAACCTGGGCAGAAGGATCGACCAGCTGATGGGGTTAGGCTTTTCACCGACCAGCACCGCCTGATTGGTAAGAAGATCATCCAAACCTCCGTCGAGATCCTGGATAAGAGGGTCCTCCGATAGCTTGTCAAAAGACAAGGACACCCTGTTGATGGAGAACTCCGGCCCCGCAAGGTTGAACTCCTCCCGTCTCCCCATGTTCACCAGCCTGATCTTGGCGGCGGCCTGTACCTCGGCCTCTAATTTTCTTAACACCTGAGGATCGAACTCCCCCCGGACAAAATAATTTATGTTCAACGGTGACGCCCCCGCCACCAGATCCCTCACCCCCCCTCCCTGCAGGATGATATTCTCCTTCAGACCAGATTCCATGATAGCCTCCAGGAAGAAACGAACGGCCCCTTCCGGTATGGAGGCCATGGCAAGGCGGTCCTTTCCCGCGGCATCTTTATAGATCCGTTTTATAATTTCCGGCGGTCGGCGGGACAACAAAGAAACACTGTCCTTTTGCGCCGCATCTTTGTCCAGGGCTGATGGGGTAAGGTTGGACCTCACGACCATGGCATGGTCTGACCTGAGTCCGGGCAGCCTGGCCGCGTCTCTGGTCCTGGACAATACGGTCCTGAACCGGGCGGCATCGACACCACCGGAAAAGTACTTCCTGGGCAGCGTCTCCTGCATCACCGGATCATATTCCTCCTTGATGTAGTTGTACGCCCCCTTCTTGAAAGCCTCGACGTACTGAGCCCATATCTTGTCCTTAGCCGCCTTATCCTCGATATCCACTCCGGCCACCTTGTCCCGGTCAACGTAGGCCTGGCCGAAGATGCTCTCCTTGATCTGGTCCTTGAACCATACCGCCAAGATCAACGAATTATATACCTGCCGCAGCCGGGCAAAATTCTGGCCTTCGTTGACCTCCTTTTCCAGGATCGGGATAACCACCTCTCGTACGATATCGGACCCCAGCTTGTTGGACTCTTTACCGCCGATCGTTACTTCCCGGTCCGGAGCATTCTTTTCTAAAGCCAGGTAATCCTCTTCCAGCATGACTTTCAAGCGGCTTTCAATGACATAGGCCGAATCCGTATTCTCATAGACCACCGCCGTCTCCGGGATTATCCAGACCTTATTGAAAGTGTCCACCGGGATATCCGTGGTGCCGAACCGCTCCTGGGCTTCGGCATAGACCTTACTCCAGAACTGCTTGCCTATCGATTCCTCAGGATAGATCACGGAGGCCGTGATCTGCTTGAGCAAGTAATCTTGCGCTAACAGGTCGCGCCCCATCTCGGTGACGCCGAAAGCATCGGGTATGATGCGGTCCTTTTCGTACGGAGAAAGGTTGACCCACAGATCTTTTTCCGGCACGGTGAGCGAGGCCAGGAAATACTTTATCAGACGGACCGACTCCTCCTTTAGCTCAGCATCGGACTCAATGGAATCGCCCTTGTCGAGTATGAAATCAAGCTGGAATGGGTTGTCAGGATAAAGCTTAAGACCCTTCAGCAGCGGTGGAGAAAGAGAAGGGCTTAGACTTATGCGTGTTCCGGGCTGGGGTAACTGGAATAATTCCTGGCTATGGACAAAAGAAACCGGGATACCGCTGGTGACAAAAAAAGCGGCCAGGGTAAATGAGGCAATGACCTTGCGACCGACCAGCTTTGTTGTCCGAGATAGTGCGTTTTGCATAATATTAATTCTTTTATGCTATGTTCTAATGATAGAAAAAGTATACACTACTATATCTATTAATTCTACTTTATAGCATTCTATGACATTAAAAAGCGAGATGATCTGCTGAGGGATATCCAGGCCAGAGGATATGACTGATCGGACTGATATTTATAATTGTGGCTGCTGAAGACGGCCTGTAGGACCGGCTCCCCTGTCTGGCGGCCTGGGTGGCGCTTCGTCTTCGGTCAAATAACCGTCCCGGTTGCGGTCATGCCTATCAAAAGCACCGACTATCTAAAAAAATCCCGGCTGGAAACACCTGAAGTGACATCAGGCCCCAGCCGGGATCAAGAAAGTTCTCTTACTTT
>CAYTIW010000002.1:0-8881 GCA_964438075.1 uncultured Planctomycetales bacterium
GAATGTATCCACACTCCCGGGCACTCACCCGGATGCCAATGCTTTTATGCTGCCGGCCATCTTTTTACAGGGGACACTCTTTTCATTGATGCTATCGGACGGACGGATCTTCAGGGCGGTGATACCCAGAAGATTTTTCATAGCCTGCAACGCATAAAACGACTTCCTGGTTCGACAGAAGTCTGGCCGGGCCATAATTATGGGGCATACTCACATCAAAATTTGTCCACCCTTTGCCGTAACAACCCTTACCTGGCGTGTGATAGCCTGGAAGTATTTATGGAAATGGCGGGATGATAACAGGCAGACTAACTCTTCTTGGTCCGCAGCATGTCACCAACTACCCGCAAAAGCCACTGTAATTCTCCGGGAGAACGGACCGTGGTCAACACATCCAAGATCTTGCCGGGACGGGCATAAAATTCTTTCCAGGCCTTTTCGCAGTACTTGCCGACCAGTTCCGGGTCGAGGTCTCCGTAGGTGAAAAAGGCCTTGAGGGCAAATAGCCCTTCCTCGATCCCATCGTCGACATTTTCAATAAAACGTCCGTTACGGGCTATATCGTCATACATTTCGGTGCCGGGAAGCGGAGTGCAGACCGAAAAGCTGGCGTAATGCGGGTTAAGCCGTTTGGCGAAGTCGATGGTGCGCTGCATGCTTTCGGGGGTATCGCCGGGGAAGCCGATTATAAAATAGCCGTGAGTAGTGAAACCGAGCGCCCGCGCAGCCGCCACCAGTTCAACCGCACGTTCAAGCTGCAGGCCTTTCTTGATGCGTTTCAGCATGGCCGGATCGCCGCTCTCCACACCGAAACCGAACTTGAACACCCCTGCCCGGCGCATGGTGTGCAGGAGGTCATTGGTCAGGCTATGGACGCGCACACCGATCTGCAGGTTTATCTTCAGGTCCCAGCGTTTGGCGATGATCATTTCTAGTATCTGGCGGGACCTTTCCGCATCGAAAGTGAAGTTGTCGTCCAAAACATCCAGCTGGCGTATACCATATGTACTGCGCAGGAATTCTATCTCCTCCACTACCTTCTCCGGTGAACGGGGGCGCCATTTGGTCCCGAAATTACGGTAACAGAAAGTACAGGCGGCGGGACAGCCTCGGCTGGAAATGATGTATCCTACCGGAAAGGCACGGCTGCGGGTACGGTAACGCGAAAGGTGCGGCAACAAATGATAAGCCGGCATGGGAATATCATCGATATTTTCTATTAGAGGCTGGGGGCCATGGTCTAATATCGAGTTTGAACGGCGATACACAATGCCTTTAATCCCTTCGAACGGGTTGGGCAGGTCTATCCGGTCAGCGATCTCCCCTATGGTGGCCTCCCCTTCACCTATTACCGCTGCATCAATGTCCGGCCTTTTTTCTAATAAATTCTTTCCCATTACAGAAGAATAGGGGCCCCCTATTACTATCAAGGCGTTCGGGAAAGCCTTCCGTAAGTATTCGGCATAGGCCAAAGCCATTTTAATGGTCAAGATATTGACTGGTAGTCCTATGAAACGCGGGGGTGTTTTTACATGGGTAACGATATATTCCGGGTCGATCTGTTCAAGATTGGCATCGATTATCTGCACAGGGTGGCCGTGCTTTTCCACAACCGCGGCGAGGTAGGCCAGCCCCATGGGCGGCATGGTGAGCGCGACCGAGGTGGCGCCTTTAAAAAGCCGCGTAGACGGATTGACAAAAAGAAATTGAGCCATAGACAGATCACCTCGCTAGATGTACCAATGTTTCCAAATGACGCGTACGCGGGAAGAAATCAAAGGGCCTGACAGACGATATGTGCCAATTCCCGGTGAGCAATCCTTTCAGGTCCCGGACCAGACTTTCGGGGTCACAAGATAGATAAAGGAGATGGCGGGTACGTGAAATATCTCTCAAAAGGGCCAGTGAGGACTGACTTAACCCCGCTCTGGGAGGGTCGACCATAACAATATTATTATCTGCCCTTTCCGCCTTTATAAGATTAGGCAGAGAATCCTCTACCTTCCCTTCAATGATATCCATGTTGGCGATACGGTTCTGCATCATGTTCCAGCGGGCCAGCCTTACAGCCTGTGGGTTTTCTTCGATGTTTACAACTTTCAGGACCAGGTCGTTTACCATCAAGCTGAAAAGCCCAACCCCTCCGTAAAGGTCATAAAAGACCGCTTCCGAGCCCCAGATAGGAAGGCTGCGTAAAGACTCTCGCAGGAGCGGCAATATAGAAAGGTTGGCCTGAAAAAAAGTATCCAGCGAATAGAAGACTTTTTTGCCTCCTATCTCTGTAAAGAGGTACTCTTTATCCGATAACCTGGTTGAGCGACGGCCTATCCCTCCCCATCGAACTTCATTACCATCACCGCAGCGCACTACCAGATTGGCCATCTTATATTTAGAAGGTAATTTTATAGTCGCTTCTTGTCTGAGGCGCGGGATAAAGTCCGAAATGCGTTCCATTGCCAGGGGACATTCCATCATCTCCACCACTGGGCCGGGCATTGCTGGAGAGAAACCGATATGAACGCTGCCGTTCTTTCGCTTGAGCAGCTTGAGATCAAGTCGATTTCTGTAGTTATGTGCCCTTGGTGAGGCGACTATGGGCAAAAACACGGCTTCCGGCAAAGCCAAAGCATCTTGAAGCAGTCTGCGCACCTTATCATCTTTCAACCTCAATTCATCCTCGTAGCTGATGTCCTGATGCTGGCAACCACCGCAGCGGCCGAAAACAGAACAAACCGGAAGGGGTGTAAGCAAAGAATTATCCATCGGCTTAAAACATCACCCTTAAAGTGGCCATTACAATATCAAAGATATACCGGCCCGATTTTTCGTAATGCTCGGTCATGCCGGCGTAAGTGATATTGTAAGCAACATCATCGACGAGAAAGGCATAGACGACAAAAGTTAGTTTTATATCGCCAGCGGCTTGAAAGATCATCTTGGCCGCCCGATGTCCTGATATATTGACCATGCTGGCGTCGCTGGCTCTAACATCCGATAGGGTTTCGGTCATTTGCTTCTTGGTAAGCTCCGGGTACTCTTCTATTGTGATCGGGGTCCGCATTTTAGTGTAGGTAATAGAAATATTATCCTGAAAGAAATCCAACGGGGACTGTTTCTTGGCCAGAAAAACAACAATGCCTCCCGCATCTAATTCTTCCTTAACTTCCCATCCTCTTGGATAATAAAGGCTCCAGCCGTCAGTCCTGTTCTCATATTTTGTAAAGTAGCCGAAGAAGAAGATCGTCATGCCTACGATCATCAATACCAGAGCGCTGAGGAGGAATCTTTTAGCGTTCTGGGCGACCTGTGATACCTGATTGACCGTCTGAGCGAAGTTAATTGTCTTCTTGGGCGTATCGAACATATTTCCTCCTAAAAATAAGTAAAATTAAGGCCTTATCTTAGTCCTAGGCTTAGGGTCATGGCCTGAGGTTCCATGCACAGATAAACCCGGGTCCTTGGCGATATGCTAACCCCAAGTATCCGTAACATGGTTTCATATATCTTCCGACGTACTGCTTCATGATAACGTATCTTTCCATCCGGCGCAATGATCAGTTCCGCATCAAGGATTGTATTCTCCGGAAAACGGTTTTCAATCATTTTTTTCTGCCGTACGGTCATGCGTAGTGTGCCGAGGCTGATCCAGGCGATGCTTTCCTTAGGGACGCGGGAAAATAACAGCGACACCAATGATGCGTAATCATCTTCCCATCGGGGATAATAAAAGATAGGATCGAAATGAAAGGCTGTGCTGTATCCCGCTCCGGCACATTTGCATGCTGCCGAAAGCCTGGCCGCCAGCGAAGCGGTAAAAAATTCCTCACGGTCGATGATTTTCTGCGGATTTAACGACCACCCGATCACGATATTAGGGGCAGGTTTTACGGACAACAGACAGGAGATGTTGTCGCTTTTGGTCTTGAATTCAAAGAAACTGTCCGGCCGGCGCCGGAAATACTCCACTATCCGTGGTGAGAATTGAGTTATGTGGTCCCAGGCCAGCGAGTCGGAGTTCTGTCCTGATCCGACTCTTACTGCGCTAGGATATGATTCAAAGGATCGGAAAAAGTCGTCGAGATTGACCGGAAAAACGATGCCGGGTGAGTTGGAATAGTCCTGCAAGAAACAATATGAACATTCGAACGGGCAACCTAAACCAAAATTGGCATTGTGATAGCCGCAGGAGAGAGCGCCGTTCGAGCAGGGACATGTCTTGAAGAAATCATACTCCTCCTTGACCAGGAAGAAATTCTCGAGTCGCCGGTTATAATCTGTCGTCACGAAGTCGCGTGACTGTGAAAAAGACTTATAACTATCGATGATCTGGATACTGCTGCGCGGGAAAAGGCCCTTGATCCGCTCGGCCAATGAAGAGCCGGCCGCCCGCTTTTCTATGTATATTATTTTAGGCTCTCTTGATATCGGGTGGGTGATATTTACCGCATTGACCGGGTTCATGTCTAGCCCAGGGAAGACATCTTTAATGACAACTCCTGCCTTGGTCAACTCGGGATAGCGCCGGCTAACTAAGACTTTCTTTATTTGGGGGAACTTTTCGGTCTTGGGGATGCTATCGAGGACCGTATTTATAGGAGAATTTTCGCGCTTGGATATCTCGAAGACAAGCCGCATTATCTCCCTGATCTTATTAGGGCCGAAATCCGGGAATGAACTCTCAACGGTTGATCGCAGTGAATTCAGGTCTGGTAGCACGGGATTTGCATTCTGATCTGGCAATTTCTGGTTTTTGTAACCTTAAAAAAGGGCGATTAGAATTTAATCTTTCTTATCGCTTCTATCTCAACTTTACTGAGTTCCCAGTCGGCAGCCGACATGTTGGATATGACCTGGGAGGGCAGTCTACATCCCGCCAAGACTGTCATTATGCCTGGCTGCTGGCGGACCCAGTTCAATGCTAATTGATTAAGCGGCCAGCCGAATTCTTTTAATTCCTCTAGCCCTTTCTTGATTTGGTCGAATTTGTCGCCTTTGAAGAATTTATAGAACATACTGCGGGCGTCAAATTTGCCAACCTGGGGCGGTTTCTGGTATTTCCCGGTCAGAATACCGCCTCCCAAGGAACCGTATGTTATAACTCCGACATTATGCTCGATACAATAAGGAAGAATGTCCTTCTCGATCTCTCGATCGATCAATGAATATTGGACCTGCAAGGTTCTTACCGGTGCGGCCTTAACAGCCCTCTTCAGTAGTGGCAGATCGTAGTTACAAACACCTATGTGGCGGATCTTTTTTTGTGACTGCAGTTTAACCATTGCCTCCATGGTCTTTTCGACAGGGACCAGCTTGTCAGGCCAATGCGTCTGGTATAGGTCTATAATATCGCACTTAAGACGTGACAGTGAGAGGTCGGCCTCTGCCATTATGGAACGCGGGGACAGGTCGATCATGGGGATCCTTACACGCCTTACCAGGCCGCATTTGGTGGCGACGAAGAATTTGTCCCGCTTTCCGGCGATGGCCCTGCCTATTATCTGCTCTGACAGCCCATCGCTGTAGAAAGGCGCCGTATCAATAAAATTTACCCCCCGGGAGAAAGCTTCTTGTACTGCCTGAACACAAGACTCGTCGTCCGCCCCGCCCCAGTTCTCACCTCCAAAGACCCAGGTGCCTAGCCCGATAGCAGAGACCTCTTCTGCCAGGCCTGGTAAATTGTTATATTTCATCGATCATCTCCCATTGCCGAATGTCCATACCTGATCTCAGCATCACTTGTGTCAACATAAGTAGCGTGATAAACTTGACCCAATTCTAACATATAAAAGAGGAAAACGACCATGGATCGCTTTAAAGTTCTCTTCGGGATCGATAGAAAGGATGTTAAACGCCATTGTGTCCTGTCCCCTATCCTGGCTCCGCAGATGCTGAACTATCTGGGTGTCAGGAGACTGGCCAAGGGTTTGATTTCCTCTGCAGGTCAAACAAACGACCTGACCTTTATCAAGACCCATATGGGAGCCTTGTTCGTTGGTGATGTTGTGCTGCAACTGAAGGACAGCAATTGTGAGAACATCATCTTTTTGGGTTCATGTGGATTGATCAATTGCAGTAGCCGTCTAGATATCGGCAGCCTGGTACTTCCTGCCTCAGCCTACTCCGTAGAAAGTTTTAGTGACCTGGTCATCGGAAGAGAACTTGACATCCATCCGGCCTATCCCCATGACGATCTCTTACACGCCTTTAACACAATCGATAAGGCCATGCCCAATGTTTCCTGCGTTAGCTTCGGCTCAATGGAATTGGAGGATAATTACCGGTCACTCTTTGAACGACTGGGTACGGATGTGATAGAAATGGAATGCGCCGCCCTTTTTAACGCCGCCAGGCGGATAAATAAGAAGGCCTTAGCCATACTTTTTGTATCTGACATTTTGGGGGAGAAACCTTTTTGGAAAAATCTGGCCCCCCAAGATAAAAAACGCTTGGCGGGTGGTGTGCGACAAGCGTGTGCGGTGATCAAATTCTACGTCGAGAATTACTAAGGAGCCTGCGCGGCAGTACAAGCTATTAAGCCGGCTTGTTTTTCCTGGACAGGACTTTCTTGACCGCATCTATTACATCGATCGTTTTAAGATGATATTCCTTGAGTAACTGATCCGGGGTCCCGGACTGTCCGAATACATCTTTAACGCCTAGCATTTCAACCGGGACCGGGCATTCTTCCACTAACACTTCAGCCACGGCACTGCCTAATCCGCCGGCGATCTGATGTTCCTCAGCAGTCACCAAAGCGCCGGTCTCTTTCGCGCACTGCACCAGGGTCTGTCTATCTAAAGGTTTAATGGTGTGCATGTTGATCACACGCGCCTGCACGCCATCTTTTGCCAATTCATCGGCCGCGTCCAATGCTTGGGCGACCATTATCCCACAGGCCACAATGGTCACGTCTTTCCCGTCCCGTAATTTATTGGCTTTACCCACCTGGAACGGATCGGCCTCTTTAGTCACTACCGGGAAGGGAGCTCGAGATAAACGCAGATAGAACGGGCCTTTTTCAGCGATCATGGCGCGCGTAGCCTTTTTCGCCTCTATGCTATCTACCGGACAGATGACCTTCATGTTAGGCAACACCCGCATGATAGCGATGTCTTCCAAACATTGGGCGGAAGCCCCGTCCTCGCCTACCGTTACCCCGGCATGCGAGGCCACCAGTTTGACGTTAAGTTCGTTATAGCAGACATCCAGGCGTATCTGGTCATAGGCGCGGTTGGTGAGAAATACGGCGAAGGAATTGGTAACCGCAATAAATCCCTCGCTGGCCAGGCCGGCAGCCATTCCGATCATATCCTGCTCAGAAATGCCCATGGTAAAAAAACGTTCCGGACAAGCCTTCTTGAAGTATTCAGCTCTGGTGGCATCTTCGAGGTCGGCAGAAACCACTACGATCCTGTCATTGAGTTTACCCAGGGCCGCCAGTTCTTCTCCGAAACCATCTCTAGTAGGGATGGGATTAGGTTTCATATCAATATAGGACCTTCAAGGCTTCCGATAATTGCTCTTTATTAGGGGCCTTGCCATGCCAGGCGCTTTTCAACTCCATAAAAGGGACCCCCTTCCCTTTCAAGGTGTGGGCGATAATGACGGTAGGCATTCCTTTTGTCTTCCGGAATTTCTCGAAAGCCTCGATAAGCTGCTTAAAATCATTGCCGTCCACCTCGATGGCATTCCAGCCGAAACTATTCCATTTCTCGGCTAGGGGTTCGAGGCCTTTTATTTCGCTTACCAACCCATTCTCCTGAACCTTGTTATAGTCAATGACCGCACAGATATTATCTAGTTTGTAATGTGCCGCACTCATGGCGGCTTCCCAAACAGACCCTTCCTGTATCTCCCCATCGCCCATAACACAGTAGACCTTGAAACCTTTATTTTTCAATTTGGCCGCCATAGCAATTCCGTTGGCGAACGAAAGGCCGTGCCCGAGTGAGCCGGTATTAAACTCAACGCCGGGTACTTTTTTATGCACATGGCCTTGCAAGCGGCTGCCGAACTTACGGAATGATCTTAACTCTTCTTTGGGGAAGTAACCGAAATTGGCAAGCGTAACATAAACCACCGGAGACACATGCCCCTTGGAAACGACCAGGCGATCACGGCCATCCCACTGGGGATCCTGGGGGCGATGTTCCATCACTAACCCGTAAAGAGATATAAAGATCTCTACCGCGGAGAGAGAACCGCCCGGATGGCCTGAACCAGCTTCCGTAACAGTTTCCAAGATCTCACGACGGAATCTCAAGGCCTGTTTCTTTAAGGCCTCTATGGTAACATCATTTGTGGACACGACAAACCCCCGGCAACAAAATCCCCCGAAAGCCGCTCGTAATTATTTTGGATTACAGCATCAATTCGATGGGTTATTAAACAAAGTGGATCTAATAAAATTTAAAACGCGAGAAGTATAGGACAATCCTTTTTACTAGTCAAGGAACTTGCCTAAAAAGACGATAGATCAAGCAAATATGCTGTAATTAGATGGACCGACATCAGTTTTGCTGCATAAGCTCTATGACGGGCTGGCTAACTCCATCTCTTTTCAGGTAATCGATATCATCTGAAGTAAGGATAAATTTTGCGTTCGCATTCTTGATCCTATTCATAATTTCTTCATCAGGCAATCCCTGCCCGGTCCAATATATAACCTGTTTCATCGTAACTTTAGAAGAAGAAGGTGTGGCCTGGGAGACAGCCTCGACCTTTTTATCTTCGGCTGTAGATTTGATATCAATATCCGTCTTTCTTTTGTCAGCCTCCCCTTGCGAAGTATTTCCAGACTTAGGAACGGCAGCGTTGGTATTCTTTATATTAGATCCGACAACGGCACCTCCCAGCGCTCCCAGTGCTGCTCCAATAAGCG
>CAYTIW010000002.1:8981-135251 GCA_964438075.1 uncultured Planctomycetales bacterium
TCTTTCATCAATAAATTAGGTATTTGAATATTTATCTACAGACAAACGATTTCAAATCAAGGGTTATTTAAATTATTAAGATACTCGTTGCATCCACACTTCTGTGTGGTAAGCTAAAAATCAAGGTCAGATATGACAATCTCCATAAAAACATCCTTATCGTTTTCTGAGAAATTAGCAACATTATCCAACGATTCTAAATATGACCTGGCCTGTTCGTGTGGTACTGCTAAGGATGAGCACCGGACCCGCTCAAAAGAGAATAAATGGATTTACCCGGTCGTGATGCCTGATGGTGGCTATCGATATTTATTTAAAACTCTCCTTTCGAATATTTGTGTCAATAATTGCCAATATTGCCCCTTAAGATCACAACAAGCCCCTCTTCCATGCAAATTGACGTCTCAGGAATTATCTACGGCCTTTATGTCTTATTTTCATGCCGGCATGGTGCAGGGATTATTTTTAAGCAGTTCTGTCGAGAAAGATCCAGACAATACTATGGAACAGATCAACTCAGCCGCCTTGATACTCCGCAGGATGAAATTTAAAGGTTATATACACCTGAAAATTATCCCCGGAGCTTCTGAGATGGCCATACGTGAAAGCCTTTCATTGGCGAACGCCGTATCCTTGAATATCGAAACACCTGGAGAAACCAGTTTCCGCAGGTTAACCTCTACCAAGGATTATCTAAAAGATATCGTCAGGCCGATCAACTTTATCAGTCGCATGACAGCCAAAGGGGCGCCTTTTTCAGGTGTCAAGCAGACCACGCAATTCGTGGTCGGAGCTTCCGATGAGAAGGATAAAGATATTATCAAGACCACATGGAAGTTATATAAAAGCTTGAACTTGAGCCGCATATATTTTAGTGCTTATCAGCGCGGTGTTGGTTCCAGCCGAATTCCCGGAGAAGTATCCATGGCCGATAATAAAGATTTATTGCTGCGTGAGCACCGACTTTATCAAGTTGATTGGTTGATCAGAAAATACGGTTTTTCTGTCGAAGAGATTCCTTTGCAAAAGGATGGCAACCTGTCCCTTCAACTTGACCCCAAAGCGATTTGGGCTAAAGAACATCCTGAGTTCTTTCCGGTGAACATAAATAAAGATGAGCGTTGGCGCTTATTGCGTGCGCCCGGCTTGGGACAAGTTTCGGTCGACAGGATAATGGATCTTAGGTCCAAGGGGGTAAAGATAAGGGATATCGGTGATCTGGGCAGGTTGACGCAGTTGAGGAAAAAAGCCCAAGTATTTGTGACTTTTTAGATTAACAACTGTTGGGTGAGGAAACCATGGTCAAATCTTCAAGGATATCATCACAAAACCTCAGAGAAGCGTTTTGTCAAGAGGGGTACAATCTCGAAGATATCGCCTATAATGCCGTAATTAGCAACAGTAAAGATAGGCGCTGAGGGATCCTTATTTATAGCTATTATAATATCGGAAGATTGCATGCCGACCAAGTGCTGGATCTGTCCCGAAATCCCGCAAGCTATATAGATATGGGGGCATACCGTCTTCCCAGTCTGTCCAACCTGGTGGGAATAAGGCATCCATCCTTCGTCTACGGCGGCACGGGAAGCTCCAACGGCACCATTTAAGACTTGGGCCAGATCTTCCAACATTTTAAAGTTCTCTGGACCACGCATAGCGCGACCACCCGAGACGATAACATTAGCCTCAGTAATATTAACCGTGGAACTGACTTCGTCAACAACGCTCAAAATACTGGTCCGAGAAACGAAGAAGGACTTATCGAATTCAATTACCTCAACTTTCCCTTTCCTCTTTAGGTCAACCGGTGCTTCCTTCATTACTTTGTGCCGGACGGTGGCAAGCTGGGGACGGTGATGCTTGGATAAGATGGTAGCCATGATATTGCCGCCAAAAGCCGGCCGTGTCTGCATGAGATACCGCTCATCCAAATTCACTTCCAATCCGGTGCAATCAGCAGTTAATCCTACTCTTAACTGGACCGCTACCCTTGAAATAACTGATCTGCCTATGGATGAGGCCGGACATAAAAGTATTTCCGGACGGTATTTCCTAATAAGATTGGCTACTATACGGGCATAAGGCTCATCGAGTAAATGTTCAAGTTTTGGGTTATCAATTACCAGTACGGTATCTGCCCCACGATGGATCAGATCTTGAGCTTTATCTTTAATATTGTTGCCAAGAAGGACACACGATACATCAACTTTCAATTGATCAGCTAATTCGCGAGCTTTGCCCAAAAGTTCATAAACAACCGGTTGGATGACCCCTTTGCGCTGTTCGGCAAAGACCCAAACCCCCTTATACTTGTCGATATCAGGTGTTTTAGTGGTAGTCCTAACGATCTCGATAGCTGCAAATTTGCGGCAAGCTTCCACGCAGGAACTGCACAGGGTGCACTTATCAAGGTCTATTACTGCTTTTTTGTCAACAATGGTGATGGCGTTGAACGGACATGCTTTAACACAAAGCGAACATCCGGTGCATTTATCTTTATAAACAGTGATCCCGCTCATGTTAACGTATTATCCCTTTAACGCAATCGACAAGTTGATTGACCGCATGTTGTGGCTCGCCTTCAAATATTTTTCCTTGAGGCCTGGGCGGAGGAGTGAATATCTTATAAACCCAGGTGGGAGAGCCTTTCAATCCAATACGGCTCTCATCAGCGTAAATGTCCGATGCTTTCCAGCCCGGGATTACAGCGCTTTTCGCTTTCATCTTACCCTTCAAAGATGGCAGCCTGGGGACATTGATCTCCTTTACTACCGTGATCAGGCAAGGAAGTTTTGTCTGGACCACTTCGTACCCTTCTTCAGTTGCTCTTTCTGCTTTGATTATGCCGTCTTTGATCTCTTCTATCTTGCGGACATAAGTTATCTGGGGGATATCCAGACTAGCTGCCACTCCGGGGCCGACCTGTGCGGTGTCTCCGTCGATGGCTTGCTTTCCGCAGATGATCAGATCGTAATCCTTTATTTTTTCGATGGCTTTGGAAATGGTATAGCTGGTAGCTAATGTGTCCGCACCGGCAAAAGCGCGGTCACTGATAAGAACGGCCTCATCGCAACCTAAAGAGATCGCCTCCCTCAACACTGCTTCTGCTTGCGGGGGGCCCATGGTCAATACAATAGTTTTACCGCCGAATTTCTCTTTCAGCCGAACCCCCTCTTCAATAGCGTACATATCAAAGGGGTTGATGATGGATTTGACGCCATCTCGGACAAGGTTTTTTGTCTCCGGATCGATTCTGACCTCGGTGGTGTCAGGGACTTGCTTTATGCAGACGATTATGTTCATCGAGCAGATTCTTTGATTAGTCCAAGCGCAATAATATTTCTTTGGATCTGGTTTGTGCCTTCATATATTTGGGTAATTTTGGCATCGCGCATGAATTTTTCAGCCGGATATTCTCTCATATAACCGTAGCCGCCGAATATCTGGACGGCATCGGTCGCGACCTTCATCGCCACATCAGAAGCATACATTTTCGCCATAGCGGAATGTGTCCCGATATCTTTTTTCCCGGCATCGACCTCCCGGGCCGAGGAATAAACCAGGGCACGGGCTGCCTCCACCTGGGTTGCCATGTCCGCCAGCATCCACTGTATGCCTTGAAAACTGGAAATGGATTTATCAAACTGTTTTCTTTGCTTGGCGTATTTTAAAGCTTCGTCCAGCGCCCCTTGGGCAATGCCAAGAGCCTGGGCGCCGATACCTGGTCGGGACATATCAAAAGTACGCATGGCCGCAATGAATCCCATTCCTTCTTTCCCGAGCAGGTTTTCCTTGGGCACTTTGCAATTGTCAAAGACCAACTCCCTGGTGGAAGAAGCGCGGATGCCCATCTTGTCTTCCTTCTTCCCAAAGCTGAATCCGGGTGTGCCTTTTTCCACCACAAAAAGGCTGGCCCCCCGAGCGCCTTTGGACTTGTCGGTCATGGCTATTACGGTGTAGATCTCCGCATCCCCCCCATTGGTAATGAAGTGCTTAAGACCGTTAAGAATATAATAGTCACCCTTCTTTTCTGCTGTTGTTTGCATGGCACTGGCATCCGACCCCGCTGCTGGCTCTGTCAGCCCAAAGGCCGCCAGCTTTTCCCCTTTGGCTATGGGGGTCAAATATTTTTGTTTTTGATCTTCGCTGCCGAACAATATTATCGGATATGCGCCCAGCGCTGTAGCTGAGTAACAGAGAGCAATACCGGCACATCCCCGGGAGAACTCTTCGGTCGCGATACATAACTCCAGTACCCCACCCCCCATCCCACCGTATTTTGGGTCGATGTATATCCCAAATAGGTCTGACTGGGCCATAATTTTCATTATTTCCCAAGGGAATTTCTCCGACTTGTCATATTCAGCTGCTACGGGACGTATTTTTTCATCCGTGATCTGGCGACAAAGATCGCGGATCATCTTTTGCTCTTCAGTAAGTAAGTAGTCTATCATTGATCCTCCGGCGAATTAGATAATTGGAATTTTTAGATTTTCAATAATATCACAGGAACAGAGAAAAAAAGAAATAATTTTTTTAAAAAGTACTAAACAAG
Organism: uncultured Planctomycetales bacterium; assembly: GCA_964438075.1. Lineage (GTDB taxonomy): Bacteria > Omnitrophota > Gorgyraeia > Zapsychrales > Fredricksoniimonadaceae > JAAXVU01. The sequence continues at coordinate 13,537 of CAYTIW010000002.1, forward strand.
CAAGAACTGCCCTACTGACAGCTTTCTGGGGAGTTCATCGATCCAGTCCTTTATAATAATAGTAAGCCTTTCGTAACCTCCGTTCAAAAGGGCTGTTGTTGCCGCTGCCCTGGCTCACTATACCTAACCACTCTTCATGAGCGAATCCGTCTGGGAATGGAAAAGCAAAAGTAGCTTTGGTTTGTTGAATATCCTCCGGGTCGTCTCGGGTATCTTTCCACCACTCATCGAGATACTCAAAAATAATACCGCCAATTGAATTGCCTGAATAAGGGCCTCCAGCTTGGTTGAAGAGGATATCTAGAAAATTGCCTTTATGGTATTGATACTGGCCTTCCTCATCATAACCTTTCTCCTGAGAATAAGCATCGCAGCCATACTCTGTTATCATAACTGGACGGTCGAATTTACTCCGGGCATCTTCCCAAATATTACCGAATCCGTGCATCCCACGGTAAGAGTTTATGCCCAAAACATCAACGGCTGGCGCAAACTGTTGGTAATATTCAAATAGGTCGGTTTCTATATTGCCAACTGCTACCGGATGGTCGGGATCCAGTTCGTGTATCATTTGTGCCACTTCCTGCAGAAATTGAGCATATTTTACTGGGTGTGCCGAGGCATTAGTACGAGTGGCATTTACTCCTGTGTAGTCACCAGCCATGTTGTTCTCGTTTCCCAGGATCCACATTAACAAGAATGGCTCGTTTTTCAGATCCATAACTTTAGCCCGGACTGTTTCTTTCATTATTCTTCGCTGTTCAGGATCCGTATAGTCCGTGCCCTTTTCCCATGATGCTCCTGAACCCATTGTATAAGCCCCTAGAAAGTCTCCTGCGATCACCCATATACCGTACTTTTCATGAAGATCCCTTAACAGTGGCTTGTTAACCAAGTTTGGAGCATATCCGGTGCTGTTTTTATTGGGAATATAAAGACGTATGGCGTTTATACCTATTTCCTTCATGAGTCGGAAGTCCCCTACCGCCGGTTCATTAGCATCCTGTTTCCCATTATTATTATTATCTACCCAAGCATCGTAGGGACCGTCGATTTCTCCGTTACCGTTCTTATCCATGAACATCCATCGGTCATTGAAATGCTGGTCTTTTCGAGGTCCAAGGCCAATCTCGGTGGGAGAATAAGTGACCCCGCGTATAAAAAAAGGCTTGCCGTTCAGCAACAGTTGCCAGTGGCCATTCTGGTATTTGACCAACTGGACTTTTCCTTCTCCTCGGGTTTCCACTGCTGTCAAGGTAGCCAACCTTTCTTTGAACAGGTTCTTCCTCTGTTCAAGTGGAAGTCCTATGAAATGTCCCGGATTGACAGTGATAATGTCGTTCGCAAGGTTTGTATCATTCCCGTTCTTGATCGAGAATGAAGCGCCTTTCAATTCAACGCCCAGATGCGGGTAATCACGTGTAAGACGCTGGATATTGGCGATCGCTGCTGGCGCTATGTACCAAACAAACTTTTTGTCTGCTGACCAACAAGCTGAACGCGGGAAATGGACCAATGCCGCATAATAAGCCTTGATCGCTGGCAAAATATGACCGGCCTTTTCCAGGACATGACCGGTAAAGTATGTTTTCACGCCCTTCTCTTCGTACGCCCGCGCCCAAGCGTAAAAAACCAATTGTGGGTCGGTGGCCTTCAAATATTCCCAGTGCGAACGTTCCAACAAGCCTTCCTCGCTCAATTTTCTGAAGTTAGGGTCTTTAAAAATGCCGGCCTCGTTTGGGTAGATGCCGGCGCCGACCGCATTCTTGAGGCCTTCCGCATCTTTGATCACGAAAGTATATTCAGAAGTACCAGCACCCTTCATTTCACCGTATTGGCTATAATCGATTACCGAAGGAACTCCAGGATCGAATAATTCGAATTGTGGCTGAGGCAAAGGCATCCCCTCCTGCATCGTTAAGAGTAATCTGGCTGCTGGGGAAAAACCGCTCTCGCCATTTAGAGTGGGTAAGCCGGCGAGGGGCAGAGTGGAACGGCAACCAGCCAGTATCAATAGGCTGACGAGAATCAAGCCTGCTACATGTTGGTTACTGGTTTTCATGTCGATCCTCCATTTCCCAGAGGTATTTTTATTCTATTAAGAAGACAGAACATTCATTTGTTAGCGGATATTGGACGGCTTCTTTTTAAGAAACACAAGATCTGCTGATCCATGCAAATATCCCTGGGGGTAATTTTTCTTTTGAGGATAATTCCCTCGAGGGAAGTACAGCGGCTCAAAGCCACATACACTTGACCGTGGCAGAAGGCTCCATTCCCCACGTCAATGATCACCTGGTCGAATGTCTTCCCTTGGCTCTTATGAATAGTAATGGCCCAAGCTAGCTTCATCGGGAATTGTTTGAACGAACCGACTGTACGGACATCGATGGAATCTTTATCGTTGTTATAAAAGAATTCATGCAATTCCCAGGTAAAGGGTTCGACTTCAACTGTCTGCCCGCTGGTCAGGACAACCTGCACGGCCATGGAATTGAAGCCAGCATTAAAGATATCGGTGACTTTACCTATACTGCCGTTGACCCACCGCCCTTCCGGATCGTTGTTCAAAAGCATAACCTGGGCGCCGATCTTTAAATCCAGGACCTTGTGGGTCGGGCAGTTCTTTTCGATAAAACTGCCGCGCAGGACCCCTTCATTTGTAAAAAGATCCTCTTCTATGATATTCAGTCGTTCGCAGTTGAGCTGGTCGGCCAATTGATTGGTAGTGGTCAAATAAATAAACCTCGCATCACTCTTCGGCTCGGAAAAAGGATCGTAACGACTGTTCAGAACATCTAAATGCTGTGGTGTTAATCTGTTGGTCCGCACTGCATCCAGTAATTCCAGAAAAGTGTCGTCTTTTTGGCGGTAGTTCTTTTCAAATTCAACGATTTTAATGTTGGTACCTTTGAACACATGGGCTCCGAAAAAGAAAGGGCTCGTATATAAAGACTGGAAAATCGTTTTCTCCGCCGGCAAAACCACCGGAGGCAATTGAAATAGATCACCCATCATGACCATCTGCACTCCACCGAAAGCTTCGTTGTTACGGGGGCCATAAAGGCGCAAAAAGATATCCATACAATCGATCAGGTCTGCCCGAGCCATGGAGACTTCATCGATAACGATTACCTGCAATTTCTTGTAGAGATTGACAGAATCCGGACGGATTTTGACTGAAGATACGGTCTGGGGTGTAATGTCTGGTTTAAAATTGAAGAAGGAATGGATGGTCTGTCCTCCGACATTTACAGCCGCTACACCTGTGGGGGCCAGCACCACAATTTTTCTTTTGGTCATTGAACGATAATAATTCAAAAACGTCGATTTCCCAGTACCCGCCCTGCCGGTTATAAAAAGATGTTCGCGGCTGTTCTCAATTAAATCTATTGTTCGCAGAAAGTCCGGGTTAATATCTATATCCGTATGCTGACAAGTGACAGCTGGCTGGGGGTCCATATTCAAGAAAAATCCATTTCAAGTTGTGATTGCTTAAATAATTCATGTAGGCCGGTTGTATCAATAATGGCAATTTCGTTTATAGTGGATGATCGGTTGGCGTCTAGTCTGCGGCTTAATCTTTGTAGTTGAACGCTTTGTTCGAAGTTCTGGCTGCTGTATAAAGGTTGTCGGCTCAGGTCATAAAAGATGAGACGGCATCTACCTTTAAAGGAGGTGTCGGAAAGTTGTTCTTTTACCATTCGTTCCAGGTCTTGGGCTATCTCTGCCGGCTCATTGTAAAAGATGTTTACATGCGGCTTGAACGATATCTTCCCATAGTCCTCATCAGCGTGCTTGGTCAGAACGCCTAAAATTGAGCAATATTGAACAAAGCGGGTTTCTCCGGTGGGAATTTCCCGGGACAGATCGGTCATGCCTTTCGCGAATTCTTTCCATTGGAAGGCTTCCAGTTTTTGCGACATCTCGACCGATAGAAGTTCAAAATGGAATATTCCGTGTAATGCTGGCTCGATCGAGGTCAAGATATCTTTGAACAACTCCTGACAGGCACCCCATAGCTCAGCTTCGTCCTGGCGAATAAAGCTGGCGATCAACATTTTGCTTTCCCGGGAGCCCTCTATGGTCAGAAACATGTTGGTTTTTTCCCTGGACAGGCCGCAATAAATGACTTTATCGAATTGAGGGAAGAACTTAAATATAGATGATCTTTTTCTGAGAAATTGTGGTAAAGCAATGACAGTTTTCATTTAGAAATATTTATCTTTATAAACAAAACAATCGCTCACGAGGATAAACATGAGAGTATTGATTTATATATCAATCTATCAAAGATTGAGCCCATTAAGGAGTGTTTTCGATAATAAGTAAGAGCATTAGGCCTAAAGACTTATTGGGGAGCGATTTTGATTATGGCGCGGGATTCGATGCAAGATCCATGGAGACGATCAGCCCAAGGTTTATCCTCTGGAAGTTTGGCAAATAATTCAACATAACAGACAGCATTTTCACGCCATTGGGCACCCTCAAAACGCAATTCCAACACGGCATATTTTGCCTCAACTCCCACAAATGAGTCAGGATCCCTGAACTCTACCAACAAGGCTGGAACCCGCCCTTGACCGGGAAAGAATCGCAAGACTACCGCCAGCTTATCTTCTTCTCCCCATTTACGTTTGGAATCAAATCCGCCGGCAATGATCACCTCTTGACCAAGGCTGATCCTGCGCCCAAAAAATAACTCATCCAGCATTACAACATCCCATTTTGATCTTATACGAGGACAGCAAGGAGGATTATTTGTTATCTGCGGGTCGTTTGTTTCTCCCGCCGCATATCCAATGTTTGACCTTGACGTCTGTAAGCCCACCGTCGCTTGTCATGCGAACGATAATATCATCGCATTCTCCATCACAAGCGCAACAACAACCACCCCGGAAAACGATCTCGTGTCTCAAATTCCATTGTCCGGACACCATATTATCTAAGACTTTGGAGTCATGCAGTATTATCTCTTTGGCCACTGAATCCCTAGAAGCATAATCTTTTGCTAATTTGATGGCCGTTGCTTCGTCTATGGGCACAAATTCGGCAAAATTCTTACATGAACCAAAGACCCGGCTGAACGAAACCAGTTCATCGAGCATGGATGTCGGTGTGCCGCGAATATAAAATATGTAAGCGGAAAATAATTTACCCAATCTAGGTACAGAGATCGACCATTTTAGATCTTTGAAATAACCATCATCATAAACATCTTTTGAGACGGAAAGACTGGATAAAGCGGAATCATCCTTTTGGGGTGACGGGGCCATATCCTCGATAGAAAAGGCTCCCTTTACTCCGGCCTGTGATGTGCTGAATCGGCTAATGGTCTCAGAATACTTGGTCTGGATATTTTCAAAGATGGTGGCGTCGCGAAAATCACATTGAAAGTACAGCTTGTTGTCTTCTCGGTTGAATTGAGCATCCGGGAATCGCGTAAGGATAATTTCTTCCAAATGGCCAGCCATCTCGGCCATTGTCTGCAACTTACATGATGGTTCTTGAGCGGAAGCTATTCCAGCAGTAAGGGGAAAAGCAGTAAAGAAGGCAAAAGAATAAAAAAAGACCGTTAGCAATAGGATATTCATAAAGAATCGGATTCTATATTAATGACCGCTGGTTCTGAGGCTAACCGCCCTTCGATGACATAGATCCCATATTCAATACCAGGGAATCGATTCCGATATATACCATGTATTTCATATGGCCCCGGCTTACTTATATCAAAATGGTCCCGGAGATCAAAAGGTCCAGCTCGGTAAGATTGCCCATTTTCCAGGATGACCAGATCCTCTGGCCCCGGAGTGGAATCGCTGTCATAAGGCGACAAGAATATTGATGTCTGGTCTTGCAAGGCCTTGACTGAAAATATTTGTTTGACTACTTTTGTTGACCCTATATTAACAACTAAAGGCGACGGGCCCACATTGGAAATGGTCCAGAAACATTTTACTGGTTCTCCTAACTTTATGTTCGCCCTGGTAATTTCTATATGAATTTTGAGAAAATCTAACTCGGGAGGCACATATTCTTTCTTTTCAAAATGGGCCAAAGTGCGTTTCAAATAGATCAGAACGACACTGTCCGCTTCCCGTCCGACGGCCTCTGCTAAAGAAGAATACAGGGAATGTTCACGAAGGAGCGCTATTCCGCAAACGGCATATAGCCTGGTCAAAGGATCGGGTGCGTTCAATGCCTTTTTCAATTCTTCCACGGCTGGTTGACCTATCCTGGCTAGTGAAGAAGCCGCATCCACCCCGATGTTAGGCCAACGTGGGCGATGGAATGTCTCCTTTCCGTGGTTTATATCATAGTTTTTGCCCAAAAGTTCAATAAGGAATTGGACTGTCGCTTGCTCTTGAGCATCGCCAAGTGAGCGGATAACTGCTTGTTGGAAGAACGCGCTTCCTTTCTTTTCGTAAAGATCAGCATCTGGGCAGACATTAACCCAATCCGGTGTCCTACGCAGTATGCTTAAGGCGCTATTTCGTAACTTTCGGTCAGGGATTAAATCAGAGAACACGTTCCATTCCGCGATATTCGGACGAGAACCAGAATTATCGAATTGATTCTGTTTGGGGTCTTGAGCAGCTTTTAAAAGCATAGAATTAAATACGGTCTTGGGTGTTTTGCCTGGCTCATTTGCGGTCTTTTTGTGCCCACTTAAGTGACTAGCAGTTATAACGGCATCATGGTTACCGACACTGCTTTTCACAATATCAATCGGGTCATTGTAGGAAGCAATTTTTGCGACCCCGTCTGCGTTGTGGCTTGCTAAATCTTGAGGTGTTGTTGGTACAGGATTATTTCTCATGGCCTCCGCACCGCAGGGGGTATGCACTTGTTGGATATTGATATTGTCCGTTCTCCCGGCGTTTATTGCGAGGTTAGGCTGTTCATTAGTCAGATTGCGGGTGGAAGCGGCTTGGGGAACTGTTTCGATCTCGGATTTAACATATGTGAGGAAGAAAGAGATAACATAAGTGATTATAAAAACCACAAACCCTATCAGAACCAGCCACGAAGGAAGGATTTCATAGTTCTCTTGAACAATTATCTGTCCCTTGCCGATACTGAAAATACAGGCAAGAAAAATAATAAAGTTTCCGAATAAGAGACGCAGTAATGTCATGCGATCCATCACTCCTGCATTTTCATCTTGGGGGTGGGAATAATCCCCTGTCACTACCCAGCGCAGAGCAGTTAGATTGCAGTAAATTGCCACAACATAAGCTATGAGGCCTATGAAAGCCATCGGAGAGGAGATTACAAAATTGGCTATGATCCAGAATGGCAGGAAGGCATAAAGACAATTAAAAAACACGAATATATAGATACGCTCCCTGGTAAAAACCAGTTTATCCCATGACACGTCATTCATATTCCACCCCCGGGATAGCGATTTGAATGAAAAAACTAATTACCCGAACTGCTTGCCTGCTCTCTACTCATAAACCTTACCACCGACAGTGACCTTAGTCACATATAAAATTTCACATGCTGTTGGCCCATCATCATTACGTTTCAGACTTGTCGTCCATTGCTGGTTGCCCGGCACACTTATATTAATTACATTTACCAGGAAGCCTTCTAAAGTGACTTTCTGGGAAAGTTTTAAAGATGTCACAGCATCCAAAACATTGGTGTTCGCTCCAATGATATGATTGAATGAAGCATGCTGAATAAGATATTTTCTGTCGAACAGCGATCCGGGCTTGACCTTTAATTCGTGGGAACGCATGGTATGCTCGATGGCAACATATTTTGAATTCTCAGGTAAAGCCAGATCACCCCAGGCAATAGTAAGGTCAATAGGAGCAAGTCTATCCCAAGCTGAAAAAGGCATATAGTAATACTTGCCAAGTATTAATCCGGATATCCTGTAAGTTGCTACCGGTTTTATAACAAAATTAGCCCCTAATAAATTTTTTACTATGACGTCGGTATATACAACTTCGGACTGATAAGGGGTTTTCGAAATATCAATGGTATAGTCAGCCAGAGAGGTCGGTTGTGGCTTGGGGAAAAAGATGAAAAGGAAAAGCAAGACGAACGTGACCAACACTGCGAAATAATAAATCCGAGTGGGGTCATCAGAGAAGAAGTTTCTTTTTATTTTCCGATTGATACTAGTCTTTTCCCAGAGATTGGTCAGCTTCTTTGTATATAGATAATCATCCATTACAAAGCCGCCTCCGATATCCTTAACAACAGGAGCGGTATTAATAAACCCGTTTTGTTCATAAAATTGTCTGGCCGAGAAGTTAGTCTTGTTAACCATGAGAGTTATCTCGGTGAGTGTTTTGCCTCTAGCAAAGGCCTCAATGAAACCCATGGCCTGTTTTCCGAACCCCTTGCCACGTTGATTTGACTTAATATAGAGTTTGCTAATAAACAACTCGCCTTTTTTCTCATAGATATATATGGAAAAATATCCCACATATTCGTTGTCCGCTCGGATAAGAAAATAACGATAGCCTTCTTTTATTTGGGCAGATATCGCTGAGGCTGATTGAAAATGTTTCAGCATATAATCGACTTGAGATGCCCCGATCATGGGTATGTAATACTCCGGCCAAATTTGATTGGCGAGACTTTCAATGTCCCGTATCCCCTGTTGGTTTTTTACTTCAACGATTTTTCCTTCAGGCATTGCTTCTCACCCACTTTGATTCTTACAAATCATATAGTATTAAGGGCTTACCGGAACTATATATTTGTTTATTAGTCTTTCCTTAACTTTTCTTGATAACTCTTTTATCCTTCTTTCCTCGGTAACCGCAACCTTATAATAACGATACTTTTTAAAATAAACAAGTTTAACAGGACGCCTACTTCTAACGTATTTTGATCCCAGACCGTTATTATGGAGCTTTAAACGTAATGCCAAATTATTTGTATATCCAGTATAATAAGTTCCGTCGCGACACTCTAGAATGTATACGGTAAACGTTCCAGTGCGGTTGAAGCGACGTTTTTTGCCGGTCTTACGGAATGAATGGATTGGTGCCTCGCTTGATATTTTTACTTCGCTCTCCCTATTTCTAACGATTAAAATTTAGCAAATATATTTCTGTAACGAACTTAAATTTTTATTCTTATAACATATTGGTCACCAATAATTTTGAGAAGTTCGAGCTTAAAATTATTACTCACTGAAAGCCGTTGAAGAGCTAGCCAATACGTTTTGGTAACAAATCCATAAGTTAAGGTTTGGCTTTTGAGGAATGACAAGGTTTTCTCTTCTGTATCTAAGTCAATAACTGGATGTGGACTAAAAAATTTATCGCCATTAATTGTTAGGACAGCGACATCTCGATTCGAAAAATAGCGCGTTCCACGTAAAAACATCTTAGTGCATAGTAAATGTCCTTCTAATTGATAATTTTGAATTAGATAATCAATAGCTTTTTTTGATGTTGTATATTCTTCAACATTTGTTAATTTTAGACAAATAAATAGAATTATTGGTATTTGTAGTGTTATAAGATAAGTATTCCATATAATATGACCTTTTTGCAATATTATAATCATAGATGTAATCATAATGATATATAAACATGCTAATGCTATAACTTCAGATTTTGGAGGAAGATACATAGGATATTTAGTCAGACCATATATAAAAATACTTGGAATCACGAAAAGCAATATTGTAGATAATAACAAATAGATTCGCGCGGTCTTTTCCTGTTTAGTTATCATCCTGTGCAAGAAATCACCAGACATTATTGCCAAAGCTGGAAATAAAGGCATTATGTAAGTGACCAATTTAGAATGCGCTGACTCGAATATCATAAAGACCACCACAATCCAAATTAAAAGAAAATGTTGTGCGGCCTGATCATCACTTCTTTTAATCACATTATAAAGATAATGAATACCCCCTCCTGCCACCATAATCGTCCAAGGAAACATGCCTCCGAACATAGTACAAGGATAAAAATACCAAGTATCGTTAGAACGGTGCTCAGCCTCCAAGATTCGACGTATATGATCGTTGTAAAAAAACTCGTTTATGAACGACATCCCATATTTGTGAATAATGAATGCATACCATGGCAGGGCTACCAGAAGGAAGATGATAAACCCCTTTAAAAAGACTGGATCAATTAGAAAATTCCATTCTCTTCTGATACCGATAAATAAAATGATTACTAACCCTGGTAAGATAAATCCTAATGGACCTTTGGTAAGAACAGCTAAAGCAGAAAAAATGAAAGTTAAAATAATTCCTGCATATTTTCTAGGAGGTTCTATATATGCCCAAAAGAATGACGTTAAAGATAATAATATAAAAACAGTAAAGATCGTATCTGTAAGAACCAACTTAGCCACGCCCACATACAAACTGGAGGACAGAAGTATTAATGCAGAGAACCAGGCTTTATGTTCGTTCCTAAAGCCTATCCAGGAGAACCAATAAACAGCCAGAACTCCGATGATTGCAAATATTGCTGGAAAGAACCTAAACCCAAAATTGCTTTCACCGAAAATATAATGCCCAATACGCAAGAGCCAATAGGTCAAAATAGGCTTTTCGAATTGAGGCTGCCCGAACAGGTATGGTACATTCCAAGAGTTATGTTGAACCATTTCCTTGGCTGTCTGGGCATAAAATACCTCATCAGGATTAGTAAGGTTCATTATGTTGTTCCCATAAAGAAACAATAACGCTGAAAAAATGATCAAAAATAAGATATTCTTCAAAGCCCCCCCTTTTAATAGGCGAATTTGAATAATGTTAGAAATTAAGAGAGTGAACTAGGATGATAATTCTTTACCAACAATCAATAATGGCAAATCTTTGCCGATGATATGATGTAAGTAACTTCTATGTCCCTTAAAAAGTATTTTAAAGCCATGTCTTTGGAAAAATTTTCCAGCTTCCGTTGAAATGGTGGCCATCCTAACACCCTTTACACGCATGTTCGACAGATAGGACAAATACTCGGAAATTAAAGTACTGCCGTTGCCGTGGCCACGGGCCTCCGGCAAGAGATTTATGTGCAAGGTGGCAGGAAATCCTTTACTAAAATCCGGTGAAAAGAATTCCCCACAGCATAAAGAAATAAAACCGTGCCATATCAGTGCCAAATTCTTCTTTTTTAACAAGAATCCGGTCTGGAAGGCATTAATAATTATGCGGGCCATAATCTTCTTTCCGAAGATTTTATCCATTCGACGGGTGTCGACACATCCAATGAGGTAACCTAATACCCGCCCCCCCTTTTCAACCACAAAGCATGATTCGGGCTCAAAATCTGTGTAGTACATAGTAAGAGCGTCGGCCAGGATATCATCGCCATCAATAAATTTTACTGCCGGTTCACCAGCCAGAGCCGTAGCGACCGAAATATGCCTGATTGCATCGCGATCACGTGGATCATATTTCCGAACAATAACTTTTTGATGCATGTAATGCCGCCGTATTATTTGATGATTAACTCACGCCAAGCTGTTTCATCCAGAGTCAAATTATAGACTGAGGTCTTGGCAGAAGTTAATATCCTTTGTGGGTTACCCAACAAATATAAAGGCACCCTGAAGGTAAGAACTTTTCCGTCAGATTTAAATAATATTTCCTTGGAAGTTATCCTACGGCCTTTGTCCTTTATCATTAAGTCGTTTAGACTGACATTTAATGAGACCTTCGGCATCTTTGGGAAAGGCACTTCGCGATTATATCCAAACAAAAAGATTGTGAACCCCAATTCCTTTTCTATTTCCTGACGTAATGTTAAACGAATGAGAAGATTGTCTCCCTGTCGAGCGTAGGCCAACAAAGATATATGGTCGTTTTGATTGGATTCTGAAAAGGTGGCAGGTTCACTGCTTGAACCAATGAAATTCCATTTAACCTCGGAAGCCATTTGTTTAACAATCTTTACTTCCGGATAGTCACCAAAAAGCTCATTTTGTCGTGCAAAGGTGACCAGGTAGTTAGGTGCATATTTGTTCTGCGAAACATATCTTTGAATGGCACTATATTTGTGGTCAATAACTTCAGAATTTAAGTTGAAATTCTTCCAGGGTATTTGACTATTCTCAAGGTCATTAGGAACGATCAGGTTGCGTTCAGGATGATAACCGCGGGGTTTAGGCCACCCTACGACATGAACTAAATATGGGTATACTTCGGGTTGGCTTATTTTCCCGTCTATGTCCCAGAGAGCAACTTTGAGAAATAAGTATAGAGCCCGGTGGTCACGGTTAACATCCGCCGGATGAGAAACAAATACTTTTGTGGGCTTAAATGAAAGGATGACCGCTTTCAGATCTCTGAGGATGCTTTCGCCAACATAGGGAGCACCCGGAGACATGGCATTTTCATAAGGAACCTGCCGGACACGGGACAACATACTCCGAAAAGGTTTGGTATCTCCCCAATATCGGTTCATGATGTCCATCGTACCGAAATCCGGGTATCCTAGCGAAATTACATCTTTTTCGTTGAGACCAAAAGCAGATGCTACCGCAATACTTTCACCACGGCGCACTTGCCCCATAACTATTAGTTCGCGTCTTGTAAGTACTGGGCGTTTTTTATATACCAGAAAGGAAAGTTCGTTATTTTCACCGTTGGTAAAAAGGACTATTTTGATCTTTGCGCCGCATTTTACAGCTTCTTGAATCACCCCGCCTGTTGCTATTGCCTCATCATCGGGATGGGGGGCCAGAATTAGTATACGGTCATCTTTGGAGATGGCTGGCAAGGGCTCCGTTGTCAAAGCATGGGAATCGGTGACAAAGGAGTTGAGTAAAAGAAAAATAAATATATTCAAAATGATTTTCAATCTTTTAGTCCCTCAACAAAATTTATGGCATTAAATTTATATATGTATCATATTAATAAGAAAAATATGAACAATTATAAAATTGAAATGGAGTGGAATCAATGATTGTTATTACTATGAGAGTGGTTGCTGGCTGGGGGTTTCATCTAATGAGAACCATAATTCTCTAAAATAGGCAGATGCCTCTTTCTTCCATGATCCAGCTTGGTCATGCGCAATGTAGACCGCATCGAAGTAGTTTGTAGGGCGTTTAAAATGTTCGTCATCCGGATAAAAAACGATTACCCTTTTACGGCCCAACTTCCCCACTAAAAAACCCAGAGAAAAACATACTGACGGGGCTGGTCCGAAGGAGTTTGTCCGTTCAACCTGAACTCGAGGGGAGATAAAATGGTCATCATTCAGCACCAAAATGGCAGCGATTATCTTTGGATACATCAAGAGTTGCTCCTGAACAGATGGACCTGCGGGGGTCAGGGCTTCGCCCTCAATAACAGCAACGCCCATACGTCTTAAATAAGACAATATATCATTGCTTCTGGGTATGTTCGGGCTGGGAAAGAAAAGAATACCGCCGGAACCTTTTTGAGTATTAACCATTGGGGAATTCTTAGGTTCGGGTTCATTTTCTTTTCGTTCTAAAATAAATAGATCTCTTAGGTCGATACGGATTTTTTCCATCATTCTTGGTCCAAGCGGGTTCCGTATTTCAGAGTAGATAGACGCCCTGTTTAAATTAGAATTCATATCAAAATCAAGTAACACCTTGTCACTAAAAGCATTAGCTTCATTTGATATCTGATTATTAACATCGCTAAAGGCAGGTTCGATATTACCTTTTGCAGCTGCTACTAAAACCTGTTGGGATTCATGTTCTTGTGAAATTAACAGATGGTCATCAAGCATTACATGAAGAAAATCTCTCATTTGTTTCTTGGCACGAGCCCACAATCGTACACTTTCTTCAATTGATGTTTGTGTAGATGTCGGATGGAAACGAATATAGTTCAAACAAGTTAGGTAGGCGTTATGCTCACCAAAGAGCTCATGAATAGCTCTTTTGGCCTGTGCCAAGAAAGCGTCTAAGCTTTTATCATCATCATAAGATAATGCATTAAGAGAGGTAATAAGCGAACGGATTTTATTTTTTTTGTCCATATTAACGCTATTGATCCAAGGAGCCTATAATCATTTGCCCTTCTAACTTTCTCATTTTAACGTCAATTATCTGGTTCCTTAGATTTTCCTCTGAATTTACTTTTATTTTAACATAATTGTCAGTGTGTCCAATCCAATAATTATCTTTTTTCTGTTCAAATAATACTTTGCCGACGGTACCAATATGTTGAGAAAGAAAATCTCTGCGTTTTTTAAGACTTAAATGATGCAAAATTGTACTGCGCCGTCTGATTTCAGATACGGGAACTTTATCTTTGAAATTGCGACTCCTTGCCTTAAAGCGGTCGGAATAGGGAAAAATATGCAAGTAGTTGAGAGCTGTTTCTTCCAAAAAAGATACAGTTATTTGAAAATCATTTTCCTTTTCTCCAGGGAATCCCACAATGATATCACTGCCTAGCATAATCCCCGGGACCCTATTTGATAGATCTTTAATCAGCTTAGCATAATCTGCCGTGCTGTAACTACGCCCCATAAGTTCCAAAATACTATCAGAACCACTTTGCAGTGGGATGTGCAAGGAGCGGCAAACTTTGCCATAAGGAGACATGAACTTTGTCAGTTCTAATGGAATACGGTTATTTTCTATTGAAGATATCCTTATGCGATCTATTCCATCTATTCGCTGTAATTTTTCCACAACATCAATGAGCGTTTGGGCTTCATATTCATATAATCCAACATTAATACCTGTTAGAACAATCTCACGATGTCCGGATTGAACAAGAGCCTCAGCCTCTTTAATAATGTCGGAGAAGATTCGCGATCGAGTTCGGCCGCGGGCAAAAGGTATCTCACAATATGCGCAAAAATTATCACATCCATCCTGTATCTTTAAATTTGCCCTGGTTCGTTTCCCGGCGAATTTGGTTAGTGGGATTGTGAAAGGTTCAGACCTTATTGGGGGAACTTTCAGAATGTGGCCTGCTGTTATTCTCTCGTTAAGAATATCTGCCAACTTCATTTTTTCTGCAGTTCCTATAACCCAATTTACCCCTGGCAGAAGTAATAATTGCTCCCTTTGTATTTGAGCTTGACAGCCGATGATAGCAACCCTAGCAGCGCGGTTCTCTCGGCATATACGGTTAACCATCTTTCTTGTATCGGAATCTGCTTGATCGGTGACTGTGCAAGAATTGATAACAACGATATCTGACTCCTTTAAACTATCGACCACACGAAAGCCCTTTTCACGTAAGAGGCTCTGTAAAACGGCACTTTCTGCCTGGTTAAGACGACAGCCTAAAGTGTATAAGAAAACACGCAGCATTTAATATTCTCCAAAGCGTGTCTAGTATATGCCCCCTGGACTTATTTTCAAGGTTTGCTTTTCTGATCCATTCATCTATAATCCTTCCCATGCGATTAGGCTCATATGAATTAGACCATCCACTTTTCCTTGCGCCGATGGAAGACGTAACAGACCTGCCTTTTAGACTGGTTTGTAAAAATCTTGGGGCCGACGTCGTTATTACAGAATTTACTGCTGCAGAGGCATTAGTCAGAAAGGTTCCCAAGAGTTTAAAGAAAATTGCTGTTCATCGTGATGAACGTCCAGTCGGTATTCAACTTTTTGGTTCTAGACCTGAAGCTATGAAGGAGGCCGCTGCTCTTGCAGAGACCATGGAACCTGATTTCATTGACATAAACTGCGGCTGCTGGGTAAAAAATCATGTGGCCCGTCTAGAAGGAGCTGGCCTTTTAAAAGATTTGAAATTATTCGAGTCAGTGGTCCGAGCAACCGTATCGGGGACAAAATTACCGGTTACGGTCAAAACAAGATTAGGTTGGGATGAAAAAAATATTGTTATCATGGACGTTGCCCAATTGGTTCAACAATCGGGGGCCCAAATGCTTACTGTCCATTGCCGGACTCGTTCCCAAGCTCATCGTGGCTTCGCAGACTGGTCTTGGCTGGAAAAGATAAAAAGGAATATATCGATACCCCTTATAGGCAACGGCGATATTAATTCTCCTCAAGATGTGAAGTCTATGCTGGAGACGGGCTGTGACGGTGTTATGATTGGACGTGGCGCTGTTGCCAATCCCTGGATATTTCAACAGGCCAAACATTATCTTAGGACCGCTGAGATATTGCCTGGTCCTTCTGTTAATGAGCGCATAGGACTATGTATAAAACACCTACAAAACTCATGTCAGGACAGATCCCATCGCAGGCCGGTACTTTCTTTTAGAAAATATTATGTCGGCTACTTAAAAGGACTCCCGGGGGTAGCCAAACTGAGGTCGGATTTGATGGCTTTGGAGAGTCAAGGAGACGTTATCGGCCGACTCAAGCAATTTGCTAGTGAATCATTCCGTGCTTAATTTTTAAACGCATCTTTTGAATGATTTATCGGCTATTGCAGCGTAAGAATTTTGTGGCTTTGAAACAAAGCAGATATTTCTTGTCTGCTTGCGGCGCAGTTCGGGCAGGATAAATTAAAAAGCCCCGTCATGAAGGCGGGGCTTTTTACCGATTTGCCATAGGCTACTCTTTTTTAACGTACGCCTTTATGATCGTTTGTGGTTCTTTGGGTTTATCCATTGAATCCTTGGCAACATTCTCAATGCTGTTCAATACAGCAAATCCGCTAAGGACCTCGCCAAATATCGTATGTTTTCCGTTTAACCAAGGAGCAGGACCCGTAGTAATAAAGAATTGGCTGCCGTTTGTGTTGGGGCCACGATTAGCCATAGCCAGAATACCCATTTTTGTAAAGCCTAAGTCGGGGGCGATTTCGTCTTCAAAAGTACCACCCCAAAGGCTCTCCCCCCCCGAACCGTTACCATCCGGGTCACCACCTTGGATCATAAAACCCTTTATTACGCGATGGAAAGTAAGTCCGTTATAAAATCCCTTATTGACCAGACCGACAAAATTTTCACATGTTTTTGGAGCCTTCTCGGGATACAAAGACAATTCTATAATCCCCTGATTAGTTTCCAAAACAACTGTGATAGCATTGCCCGAAGACTTTGATGAGGTTTTCGCCTGACTACATCCGATGAACGCAACAATACCCAACATTAAAATTAACAACAAAACAGCATTTCTCATATAACACCCCCGGTTAATTGGATAAGGTTATGGATTAACCTTTTTTATCCCTTTTCTTCATTTAACATGTTCTTCAGACTTACTGAATCCGAACTTTCGGGTTCCGTAGGAACCAAAGTAATCTTCCCAGTAGTCATATCTTTCTTATTTGCTGGGATAATCTCATCTGGGCCTACATTGATAAGAGGGCTAGATGCGGGCTCTCTGTGTCGTTCTGAATTATTTAGCTCCTGATTATGGGCCGGATTCCCATTTAATATTTCGTGATTGGGTGCACTTACCAGACGGGCTTGGAGGCGGAGGTTCTCTTGCAGAATTCTATCGAATTCATCTTTTAGGGTCCGGTTCTGTGCCTTAAGATCGTCAATCTGTTGCTGTAAAATGGTTCGTAAGCTCTCAAACTCGCTTCTATGAGAACGTTCTAATTCAAGATCTTTTTGCATCTGTTCCAAAATTTTATTCTTTTCCTCTAATATCTTTTCCAATTTAATACATTTTTGATCTAGTTTGTCTACCAGCGCCTGTTTAATGTCTTTAAGCTCTTCTTGAGGCGTTACGTTTGGAGCTAAAGGAACTTTTGGGCCCTTTGAACGATTCTTCCTGGCTGACAAGATTGAGATAATGCTGTTAACCTTGGGCGCGAAAAGACTATTTTCGTTCTTTGATGCAGGATCCAGCTTTAAGCCAGCAGAATTAACTAATGGATTAGAAGCAGAATTTAATCCTTCGGATAATTTTGTATTCTTATTTTCAAAATATGTGCTAAGCAGGAAAGTAACAAAACCTAAGCCGATAACAATAAGATAAATAGTCAACATCCCATGTCCTATTTGAAAACAATTACTTTTGCTGAATAATGAACAAGTATACTTTGTCCTTTGAAAAGGCCTTCGTTCTCAGATTTGCCTCCCATATTAAAGTCATCCGAGTGGATATCAATAATAGCATCACCACCCAAAATGGCGGCCTCATGCCTCATTTTATTGATAACCTCTTGGGTGGGGTGAGAACGGTCAGTGGTCGCCGTTACAATGCCTATGATTTCATGGGGCCTCTCGACTTTCTCTAAACAAGCAACCTGTTCGAAAGATGACTTGGGCGGATAGAAATCAAGAGTGGAATCCTGCGAGTCGATTCGGTAAATACTACAACCTGCTAGGAGAATCGCGTAAATTACATAATTCAATAAGTGTTTAATCATTATTAGTCCTTTTAGTCAAAAAATTGAACTTTTTCAAAGACTTAGGTAATATCAAAAAGCTAATTATCAATATCTTTAAATTCATCTGTCCTAGAAGCGAATGCTTTTTCCACTACAGCCGGATCCCAGGAATGATTCAAGCATAACTGTTTTAAGTTCGTAAGATTAGCTCCGTCCCTAGTCGATCGTTCTACAAATGCCTCTAATACTTGTAGATGGAATTTTTGTGCCGGATTAAGGCTCCAATCGAGTTCTCTTAGAACAGAAGATTTGTTCAAAAACCAAGCTATTGCCGCCCATAGCATCGGAAGTGATAGCACCGCAAGCGAACTCCAGAAATAAATAGGTGCGGACGGACTGAATAAAGAACCGGCGCTGGTCCAGAAAGCATCAAAAAGGTAGTGAGCAACTAATACTGTCAAAAGGCCAAAACGCAGGTAAGCCCAACAGAATAAAAAGCCCAACAAAGTTACTTCAAGACCACGGAACCACATTGGAAAAACGTGGTATCCTGTATGTCCGAACCCCCAAATTACCGAAGAAATTATAACAGCCAGAAGGATGTTGTTCAGCTTAATTTTAAACCAATGAAGAGCAAAAACGCGGAATGTTATCTCTTCAAGTAAGCTGGCCCTCAATCCTATAAATATCGCTGCGAGGAATGGCCAATAGGCACTTGAGAATTCAGTTAACCAACGGGATTCCATCCATACTCCGAAGAAAGTTTCACCAAAGGCAAAAATAAGACTTTGTACGCCTAAAAAGAAACAGGCCAGTAAGTTGCCGTATATGATGCTGTAAGCAACTTTTCTTGTCATGAAATTTGATCTGGCATAGGACAAGAAACTACCCCGTCCATCAGGGAATATTGGCGCCCGCGAGTGAACAGCTTCTGCCGCTAAAGCCATCATTATTAAAGCTATCGAAGGGAAAATAGCTTGCTGTAAGGAATTGAAATAAGTGCGCCCCCAATATGCATTAAAATCTTGGGAAGTCGGGTATCCCATCATAATACTTTCTGCATGGTTCATAGTGGAAATAAAGGCAATGGCACCGAGTATAATACTAATTCTTATCAGAACGGGCCTGACAGTTCTCATTGCTAAGTGTTGGCGGCAATTGATCAACTGAACGATCATAATAATTATTAATAATTTGTAGAGAATATCAAAGACCGAAGAAAGGTTATGCCCCACTTCCATCTCTTTATCAAGATAGCGGAAGAACGCGTCAGGGACGGATAGATCAATCTTATAGAAGGCGCGCACCTCTCCCCCGGTCACTATTGCACCGGTTAACAGTTTGGCTTTGTCCCCTTTGGGTAACCGGGCCCAGGTAATTTCTACATCTTTATGCCGCCAGTAGAAGCCGAATTCCACCCTTTTATCGTGACTTTCACTAACTTCGTCCTTGATAACATATTCATCTAAACGAACGCCCGCTTTATTGATCAAGAATTCCTCGGCGATCTTACGGGCCTTTTCTTTGGTCATATCAGCACGGGCTGCAGTTTCTTCAATGATGTGTCGATATTGGATGACCTCACCAGTCCGTGAGCTAATATAGACCAAATATTCTTCTTTCTCTCCTGGTCTGAAAAAACGTACTTTCCAATAGAAGAGATCATAATCATATTTCTTGAGGAATTCTGATTCACCTTTGGTGCCCAGAACTCGCTGCAAAAACGTGTCCACATTGTCTTGGATTAAGAAAATAGAGGCAGTATGATATTTTTCCCAGTTTACTCCGCATTCATCCCTTAGGTAGTCGCGGGCAATGTTCAGAGCAGCATATCTATCGATTTTTAGGGATACAGCCGAGAGCCGCGGAAAAGAGAAGAAAATCCATACTGCGATACCAATTAAAGCTATCGCTAGAAGGAGAAAGAATACTCTGGTAAATGATGTAACAGGATCTTTCTTTTCAGTTGCCATGACCTACATTAGGCTAATGACCTCTTTAGGAAGGTTCTTTAACTCATCTGTGCCTAATACTTTGACTGACCATCGAAGTATTTGTAATTTATTCTTCAACCCCGGCTCATTAGGATTAGCACTTTGAAGTTTCTTACGTTTCAGAAAGAAAGTTTTTCGAAGGGTATTAAAAACAATTCTGGCTTCCCGAGTTCTATTACTGCCGGTATTGATTATATTATCCACTGCCTTATAAGCTAATTCATTGACGGCCACATCATAGTGATCCAATTTCTGAATTAAGGCCGGGACCATAGCATCGAAATAGCGGTAGCGGTCCAATATTACCAAAACATGCATAAGCTCGATCTGTACAAAGACAGAATCCACTCTTTCCAATTGCCGTAAGATAACTCTCTCAATTATGATACGCTCGCTTTGCACGACTTGTGCAGCAAAACGTTGACGAAAAACTTGTAGCGCAGCTGCTTTCTTGAAAGTATTAAGTGAATCATCATTTATCATAGCCAACAAAATATCTTTAGGAGCATTCGCTAATTTAACGGCATATCCTTCAATAAAAAGTTTGTCGTCAAAGATCTTATCAATATCTTCAGCTAACACTGCACGAATATCCGCGTTAATGGAGAACGCTGTAGATGTCTGCGCATGGGTTAAATTCGTAAGGGATGAAAAAATGCAAATTATCAATATGGTCCTCAATAACAAAATCATTCTACAAGCTCCAAAGTCATATCGATTGCCTGCCTAGAATGAGTTAGTGAACCGATAGAGATGCGGTCCACTCCAGTCTCGGCGACTTTCTTTACATTTTTTAACGTTATTCCACCAGAAGCTTCCAAAAGAGGCCTTTTATGAGGGCAAAGTTTACGTGTTAGCGCAACTGCCTTTTTCAACTCGTCGACATTCATATTGTCTAAAAGAACCATTTCTGGGTGAGCAAGAAGGACCTCCCGTAACTCCCATAAATGATCGACCTCGATTTCAACCTTTTTATGGGTTCTCAAATGAAGACGCCGTACGGTCTCAGACAGGCGTTCTCTTTGGCGTGAAATAATGCGGTGGTTATCCTTCATCAGCACCATGTCATATAGATTGAAGCGATGGTTAATCCCTCCGCCGCAACGCACCGCATATCTTTCCAACATACGTAAACCAGGGGTGGTCTTACGAGTATCCAAGATCTGCACTTTGTATGATTTAACAGCGTCGCAGTATTGACGTGTCTTAGTCGCAATAGCTGAAAGGAAGCTTAAAAAATTCAAAGCCACCCTTTCGCCGGTCAAGATGGCTCTGGTTTTTCCCTGTAGAGTTATTATGACAGTACCGCTTTTGACCTTTTCCCCATCCTTGGTATTAGCCCGGAACTTCATGGAAGGATCTAGTTGATTGAAGACCTCTTCCGCAAAAGCCAATCCACAGACCACCGCTTCCTCTCGGGACAAAATAACTCCCCTACTGTGATGGTCGGACCCTACGACCAGAGTGGTGGTAATGTCACCGCCATCAATGTCTTCTTTTAAAGCGGTATTGACTATTTTTTTAATGTCTTCGTAGCGCATAGAAATGTTTAATTATAATATCGACGACGATAAGTTTCAATATTTTTATAACCTAGTGTAATCCCTTGGGTTTGGCACATATGAATTTAATATGATATATTTATTAACGGGTAAAGAGCATAATTGTTCTTTATTTATAGATAAAGGCAAACTACTTGAAAGGGTAGGACGCAAAGCCGTGAGCCTAAACCCATTAATCTATGGGCAGGGTAGTCAGGTTGCCGTAACCACTTATAAATTATATGGTTTCGTTAATTTTGCGCCTCCTCTTTCAATATACCCTCTATTATATGAGGAGGCGGCAGTGTTTAAAATATACATATCATTTTTTATTGTAACAACTCAGTTTATCCCGCTTAACTTAGCTGGGGCTGAATCAGTATCTACGACTATTTCTTATAGACTTAGAGTTACCATACCAGAATCTACAGGATCACATGTAAACAATGTAAAATTGGGAAGAATAACCGAAGTCGAAAACGGCGCTGTTCAACAAATACAGGAACAACTAGGACAAAGAAATAACCGCACTGTTATAATACGATCAATCGTTGTGCTTTAACGGCTTCCCTCCTCGTCCGCCCCAATAGGTTCATGAACCCGCATAGGAACATGTAATATATAAGTTGTTCCTTCAGTGATTTTCACTTC
The DNA here is from genome assembly GCA_964438075.1 of uncultured Planctomycetales bacterium. Lineage (GTDB taxonomy): Bacteria > Omnitrophota > Gorgyraeia > Zapsychrales > Fredricksoniimonadaceae > JAAXVU01. The sequence goes on from CAYTIW010000002.1 coordinate 35,928, forward strand.
ATTCTTTACCTTAATTAATGGGATCAAGCTATCAGGGATGCATTTCAAATCAATCTCAATTACATGATTTCCCGAAGAAATATCTTTAATAGAATATACACCGCGATTATCGGAGAAAACGGCTGTCTTCCCATCTAGAATTAACCGAACTTTACCAATAAACTGGTCCTCACTATCGGGCATATTATTGCCGTTATTGTCGATAAAAACCACACCATAAATTCCAGAACTGATCTTTACACCGAAGTCAGTATTAAGTGTTTTCCCATGAGAAATATTTACTTTCACTGATGAAGGAGTAGTGAAAATGGAACCGGGCGGTAAGGTTGTCAAGACAGGCGATACCATCACTCTCTTGGCAGATACTTTAATATTATATTTGCCGTTTTGATCTGTAGTGCTTTCTTTATCCCCCGCCTTGACTACAACATTATATAACCCCTTATCCAAAGCATTGCATTTTCCATCGCCATTTTGGTCCAGACACACCGTACCGCTAATTATACCTGATGGATCCCAACGAACTGGAGCGCCCCATACTGCACGCATACCCACCCTAATATCCAAATCATCATATGATGGTTTGTCCTTTTTTGCCGGCCAAACCGTACGAAAACGCCCGTCAACAAAGAAGTTAATATCGCGGGTAGGGTTGTAATTTAATCCGGATGAAACACTTATACTGTCTTCCCCGGTCAAGAAACTATTGGTCCCCTTAACATTACCTTCATTACGGTATGATAACCCCCAATTACCCGAAATTTGCTCATTAAAACTTTTACTATATGTCAATCCGGCATTAAGTACGTTGGGATTAAGTGTTAGATTGGAATAAAGTTCCTCTATCCAAGAATATTCATAATTCACAAAACTAGCCAGCCCATCAATAATGGGAACTTGTACGCCGACAATAAGTGAATAACGGTTATATTCTGAAACATCGGCGAATGAATAACGGCTTATTTGGTAAGAGCCCCCGAAAAAAAGAGTTGCTCGACGCCTTTGCCAGATATCAAAGTATCTTGATAACCGTTCGTACACGCCGGCATTACGCCGTGGTGATACGTCGCCAGGGGTATGGATGTAGTGCAGGCTGGAATCAAGCCAGGTGAAATCTCCAAGGGCATTGCGCATATGAGCACGCATGTCGTAATTAAGCGCATGCCTGTCGAGGGGGTTAAAGTACAACGTATCTCGGTAAATATCCACTGAAGTATTGACATTTACACGGTCTAAATCCATGTCGGTGGTCCAAGTAGCGCCAATTTCTCCGCGGTTAGAAGGAGAATAGGTTACGTTAGTAAAATCTTTGCTGACATCCCGGAAATTGACTGACGATTTTAACAAGCCCTGATCCCATTTGATTCCTGCAGTAGAGGCAAAATTATCCTCATTCCTGGCGAGTTCCCCTTTCAGGGTGACTTTATCTAACTTTCGCATTCCTTCCATAGAATAAACATGCCGGGATAAATATCTTTTCCGATTAGGGCCATGTGAATTAGCATAATTAAAAGCAATATGTTTATGCTGGTCTTTAGGAAAAAGAATTAATTTACCGGCGTCCACGTATACATCCTGTGACTCGGAATACCCCCTTTGGTATGAAGTGACCGCTTGTTTATATTTACCATGAGTTGCGGAGAGCCGAATCGAATCTTCCAGTAAATTAACGTCGGCGAACATCCCTCGTAAGTAAGCGCCAGATAATGTTAATGGTGAAAGAGCGCGCCTTGAGTCAAATATCCGGAGATCAAGATCCTGCGTCCCGCGTAGCGGAATATTACTCATCCCGACCGTATAGTTGGGGATATGAGTTAGTCTGTCACCCTTTCGCATGGCTCCTGAAGCATCAAAAACTCCATATGGCGTTTCACCTTCAACGCCAAAATATTCAACAAATCCTATAATTTGGCGCTCCATGTCAGGAATGTTTTCGCCGTAATAGAAAGTATTATAATCAGCGGCATAATTGAATTTTAACGGCTGGGCATGGTCAGAATCAGCAATGGGTTGGCCGGCTTGTTCGGTCGACCTGGGAGGTAATATAACCGAGACCTGAAGGGTTCGACGTCCGATGTCATCCCATATATGCAAGAAAGTGCTCCCATGCCTATGTGCTTTGATCCGGATGCGGTTTAAGTTGATATAATCAACTAAAATGATACCTTCATCGATCACTAAATTTCTTTGAATATTCTTACCTTCAATTTGCCATGAAGAACCGAGTTCAATGGTTATGGCTGACTTTTCTCCAGCGTTCTTTATTAAGTCCTCGAGATAAATCACCCCGGAATCGCTCTTCTTTTTTGGTGGTGTAACAAACTGACTCGCCGGCTTCTTGTCGGGTAAAACAGTGGTTCTTTCCAAAATATTTATTGGTTTGACGGTTTTCTCTTGAGCTATTTGCCTGGTCTGTTGCAAAGCGTTATCTATTATTTGTAGCCGCTGTTTTTCTATGAGGCTGGGCTTATTATCATCTGGCTTTATTGTGGCGTCATCCTGCTCCGTTGGCCTTGCTGCGTTCAAGGCATCAATGCGGACGCGTGCCGCAATCAATTCGCCTACCAGTTTTCTTTTTTTTAATAAACCAAGATATTGTATGGGTTCTCGTTCGTTAGGGAAAATAAGATGGGCTTCTTTGAAGTTACGCTCAGCTTCGCGGAAATACTGTTTGTTATAAGCTTCGATACCGGCCTGTAGATGTTTTTTATATACGAGAGAGGCGTCAGAAAAGACAACGGTAGGACAAGTAATCCACCATATCAAAAAGGCCAGAACTTTCTTTTGTTGCATATTCATAAGATACTGCTCGGCCAAAGGAAGAAATTGCTAAATGTTCCATCGCTCAATCCCGAACATTCTGAATAGTGAAATTACCAAAACCATCGCTAGTAACATCTACTTCCTTGACGACAACATCGCCCTCCTGAAGGTCAAAATTTATGACAAATGTGAATTGATTAAGCCTTAACTTCGCAGGAAAAACTATGTTCCAGGAAGCGGTCGCATCGGGCGGGACATACATCTTTTTGGCCTCCCCCCGATCGGCCACCATTCCTTCGGTATTGAGCACATAATAGGTTATACGCGGAATAAGTATAACATTTCCTTGATTCAAAAAACTACCGCTCAAGCCATCGCTTGTGATCTTAACATCTTGAACAGAAGCCGTCTTAACCTTCTCTTTGGGCTCGATAAAGAATAAACTTCCTACCCGGGTTACGATCTTTACCCCGGAAAATTCACTCTGTGTTTTCTCCGCTTCTCTCTCAAAAAAGAGTACTCCGTAATGACCAACTTTGATTTCAGGAGGGACATTTATTGAATACTCGATTACTTGTTTTCCAAAAGAATCCATACGGAATTCCTGGGGAGAGAAGGTCACCCATTGACTTGCAGATTGTTTCCCGGTGCCAGAAGGCAAGAAAACCTTGCTGCCATCATACGGGGGCTGATATTCAAAGTCCTCCCAATAGACCTTAACCGGATAGGCTTCACCCGAATTGTTATAAACTGTCAAAGTCTTATATACGCGCTCCCCGCCGGATACAGCTAAAGACACCTTACCTTCGCCAATAAATAATTGGGCTTCAGCTGGTCCGGCGAGGACGCATATACTTAACAAAATTGGAACAATGACTTTTTTAATCATTCGATCCTGAGTTGAAATTAACCCTCAACGGTAGCACTGATAGTCAGCGTTCCTTCATATGAACCCGAGTGATCGAGATTCGTAAACGGTTCGGCACCAGCTGGATCGGGCCAATCTGCATCTGGGTCCAAGGCAACAATGCCGAGATAAATTCTCAGCCAGCCGCCAGCAGTTTCAGCAGGGAGAATGTTTTCTCCAACCACGTCCTTGAGCAGCTTTTTGGGACCATGGGCTAAGAGCGGATCATCGGTTGTGTCTATCCCGGAACCCGAGGTCTTCATGAACGTTGCGGTGGCCTTCCAACCTAGACCGTTCATGCCGTAAGCGGCATTAGGATGGTTAGGATCATCAGCATACGTAATTGTAACATTGGTGCCGCCTACCCCACCTGCCGCTGGAGCGATATCAATGGCAAAGAAATGGTCCGGCAACCAAATGTTGATATTGTCATTCAATTCACCTGTCTTATATTCCATAGGGTCAAAAGACAGATCCGTACCTGATACGGGGGAGAAAACCGTCCCCACCACTGAAGATACGGTGAAACTCACAGCGGTGGCCTGTGGGATGCTCGCTGACAAATTAAACGATTCCACAGACTGGGCTAACGACGGCCCGCTCGGTATGATTAAAAAAAGACCTACTAAAATAATGCCTAGTACTTTCTTCATTTCCTCACTCCTTTCTGTTTTTAATATTTGACCTTTAAAAACACTCCTTTCTTTCTTGATTAATTTTGGTTTAAAGAAAACTTGACCGGCGCCAGGAAATTCCCGGAGCTTAATTGCGCACTGCCTTGTAACCTATATATGACCTTAAATGTAGCAGGATTACCCTGAAGATCCGACAAAAAGATCGGGTATTCACCCTTATCCATCGAAGAGAAATCACTATATTTCGTTTGTCCCTTTTGACCTTCAGGGATTTCGACCTTAAGGTGCAAATATTCTTTACTGATCTCTTTCCCTGACTCATTGGTCATCGGGGAAGACATGATCTGCGTAACCTGATAAGGTTGATTTAGATTAGTCTTAACTGTGACCAGTACCTCTTTCTCTTGCGGAGGGTTTGTCGGTAAGACATTAGTAAAACTTACTCCACCAGGAGGAAGATCGACTTGGATAGAAAAGATCGGCTGTATGATACACTCCAGTTCAATGGGCAACTCATCCTGATGGTCATATCTTTCAATGATATATTTGACCTTTCCGACATATGTGCCGGCATCCTGTTCCATAACTCTATCAGCATCCATCCAGAAAGATACCATCACATTATCTTCACTCTTGTCTCCGGAATAGAGAATTTCACGATTGCGAACTAATTTGGACGGTTCCTGTACACGCATGTTCTTAGGGTCTTCTCCAGTCACAGAAAACCAAATCAGATCGGAAGATATTTCTCTGGCTGTAGTGCTTTGAGGCAAGGATTCAACTTCTTGATAGATCCGCACCTCTTGCCCATTGTTTCCCGAAAAAGCGATGGTAATAAAGTCAGCGGCCTTTTCGGAGGTATCGCTGTCTTTAAGAATTACTCTTTCCGGGCTCCTCCCGCCTTTCACAGACACAGCCCAAGTATCAGCACTTTCAATCTGAACGTCCATAACTGCTTGATCCAGCTTTGACTCTCCCATAACACGTACAGTAAAAACAAGCTTGCCGCTAAAATTTCCGCCTTCTGATAATTCGTCAGGATGAATTTTGTAATCAATAACAAAAGAGTCCCCCTCGCCGCCCTGTCCAGATGTGTAAATCAACTGTTCGCCATAGCTCAAACGATCCGCATTGTTAAGATAAAGAGTGCCCGAAGCGTTAGAATTGTATTCAGTCGAAATTTCAATGGCCTTCAGATCCAATGTTTCACCCTTTTCATTTACTAGCGGTTCTAAAATTTTTTGAAAGATCTGATAACTTTTACCCTCCGTCGAAGTAACACGTATACGAAGTCCTTTCTGGTTAACCATTGTCGAAGAGAACCGTTCGAAGCGGAGAGAGTTACTCCCGTCAGTTGGGTTAACAGAAAGATGGACTTCCGCATGGCTGATGGTTGCCATTACAAAAAAATAAAAAATAATAAAAAAAGCGTTCTTCGGATTGATCGTCATTTTAAAGTAGTTCTTATTTTTCTGATTAATAAATTATAACATACTTAAAGATTTAAGCAATTACTTTACACCTGGAGGAGCTAAAGGAAGAAAATTTAAAAAAATAAAGAAATTTTATAATTCTTCGATCTGCTGGGTAATTTTTGGGCGGTCCAATCCAATGCGGCCCATCGCATCAGTAGAGTCTTTACGATAGGCACGGCAAAAGATAGTAACGTCGTTGAGAGTGTGTATCCCCTTATCATGTAATTGTTTTAATACGAGTGCACGTATAAGGGTCTCATTTATTATATCTCTCGGAGTAAGCCCTGCTTCTCGAGCCAGGCGGTCACGATAGACAGTACTAGGAGACATAAGCATGACACGATTCTGGTCGTAATTATACTTAAACACAGGCGCTAAAAGAACCTTCTTCTGCTCCATACCGCCGGTTTCAGCGACTTCATCCACAACCCTGAAAACTTTCTGGCCGACATGGAAACGGCGTAAAATAACAAATACATCAATAAGGTTTACCAGCATTTCGGGGATATTCATAGGCTCGTTCTGCAAACGGATGATGGCCTCACGCGAAGTAAGCGCGTGGATCGTGCACATGCAGTATTTGCCAACGTTCACCGCGGTTATCATGTCGCGGGCCTCAATTCCCCTGACCTCTCCGATAACAATGCGTTCTGGGCGCATGCGCAAGCTGTTTTTTACGAGATCGGCCAAGGTCAATTCTTCATCGCTCTCCAATCGGGACACGGTATCCATCAGTAATGTATTGAGTTCCAATGTGTCCTCGATGATGACCACGTGATCTTTTTCCGGGTAAAAGCTGAATAAGGCGTTCAAGAGAGTGGTTTTCCCGGTACCTGGACCGCCCCCGATGAGAATGTTGGCGGGCCGTATCGAAAGGCCTTCGACATACATCCACAGTTGAGATGCCACTTCATATGACATACTGTTACGTTCTATCATATCAATGATGCTGATAGGTTCGGCCTTGGCCTTGGTGATAGTGATCTGCGCGCCAAAAGGTGAAACGATAATATTAGCCCGCCCCCCAAGGTTGGCCAACTCCAAGTCGATTACCCGATGAAAACTATCGCGGTTGGCAAAAACCAGGAGCTTTTTTATAAAGACATCCAGTTCCCTAGGATGCGCGAACTGTTTGCCGGTGTTCACAAAACCTTTATCAGTATGATGAATATAAATCGGGTTCAGGCCGTGTATCACGATATCTTCGACGTTGCAATCACACAATAATTCTTCAATCAAGCCGTACGAAAGAAAGTCCTGTACAAATTTTAACTTTTGGTTGGAATCAGAGAATTCGTTGGAGAACTTTTTGGCCTTGTCAGTCAGAAGGACAGACTCAAGAGCTGCTGAAGCGAGCTCTATCTTCTCATCATTAGGCTGAAGAAGCTGCAGCCGCCCTTTTAACTTATCCAGGAGATGGTCTTCAAGTTCAATACAAAGATTTTTATTCATAAAAATCCCCGATGATTACGTTAATTTAACATCGAACAGAGTTATTGTAAAGTTCGGGAAGATAAGGATTTATTTAATCCCGACATCATCGTTCGCCCTTTGGGAAACCGCCGCGCCTCTCACAACCACGACAGCAGCATGATCGATTGAAAAGTACTTTTTCGCCACAGCACGAACAGTATCTTTGTCTACTTTATCTATCCTGGTATTGTAACTTTTTGAATATGTGTAACCTAAACCTAATATTTCATGGGTAGTGCTGATATCGCTTTGTGCATTTAAGGTCTCTAGATCGCGGGCATGATCTCCCTTAAGGTAAGCCTTGGCATCGAGCAGCTCTTTTTCCGATACGGTCTCGCGGGCGATTTTCAAAAATTCTTCTTCCATGATAGAGCGGACTTTGGAGATATTTTCGGCGGTGGTCAAGGAAAAGAAAGTCACTGTTCCTGCGTCTACACCAGGCGAGTATGTGCCTCCCAAGGCATAGGATTTCCCTAGCTCGTCACGAATACGTTTGAATAGGCGTCCGCCTAATGAAGAACTCAATACATTGACAGCCACCTCTACGGCCGGGGCTTCATCAGATGATATCACCGGTGCGCGGAAGCCGTACAACACCGCAGATTGTTCCTTATCCATGAGGAGTTCCCGTTCCCTTCTGGAGTCAGGTGCCGACTCTTCAAAGTTCTTAATCGGGCAGGTACGGGTCGGCAATGCTCCTAACCTGTCCGTCAGATGCTTTATTATCTTTTCTTTATTAATATCCCCGTATATCGATATGACCATATTGGAAGGCACGGAAAAAAATCGGTAGAAATCTACAATGTTTTTCCGGGATATTTTTCCCAATGATTCGACGGAGCCTAATCCGTCCCTGCGGAATGGGTGCGTAAGAAAAAGCGTTTCCAACAATTCTTTGTAAGCGGTCTGCATTACGCTGTCTTTGCGGCTGGCGATAGCCGTGATCATCTGTTGTCGTTCCCTGTCGATGACTTCAGATGGGAAAGAAGGCTCTTTGAGCAGCTTTTCCAGGACATCGAGGGCGAACGGCAGGTCATCGGATAAAAATGACATGCTCAAAGCGAAAGTATTTTTCCCGCTCCGGGTGCTGACCGCCCCTCCGCGTTGTTCAATCTCTCGGCTGAGCATGTCCGGGGCAATGCCTTTATACGCTTTACCCCAAATTGTCCCGGTAAGAGAGGCCAGGCCTTCTAGCCCTTCTGGTTCCTGTTGGATGCCCGCCCTCATCATCAGGTTAATAGCTACGACTGGAAGGGTCTTGTCCTCTTTGAGCAGCAACGTTATTCCGTTGCCCAGCACGACTTTTTCTATCTCCATCGCACTTGTTGTCTTCTTATCCTCCATAGCCTGTCCGCTAACCGGAGGGGTTAGACTTACCTCAGTGAGCCGTTCGTCTATTAGATACGTCTTCGCCACTTTTTTTATATCATTGTTCTTCACTCTTTTGATACCTTGGACATAACTATCTGAGAAAAGATGGTTCCCGGTAAAGGCTTCCTCCATGGCCGAACGGTAAGCCATGCCCGACGCAACCTCGCGGGACTTAATATTCTCAACTACTGCTTGGCGTTTGACCTTAGAAAGCTCTTCCGGCCGTAATCCGGACCTTTTTACTTCATTAATAATCGCCTTGACCTCTTGCGTGACCTCTTTGCGATTGTCTTCTTTCATCAGGCATGAAATTTCAAAGAAACCTTTGTCTATGGGAGTATCGTTCCAGGCCGCGATCGAATTTACCAGCTGTTTCTCTTCGTAAAGTCTTCTGTAGAAACGGGAGCTCCGGCCGCTACCCAAAGCGCTGGCCAGAAGGTCTAAAGCATAAAGGTCACGGTGTAAAAGCGGCACCCCCTGGTAGGCAAGGACCATGCGGTAAAGGTCGGTCGAATAGCTTTCCTCATATGATCGGGAGGCTATCTGTTCTGGCTCCTCGGGCAGGTTGCGCATGGGGGTGGCTTTAGCGGACGCATCCCCGAACTTTTCTTTAATAACCGGCAAGACATCTTCGGCAGTGAACTGTCCGGCAACGGATAGGACTATGTTGTTCGGTGCATAATATGTACGGTAATAATCGAGCAGGTCTTCTCGGCTGATGGTCCTGAACATTTTTTCCCGACCGATAATGCTCAGACGGTAAGGATGTAAGACGTAGACATGGGCATTGACCAGATCATCTAGTTTACGGTCAGGTCTGTCGTTGAGCATCCGCATCTCTTTGAGTATTACTTCACGCTCGCGTTCAACCTCCTGGGGATCAAAAGTGGCGTTCCGCATCATATCCGCGATAAGATCCACTCCTTGGATAAAATTCTCCTTTGGCAGTGAGAGGGTGAAGACAGTAAAGTCCTGGCCCGTTGAGGCATTGATGTATCCTCCCAGGCTTTTGGCCTCTTCTGGTATTGCCCCGGGGGCCCGGCGTGCGGTACCTTTGAATATCATGTGCTCGACAAAATGTGTTATACCGCTGCCAAGGTATTTCCCTTCGTTGGCTGAGCCTGTCTTAACCCAGGCAAATACCGCAGCAACAGGGGTTGACGGCATTTCGTTGACTATGACGGTCAGGCCATTATCAAGAATGAATTTACGTGATTCTACCGCTTCAGTGGAAGAAGCTGCTGTTATCAGAAAAAGGAGAAAGCTTATTTTTATGCAAAGTTTCATAGTGATGGTATTCCCCCGTTTATCCACTTTTCCCTTAAATGCTAAAATCATCCTTGCGGTACTCTTCCATCAAACGTCGGATATCAGAGTCGGTGTTCTTGGCGATCTGCGAACAGATAAAGATCACCAGTGATAACTGCCAGGTGTCTTCATGACCGCTCATCAGGCCGGTCAAGACATCTTCCTCTCTCTCCAGGCGGTTGGCGAAAAAGGAAATCGCCTTTGGCAAATCGCCTTCAAAAATATCTAAGGAAGATGTTTTATTGTTATATTTTAACGAAGGCAAGGCTACACCGCGGACCAAAAGGAAGTTGATCACAGAGTTATCGTCGATGCCAGTTTCCTTTTCAAACTCGAACCCTTCGAACTGCGGTATGTTGGGTGGAAGAATTAGCGATGGGCGATGGACCACCACTTCTCCTTTTCGGACCACGGTATCGCCGACATTAATGATAGAAGGCGAGAGAAAGATATAGGGTACATGGGTATCGCTAAAGGTATTCAGCAAAGATACCCGGGAACGAATTATCGCTGTTTCTTTTAAGGCCCTTGCCCAGGCTCCATGATAATCCATAATCACCTAAAAAGATTTTAATACTTCGGCATAAAGGAACTTCCATGAATTATATTATAATGTCGACATTTATACCAGAAAGCCCTTGGCATAACAACCTTTTCCATATCATTTATACTGCCTGGCTGATATAGCGACGTGGACTTGTCCAGTCCCAGCCGCTCAGGAGGAACGGCCCGCAGAAAGTCTCAGGAGTTTATTTGTTGGTGCTAGGGGTAAATTTAAAGTTTTATTTTCATTTTTATAAAATATGCTAATATAGAAAAAATTTGCAAATTAAAAACCACTCACCTATAAGGGGTTTGCCATGAATAGATTACGTTTAACTTCCCGCTCTTTTATTATTGCTGGTATTAGCGCCGGGTTACTTATTCCTTCTTTCGCCCAGGCCCAGTTCATCGATAAGGCGGCTAGAGAGGCCAAACGCGAACAGGACCTCAAGGCCACTTCCGAGAGATTTTCCTGGTGGCCTACAGACGCAAAACCTGCTCCGGTCAAAGACGAGCGCGGAGGCTTCTGGTGGTGGCCGACCGAGCCCGGTCAGGAGAAAAAATTATGGGGCAATCGCGGTTATATTTACGTCTATAAAGTGATCTATGACTACAAGGCTGAAGAAGAAGAGACCCCTCCAGTTCAGCCCAAGACCGCTACGGCGGCGCAACCTCCGGCGGAACCAGTAAAGAAGCCGTCGCTGATCATCAAAAAGATAATAAAGAATGTGAAGATTTATTTTGACTACAACAAGGCCAACCTCCGTGATGACCATATCCCGATCTTGGAAAAAGCCGTCAAAGCTCTTGATAAGAATCCTGAGGCTTCCCTCCTCATAACCGGAAATTGTGATGCCCGTGGTTCCGAGGAATACAATCTAAAGCTCGGGAAAAAGCGCGGCGACTCGGTCAAGCAATTCTTTCTTGACAACGGCATAACCGAGGACAGGATCAAGATTGTTTCACGCGGCAAATTGGACGCCGTAGCGCCTGTCAATGACCTTATGGGCATGCAGAAAGACCGTAACGCGCAGTTCATGGTAGCCGAGGTGGAAGAAGTTATGATGGCTATCGGTGAGAAACCATCCGAACCCCAAGCAAAAGCAGTCGAAGAGGGTAAATATCTGGTCGAAAAGAATGAGAACGTAGAGTCCGCTCCCAAAGTATCAACACGGGAATATACGATACAACCCAATGATTCGCTGTGGAAGATCGCTGAAAGGGAAATGGGCAACGGCCATCGCTGGAAATATCTTTACGAGCTGAACAAAGACCGCATCAAGAATCCGAACAAGTTAAAGAAGGGTACGATTATAATAATACCGATTGAATAAAGGACGATGTTCCCAACAGAAAAAGGGAGCCTTATCAGGCTCCCTTTTTTATACCTTTGGGCTAGGAAAGAAAAGTCAGCAATCGCTGACCATATATCAATTCTCACACTTTGTTATTCACCGGCTATTCTTTCCCGTGATGGCGGCTTCCTTTTTCATAGCAAAAAAGACCGGCAAAGACAGGAACTGCACCGCCGAGGCGAAAAGCACCATGAGCGGTATCGAGATGTCATATAGTAACCCCATCAAGGCTGCGCCTACGAACATTGCCACGCCGTATGCCGTGTTAAATATGCCGTAGCCTGTGCCCCGTTTCTTCAAGGGGGTAAGATCCGCTATGGCAGACTTCATAATCGTCTCGTGGGCGCCCATGACGATGCCCCACAAGATCACGCTCAGGATAATCATTGCTTTGTCGGACGTGAAAGCCAGCACGGGGATAAAGGCCGAAAGGAGCGGCATGCCGCCCATGAGTAGCAAACCCGCCCTATTATTAGATGTCCTGGCATTGAGGATATCATATAACTTGCCTATCGCCAGCGCCGCCAGGCCATCGACCGCCATGGCGATGGCGTAAAAGAATGGGATCTCGGCATCGGTTATTATGCCTTTGGCCTTGAAATGATAACCCATCAGGATAAAACTCACGAACCCGGTTGCGGTCAGAAAACTGAAAACGGTATAAAGCCAGAAAATCCTGGGGAGTTTATCCGGCTCGGCTTTGTTGGACGGGGTCTCTAATCTCTCTGGTACCGGGAACTTCAGGTATGCCAGGGTCACCGCCAACATCAGCAGGAAAAAGGGGATCCATAAAAGGGCATATCCGGCCTGGTAGTCCCGGAGCGTTTTCTCTCCTCCCCCTGTTACGATAAAAAGGCCGGTAAAAATAAGCGGACCGACCAAAGCACCGGCCTGGTCCATGGCCTCGTTCAAGCCGAATCCCCAACCAGTACCGACCTTTTGGGCCGCTTGAGAGAGAATAGTATCTTTGGCCGGACTGCGAAGCGCTTTTCCCAGACGCTCCGTTACGATGAAGAAAGCGGCCAGCTGCCAGACCCCGGCAAGAGATAAAAGCGGCACTGCGATAAGAAGCCCGTAACCGACAAAAGTAAAAGCCCAGTAGGCTCGGCTACGGTCGCTGAAGTATCCTGAAACAAGTCGGATCGCGTAACCGAGAAATTCACCCAAGCCGCCGATGATCCCGACAACAGCAGCGTTAGCGCCCATGGTCTTAAGGTAGGGGCCATTAACGCTGCGGGCGCCCTCATATATGATGTCCCCGAAGAGGCTGACCAGGCCAAAAAGGACTATTAATTGGATAGCCTTTTTGTTCGTATCCGCCATTTGAACCTCACTTGGAAGTATTTGATGTCAGGGAGACAATTTTCAATAATAAATGGGATTTCAGAATCTGCCTGCTATCTCGCCTTTACATTCAGCACAACATCCTTTCTCCATCGAGATATTCACTACCGAAAAACCATCTCGTTCTATCACCGGTAAGCCGCAGGAAGGGCATTTGGTGGCAGCACCTGCAGGGTCATGCACGTTACCGGTATAAACATAATGCAGCCCCGTTTCTAAGGCTTCGTTACGGGCAGCCTGCAGGAAAGACAGCGGAGTGCTGGGGCGGTCCACGAGTTGAAAATCAGGATGGAAAGCTGTGAGGTGCAAAGGGACATCCTTGCCCAATTCTTTGGCGATCCAGCTGCTCATGCTTCTTAATTCCGCCAGGTTATCATTCTCTCCCGGGATGACCAGTGTGGTGATCTCAAGCCAGATATTGGTCTTATGCTTTAAATAGATAAGCGTTTCGAGAACAGGCTCAAGATTCCCGCCGCACATCCTTCGGTAAAAATCCTGGCTGAATGCCTTCAGGTCCACGTTCGCTGCATCCATATAATGAAAGAAATCCTGACGGGCGACCTCTGAAATATATCCGTTCGTCACCGCAACTGTCTTCACCTTGGCCTCTCGGCAGGCCGCGGCTGTTTCGATCGCATATTCTGCAAATACGATCGGCTCGTTATAAGTAAACGCAACCGACGGGACCCTTAGCTCGCTGGCTTTCCTGGCGATCAGTTCCGGCTGCGCTTCGACATGGAGGTTGTCCAAAGTCTGGCTCCTCGAGATGTTCCAGTTCTGGCAGAAACGGCAGCTAAGGTTGCATCCGATAGTCCCGAAAGAGAGCACCATAGTGGCTGGATGAAAATGGTACAAGGGTTTCTTCTCGATAGGATCTACTGCGAACCCGGAAGCTTTTCCGAAAGATTCAAGGACCAAGTCTCCGTCGATGTTAAGGCGGCCGTAACAAAAACCGCGCTCATCTTTCTTTATTACGCAGGAACGCGGGCAAAGTAGGCACTGGACGGTTTTGTTCGGCAATTCCTTCTGGAATAAAGCGCGGTAAAATGACATGTTCATGAACCGATCGGGTGCTAACTGGTGAAAGGGCTTTGATCCGCCAATTCTTACCTATGAAATGGTTTTGGGCGGCTTACGGTTCAGTTTGGCAAAACCTCCCAGGACTCTTTCTAGCAGATGGCTCCACGATACTTTGTATGTCTCATCGAAATAGACCGTATCATCCACCTCTACACCGTCCACCTTCTTGATAAGTACTCCCGCAATATATTGTCGGGGGGTATTGGGTGAGACTGCGAGCAGGCTGGACCAGCGGACCTCACCTTCCATATAGATTAGGCTTTCTTGTTTAGGAAGGTGCATTTCCATCCACAGATAGTCGCCCGGTTTAAGCTCTTTGGCAGATTCAAAACAAAGTCCGTTGACGGAGATATTCTTGGAAAAACCTATATAAGTGCGATCCTGCCCCTGTTCTTTTTCCTGATGGACCTGGAAATCCACTTCGGTCCGGAAATCATAAGCGACCTTGAAAGACACCCGCACATCGGTATCGAAACGAGGAAATTTCCTCTGTATCTGCTCTGTAGCCATAACCTGCTCCCTAGTTGATCTATATAAAGACGAGATTGATCTTGCCGTTTGATTACAATATGATTATCCTCTTAATCCACGTCGAAGGAAAGAGTTTTTATCCCAAATTGTTTTTCTTTGTCCAATAAATACAACAGTTCTTCACGATCTTTTCTGTTCGTGCGTCCAAGCTCTCGGCATATTTACCGTTCGAATAATGGATAATACCTAACGCCGGGACGTTCTCACCGTTTAGTATGTTACGCGGCAAAGGCATCGAAAGCAGCCCCATGTATTTCCCGTAATTGTGGATCGCCTGCAGACAAAGATCCCCTCCGCCTTCACTATTGCCGGCTGAGGTGTAAGCGAATAGTTTCTTACCCGCCAATTGCCCTTGGACCCACATACCACCGGTAGAGTCCATGAAAGCTTTCATCTCTGCACTGACATTGCCGAAATACGTCGGACTTCCTAAAATGATCAGGTCAGCATCCAAAAGGTCCTGCGGCCTGGCCTCTGGGACCGTAAGCATGCTTTCAAGCACTGCCTGGGCCGGTTCCGGCACGTCAGGCTTTCTTACCCAGTCGGAGTCGGCTACCCGACAGATTGCTACCTGGCATGAGTCAGCCAGGTTCTCCCGGAAAGACCTTGCCACTAGATAACAATTCCCGCAGACGCTGTGAAAAATGATCACGACTTTCATGACTTCCTCTTTCTAAAAAACAAATGTTCAATCGTTCCTTAAGCGGATCTTTACCGTCCCTAGGCTTCGGGCCGTGATCACCCACAGGATGGAATAATAAGGTATTAAAGTAAATACCGCCAACAGAATAGCCAAT
Organism: uncultured Planctomycetales bacterium; assembly: GCA_964438075.1. GTDB lineage: Bacteria > Omnitrophota > Gorgyraeia > Zapsychrales > Fredricksoniimonadaceae > JAAXVU01. The sequence goes on from CAYTIW010000002.1 coordinate 51,510, forward strand.
CCGGTATTTTGGGTCGTATGTAGCATTGCTGCCAACGTAGCTACAAATAAAACTAAAGGCAGGGCGAAGCTCCACAACACGGCCTTATTTCCAGGGATGGACTCGATCTGTACTACTACCCTGCGGCCTGGAAAGAGATCCGTTCTTTCTGTGGTCATACACAATACTTTGGATTTGGACGAAGAGATGTCCGGGGTAGGATTGATCTCTACCCAGACAACTTTGTCCTTGAACGCGGTCACGGTGCCTGAATACTCTTTTGTCGTCCCGGAATTAATTGACATGCTTGCCCATGGGCTGAACCTTTGAACTGCCTGTCTGAACTATAGGAAAGATCCACAAATCCTGGCTGAATATACTCTTCCTCAATTACAGTGTCAAGCCAATGAGTTAAAAGATAGCACGTATATAAATCAGAACCACGTTTTGACACCCGGCTCAAAGAATGATAGTATTTTTTCATTCTCGACGTACACTTTTCAGTAATTTTATAATGGATATTGATAAGCCACCGTTCACATTAAAAGACCTCAAGAACATCCTGATCGGCCGTTCCCGGGATCTGCAGGAAAGAGGTCTTTTCCATCATCTTTCACTGATCGCTTTCTTTGCCTGGGTCGGCCTGGGGGCGGACGGTCTCTCCTCATCCTGTTACGGCCCCCAAGAGTCATTTCTGGCATTAGGAAGCCATACTCATCTCAGCTTGATAGTAGGACTATTAACGGTCGTTACTATTTTTGTCATCAGCGCCAGTTATTCCCAGGTGATCGAGCTCTTCCCTTTCGGTGGCGGAGGCTACGTGGTGGCGAGCAAACTTCTCTCACCCCATGTCGGCATGATCTCTGGGTGTGCGTTGCTTATAGATTATGTGCTTACCATAACGGTCTCGGTGGCCAGTGGAGCTGATGCCATATTCAGTTTGCTGCCGATCGAACTCCTGGGACTCAGGCTGCCGTTTGCTTTTGCTGTCTTGATCTTTCTCATAATCATGAACTTGCGAGGCGTCAAGGAATCCGTTATTACGATGGTCCCCATCTTCATATTGTTTATCCTGACGCATGCTTTCATAATTATTTTTGGTCTTTTGACCCATGTTCCGGCGGTACCACAGATTGTTTCCGGGCTCCATTACGACACCGGTGCCACGATAAACGAAATTGGCATCTTTGGTATGATCTTCCTGATACTTAAGGCCTACAGCATGGGTGCCGGTACATTCACCGGTATAGAAGCGGTAAGCACCGCTGTGCCTGTGCTGAGAGAGCCTAGGGTCAGGACCGCTAAGGTCACCATGATCTATATGGCGGTATCACTTTCAATTTTGGTCATGGGCCTTATGGTAGGTTACCTCCTTTTCAACGTATCTTTGGTGGAAGGAAAGACGCTGAACGCCGTTCTGATGGAACGTGCGACTGCCGGCTGGCCTGCCATATGGTCGCAAGGGTTTGTGCTCATCACACTGGTATCTGAAGCCGCTTTATTGTTCATAGCGGCCCAGACCGGATTTCTAGGAGGACCCAAAGTGCTGGCCAATATGGCCTTGGACCGGTGGTTCCCCACCCGTTTCTCAGCCATCAGCGATCGGTTGGTGTCCCAGAACGGAGTTGTCATCATGGGCTGCTCTGCTTTGGTGCTGCTTTTATTAACTCACGGGTCGGTTAAACTCCTGGTTGTGCTCTATGCCATCAACGTTTTTATTGATTTCGTTCTTTCACAGACCGGAATGGTCCGTCATTGGTGGAATGAAAGACAGCGTAAACGCTCCTGGAAACGCAAGGCGGCGGTAAACGGCTCCGGGCTCATTCTCAGCGCATTTATCTTGATTTCGACTGTCACCATAAAGTTCGATGAAGGCGGATGGATGACCCTGGCCGTCACCGGCGCGCTCATATTGGTGGCCCTTTTTACTAAAAGGCATTACCGCAAGACATCTGTTCTGCTAAAAAGACTGGATACGCTGACCACGGCGGTATCCGAAGAAATGCTCCGGACGCCCTCCACTTCCGCTCCGGGTTTTGATCCCAAAGGCAAGACCGCGGTTGTTTTCGTCAGTGGGTTTAACGGCATGGGATTGCATACCCTTATGAATGTGGTCCGTTTCTTTAAAGGCACTTTCCGGAATTTTGTTTTTGTTCAGGTAGGCATAATTGACGCCGGTAATTTTAAAGGTGAAGCCGAGCTCGAGCACCTGAAGGACAAGTCTAAAGAGGATATTGAACGCTACGTTTCGTATATGCGATCGCAGGGCTTTTACGCGGAAGGTCATTACGCGGTCGGGGTCGATGTGGTCGAGGAAAGCGAGAAGATCTCCCTGGAAATAGCCCAGAAATATCCTGATGCTGTCTTCTTCGGCGGACAACTGGTCTTCCCACACGATTCCTTCATAAACCGCCTGTTCCACAACTATACGGTATTTTCCCTGCAGAAGCATCTTTACCGCCAGGGCCTGCTTTTCGTGATCTTGCCTATACGGGTTTAAGTTTATTCTGAAAAAGTTTGCTGTTCGGGTAATGTCTTACTAGGGGTGAAGGTCCCGGTGAGGATGTGCCTTTTCTTGCCGTGGCCTGGTACTTTTTGGACCAAGAACCCCTGTTCAGACAGGCCGCGTCGTACAGAACCGGCCACGGTGAAAGTGGAGAACGTTGTGCCGGGCCGGCATAAGTCCTTTAGGGCCTGGAAAACTTTCTTTGACCACATGGCCGGGTTCTTGGAAGGAGCGAAGCCGTCCAGAAAACAGGCGTCCGCCCCTTCTCCGGCAAGACCATTGCGCTGTATTAACTGCAAGGCGTTTATGACATCGTCGAAAACGATGGTAAGATGAACACGCCCTCCGGCTAGATACAGATCTTGGACACTACCCGGGTGCGGCGCATAACTGCAGACAAGCTCATCACGGTAGGGCGTCAACTGCGGCCAAAGCCCCAAGGCCCGGGACATTTGCTCCGGCTTAACCGGGTAAAGTTCCAGGGATATGAAACGCAGCTTCCATGACGGCGGGGCCTTGGCGTCCCATAGTTGCCAGACGCAGCAGAAATCCAACCCGGTACCAAAACCGGTCTCCACTATGGTAAAAATTCCGGGGTTTTGTAGAGAAAGCGTTCCGAAACGCTCCGACAGGGCATTGCCATGGCAATTGACATGTACGGCCTCATCGTAGCCGTTATCCTGGCAGAAGTATTTATCGTCAAATTTGACCGATCGCGGGGCGCCGTTCCGATCCCATTCCAGGTCTGCGTATGGGTTTTCCAGGGGTAACATTTGATTGCTGAGCGATGATATCGCGTCGAGAAAGAGTTGACCGTTCCGTTGCTAAAGGGATTATTCAGCATAAACCGCTAGTGGACCGCGGTCGTGTTGACATTATTATGCTTTAGGCTTGCGTCCCTTTGCGACCAGTATACGTCCCAGGCGCTTGTGGCCGGCTTTCATGTACCATTTCGACCACCAGGCTACCACATCTTCGGCCTTCCAGGATGCGTAATTTTTGTAAAACTCCGCTTCGGCCTCGGCCGAGGCTTCATCCATCTGTTTCATCATATCGGCATTGTCTGGCATTTTGTATTCCTTTCCTGTCGGCGACCTTGCTATATTTTAGGGACAATATACCGCCAATCAGAATTATGAACCGACTTGATCAAAATACAAGTCATTTATCCCCGATCTTATTCGGTTTGATATAACTTCAGTGTGGTACAAAGATCAGCAATGGCAAATCTCGGATGTAAAAGTTTATAGTGATCATGTTACCGCCACTCTATATTTCCCTTAACCCGTTCCGATCCTGCAAATAAACTTCCGGGGGGAAGTCGATTGAGCAGTTGGCCTTCTCTGTAAGGAATTTCTCTAAGAAAGATTTTTGGATCTCATCGGCCGGGTCAAATAAGGGCTTCAAGCTAAGGTCGTTTACCAGCGCGATCACCGGTCCCCGAGCGAATTCAGATTTATTAAGCATGCGCTTTAACAGGGTATAGAGGAAACTGGGCTTGTCCCTAAATACTTCCACCGCCGTTTCGAAAACAACCTTGCCCCATGATTCTTCCACCATTTTCTGGAGCAGCCCGTAACAGGAAGAATATCTGACCAGGGCCTGCTCACCTGGTTTGAGCTTCAGCGATGAGTTCACCAGCACTTGGGCGATCTCTTGATAATTGAAAGTTTTGATCTCGCGGTGGAAATCAAAAGTCAATAGATCAAAGGTATAGATACCGCGCATCCTTTGAGCTGCTACTTTTATTGCGCGATCCAGCAGGTCACGGGCCGATTCCCAAAGGAAGTCCTCATCCCTGCGGATTATTGTTGCTGTCAAAAGCGTCCACTCCAATCCTTCCCGCACGGCTTTGAAGCGCTGAATCTTATCATCGGCATGCCCTTCGTAATTCAAGGACTCGAACTTGGGCAGATGCTGGAACAGGTTGGAACGGTCAAATTCAAGATTGATCAGGTTGAGCGATGGATGTCCCATGGGTAGAAAGACAATAGATTAAGTATAAAATATCATATATCAATGAGGGCTTATGAAAAAAGCCCGTTACTTTATATAACGGGCTTTTCCATATCTGAACGGCAAAGGATCATCGTTTGCCCTGGGACAGGAAATCACTCAGGTCCTCTTCCAAGGACTGGAGGTCTTCTTCATGCTCCACTTCGTCTTGGAGGATCTGAAGTACGATGTTATAAGTAACAGGATCCTTGTCCGCGGTGAGATCGACCAGAGATTTGTACACGCTTATAGCACATTGCTCGCCTTTTATGTTCTGCATTAACAATTTCTTAACGTGAGGGTCCTCAGGAGCGTCATAACCACAATGCGATCTCTTAAGCCACTCTTGGGGGGTCAGAAGCGGCGTGCCCCCCAGTTGGATGATACGAAGTGAAAGCATGTCGGCGTGCCGCAGTTCGTCCGCCGCGTGCTGTGTCAACTCCGCGATGACAGCGTCCTTCATCGGCCCCTTGGCCAATTTGGATCCGAGCCAGTATTGATAATAAGCCAACCATTCATCCGCATAGGCCTTGTTGAGAAGATCCAACAGTTTAGGAATATTCATGTTAACGATCGAACGACCTTTTGTCCCCATATTCACCTCACAAAAATTATCAGTTGATATTATGCAATTTGCCCGATGTTTTTATAGCCAGGACTCGGACTGATCTTTAGCGTACAGAGTAGATTGTATGACTATACCGGCTTTTGACAATATCTTTTTTAGACCGGTTATGCCCCGCGAACGATTACCACCAGGGATTATAAGTAGGAACTTCGATTTTGTATTTTTTTATTATTTACCTATAAAGGGCGAGTTTTCATAAAACGTGATAAAAAAACCGCGCTCAACCGGATGGTCGAACGCGGTTAATTTCCTTCCTGGAATGGCGTGTTATTTATCGGCCTTAGCCTCTTCGACTTTGTTAATCTTAGACTTGGTTGTTACCGGATATGCCGACGCAACAAATCCCGAACCTCGATTTTCCTGAATGCTTTTTTCATCTGACAACATCTTCTGCAGCACAGGTTTAGCCACTACTAACGGCATCTGTGAAATAACCTGGGCCTGGGACGTCGTACTGCTTAAAAGGAACGCTGCCAGAACAATACCAACCACCTGACCCCATAATTTATTTTCCATGGCGTTTCCCCCTGTTTTAACAAATAACCAATGTTCCATCAGTTATAGTATAACAGAAGAATAAGGGGTGCTCGGATGGTATAAAGAAAACATTTTCTTCAAGAAAGGGCTATTCTAACGCAACTCCTTATATCTCAATAGATTATTATTAGAGAAAATCTGAGAAAATGAAAGCATTTTTTAATATTTTTCGAAACAATCCGAACAAATGCTAAAACCCGCACAAAGAACGAGAAAGGATCGGCAACAAATCTAAATTTTAAATCTTCGATTTATAATTACCATAATTATTAACCAGATTATCAAAAATAGAAAAGTGATCATTCCTGTTAATAGATATTTTAAGATAGGATGCCATTTCAAGCGGAAAAGTTTGGCGTTCAGATGTACAGCCAGAACCCCAATAACGCCTCCGATTAAACCACCCATTAAAAGCATCAATATGGGCAAGCACGACCAAATATATTGTGCGGTGGTCAAGGGTTTTATAGTCTCGATCACGTCACCATTCTCTAACTCAATATAGGGTATGCCGTCTATAATACTGCCCAGATCGTATTTGAACTTGATCTCCACTGTTCTACCACTATTATCGCGCAAAATGTACTTGCCACCTTCGCGGGGGAGTTTGACGCCGTTAACATAAAGCTTGGTCCCGGTCCATAACCCGCCCTTTAAAGTCAAGGTCCTTCCTTCGAAACCCGGAATATTGACTACCACCCCCATAATATTTAATCCCCCTTTTAATTCATTGTTTTACTGTTGGTCCCATATCTTTTTACCCCTAATCGCATACACGCTGATGCATTTTTAATAATAATACCCAAAAGCTCACGTGACTAGAAAATCTGCGAAACCTTGTCTACGGGGTCATAATCAACTAAAAACTTTACTAAAGAAGGATAGACCCCACAACCTTACCGTGATTCCCGAGCCCTGAAACAAGGTAACAGTGTTAAAAAACGTTTGTCTGAAAAGCTGCTCAAGATATGTCTCCGCGTTACATCCCGTATAAACACTGGCAATCGGTTTGTCCAGTTTCAGCATCTACCAAAGCTCCATACATACATGTATCATTTGCCTCTTTCGCCTTGAAGAGTATGCCCCAAACGGGCTCAGGTGAATTTAGGTTAACATAATAGTGTCGGCTGTAATATTGATTTTTGTACGAGCTGCCCGCTAAGCAATCTTGAGCTATCTTTACTGCTTCCGATCGACTGACTTTTAATTTTCCCTGTAAGCCTACAGTTGCACAAGAATAAATGAGGGGCAGAAATAACAGGAAAATAATAATCATATTGTTTTTAGCCATGGAATTAAACCACCTTTCTTAGTCTGATGCCTGTTGAATGGCATTAACTGGTTTTCGCTGGTCGATAAAACTCTATCCGCAGGATGCGTCCATGTGTGTGCGACCACGAAAAGGGTCACTAAGCAACACATAATTTTTTGTCATTGATCAAATGAGGCGGTTGATAATACATATCTGGTGATATTATTATCCTCCTCATGGCCTATCAGGATAACCATACACCCTGATACGGCTTGGTGCCTCCCCTCCGGCGCCATAAATGACACTATTGACTGCAAAATTGCTGTTAAAACTCAAAGCGGAATATTTTGTTTGCCCAGAAAAAGTCATATCATAAAGTTGGATATTTTCATGCAAAGCGGCAAAATTAACTTCCGCAGAGAACCTCCTGATATAATCACCTGCAAGAGTAATTGATTTCTCGGTACATAAGTGTGTTCCCCATGTTTCCAGATCGATAACTGTGTTTGTTGTACGCAGAATGCCATTTTCCGGTCCCATCTCCCAACTCCCGTGAGACAATCTACTGGAGACAATGGCCATGTGCCGGGGGCCGCTTTGACTCCCAGGCTCTCCAGATGCCGACTTCCCCAATGGTCGCGCTACAATATCAACCGTTGTATCTTTACGGTTGACATTCAAGGCATGCCGAGCGTTCATCTCCCGCGCGAACTGTTTAAAGGCCAGTTCACGATCCGATTGGAATCCCCTTCCGGCCCGATAATTTGAGAATTGTTCGATGTTTGTTTTTGCTATCCAGTCACCCATCCCCCAGCCTATTACCGCCCCCGCCCAACCGCCTGCGAAACTGTCCCAATTGTCCATCTGAGCGGCGTAAGCCACACTTCCGGCGAACATGCTCCCCAGAACAAAACCACCTATCATATTATGTGACCCGGAAGCCCAGCCGCCAACACAGCCCAGCACTCCTCCCAGCGCCGCCCCGGTGATAATCCCGTTACCTTGCGCGCCATTGAGCGCTGCAGTTGTCGCTCCCCCCGCTGCGCCGCCAAGAGCGCCTGCCAGCCAACCTGAAAGACCATAACCGGCCGGCCCTAGGACTATTCCCAGCGCCACGCCGACGACCGCCCCCGCTGCGCTGTTCAGAAAGCTTTTCCAGTTCCAGCCATAACCCGAAGGGTCAACCAAACTTACAGGATTGTTCCGGCAATACGAATAGCGGTTCAGGTCCTGCGGGTCGAAAGGATGCTGCACTGTCGGGTCCGCCGTAATGAACCTTCCTAGTTTGGGATTGTAATAGCGGGCCCCGAAAAAGACAAGCCCAGCCTCGGCATCTATTTTCTTCCCGGTAAAATAGAACCAAGCGACCTTGGGTGATGTGCCGTACTTTTCACAGTTCTTGATTTCTCCCCAGGGAGTGAATTCAACTTTTTCCTCGACAAACGACTTCTCGTCGAGCACCAGACTGGTGGACCCCAAATGGTCACCGATAAACCAGCGCAAAGTGACTCCGTCGAAAGCTGCGACACGCATGCCGCCGAGAAACAGGTGGTCGATCTCAATACCGTCGCTTTTTTCGTACAGTTCACCGACATACGTTGTGGTCACTGCGCTGGCCCCCTTGTTCGAGAAAACGGTCTTCATGGTCCGCCCACCGTCACCGTCGTAGGCATAAGATGCCACCGGGTAACGTGTGACAGTGCCGGCATCGGTAAACTCCACTTGGACAAGCCTGTTATCAGCGTCGTAGGCGAAATATTGCGTCTTTTCTAATCCGGTCATAACGGTTAGATTACCGTTGGGGTCATAGGACATGCTGGTCCCGTCAGACAGCGACGTTACTGCATGTGGACCAGAACCGTTCTGTCCGTAGGTATAGACCAGTCTGCCTTTTTGAAGAAGGTTGCCGGTCTCATCGTAGCGGTAATTAACGACAATACCGTTATCGTTCGATATCACCATTCGGCCCAAAGCGTCGTAAGCGAAGGTCATGTTAAGGCCCTTTAAATCATCACTCAATTTGACTACATTGCCCACAGGATCATAGTGGTAGCTTTTGGACTGAATGATATTTCCGATAGGGTCTTTTACGACCTGCCGTAAAAGGCGGGATGTCAACGGGTCATATGAATAAACAACCGTTGTACCGTTGCCGTAATTGAGGGCAGCGATATTGCCGTTGGCAGTGTAGATGATACCGGTAATGATGTCTTTGGTGGAAGCAACGCTACCGGACATAACCTGAAATTTCAACGTTTTCAACAGTCCCGATGAGGCATCATAGCCGTAGACAGCTGTACCATTGCCATCCGGGTAAGTCAAGCTAATGATCCTGCCTAAAGCATCATAAGTCCGACTGACCCGGTATGTATCCTGTCCAATAATTTTGCTGCTCGAGATCTCATCGCCGACGGCATTATAGGTAAAAATGGTCTTGCCAGAGGGATAGTTAACCCCTGTCAGACGTCCGCGTCCGAAATCCGGCGATGTGTCGTAGTCGTAGGCGACCAGTTCAAAGCTGCTATCCGAAAGGGTCTTTACGAGTGGGCGTCCCAGGCTATCGAAGGCAAAGGCCACTTGTACACCTTTAGCGTCGACCTGACTCTTAAGTTGCCCTAGAGGATCGTATTCGTAAATCATTCCGTGCATATCCTGGTCATTCATGGCGGTCTTGCGGCCGAGAGTGTCGTAAGACATGGACGTGATTTTTCCTTTAGCATCGATGACTTGCGTCAGGTTCCCAGATAAGTCATATACATATTTAGTAGTGGCATAAAGCTGATACGGCTCGGCAGGATAATAAGAACTGCGGCCGTCCGCCCCTAAATACTCCTCGCGCGCGATTATACGTCCACGCGCATCGACGACGGAACGTTCCTGGTGTCCGTTGGCATCTATGACGGTCACCCCATGGCTGTCATAATCCCTGGTCTCATAGTTGCCATCCGGGAAATTAATACGGACAGTACGTCCCTGGTCGTCATATGTATACTTTATCCCCGGACGGGAACTGTTGACGGTGTCTGGAAAGGTCAAAGAGAGGGTGGTAAGAAAGGGTTGGTACGAGGTCTCGAGTGCTCCCCGAGCGTCGTATGATACTTGGCCGGAAGCTACGTATTTCCCGTTCTCATCGGACTTCGCCTTGGTCATTATGACACGTCCGAGGCCGTCATAGTAGGTATAGCTGTCAAGAGTGCCGGGTTGATCATGATTGATCCGGCTTTTTGTCGCGACCACGTAATAACTAGCCCACTGAGCGTACTCCCACGATCTTGTGGGATAGGCAAAACTGTCCAGCGGAGACACCAAGGATAACGGACGGCCCCAGACATCATAGGTCCGCCATACTTTCTGCTGGTTAGGGTCCACTATAAGTTTCAGCTGGCCGAAAATTCCTGATCCCTCTGACGTGCTCTCGTTCACGCCATAATACTCGCGGGTCACTTTATGCTTGAGGTCGTTCTCGACCGATACCACGAAAAGCTTATAAACGCTGTCCATACTATATCGGGTCTGATGGCCAAGGGCGTCGGTTATGCCCGAAAGGTTCCCGTATTCATCATAGCTGAAGTCTTTGGCGATCCAGCTTTCCGTTTTATTCAAACTGTTCCAGGTTTCGTTCTTTATGATAAGGCCGTTGGCATCGTAGTTGAACCGGTCTTTACTCAGGTAATTGCCGGATTGATCAGTGACCACGCTGGCCTGCAACAAGCCCAATATCCAGAAAGAAATATCGTTAGTATATGTTAAGGCAGTGGTCACGCGGTCATCCCCAATATCGTTACCCGTGTTGAAGTCCACATCGCCGTAATCAATGGTTTTGACCAGGTCACCGAATTTTTCCGTCGTGTTCCATTGATAGATAAAATCTTGTCTGGTACGCCTCCCGGAAGATCCGGCGTCATATAAAGATTTGTCTATATCAGCCAGGTAGATAAAAGATGAATCGGTAAACCCGTTACCTCGAAAGTATATCGGGAGCCAGTCCTTTGAATACCAATGATAGTTGGTTCTTTGAAGAAGTTTCCCGTAGCGGTCATAATTGGATACCGTTACCGGACGACCTCGGAAATACACATTGGCCCCGTTGGTATTGAACGAAGTCTCTATCCGGCCGCCGTAGGCATCTTTAACCGTTGTCCTGGAAAAACCCATAAATTCTCTGGCTGACGGGTCCCATCTCCCCCCGCTATAGGAATATGAGGTACGGTATACTTCTCCTTGTTTCCATAAAACAGATACCGCTACTTCAGTCACCAGTGGAAGCACAAAAGGCATATTAAGTTGCTGGAAAGCGGTGGATGGTTGATAGACCACCGATGTTTTTGCGCCCCTTCCATTCTCTAGCGACTTCAGCAGGTCGGGTATCGGACCGGAGCTGTAGGCCAGTTCAGTGGTCACATTCGAGCCGGCGATATAAGCCATCGCGTCCGTCAGACCGTCTCCGTTATAATCCCCTGGCTGTATCTGGGCGTTGGGATCTTTTAAGGAAAAGGGCGCTGGCATATCAGAAGCCGGGCCGAAATAGACCGTAATAATACCGCGCCTGATAGAGGGACGGAAAGTGATCTTACCGTTAGGCCAGTCGTAGTACGCTATATCTGTGCGGCCGTCCTGGTTGAAGTCGGCCAACAACGGATTCCGGTCAGTACCGAAACCGGACTGCACATGGAAAGCGGATCCTCTTCCGTGCCCGTCTGTGTTCTCGAAAACCACCCAATCCCCGTTGGATCGTTTGAAGGCATAAATGTCCGCCATTTGGTCGGCATTGAAGTCGCCGGTCATGACGGCATAGCTGCTGTCACCGTAAGGCAGTGTTTGTACAGGGTCAGCGCTAAAACCATTGGCACGGTTGTTAATCCATATCTGGACCTTTAAAGACGCGTCGGTCTTCTTTAGAAGGATATCCGTGTAACCGTCACCGTTAAAGTCGCCGGTAGCGATATCAGCGTTCTGCCCCAGTGAGCTGGCCCAGAATCCTTTATCAAAAAAACTCCGGATAGCGTTGCTCCAGCTGCTGGGCTTGCTCAGCGCGACCCTTAGGCTCCCCGCTGTAATATCATAAGCGGCGATATCGGTGGAACCGTCACCGTTAAAGTCACCCAGGACGATCTTTTGATTAATGCCGAAATTCCCGATCCAGTTCTGGGGCGGGAGGAATCCCGAGTTACTTGACAAGGCCACTTTTACATTGCCTGTGTCAGGGTAAAAGGCAGCAGTATCCACTCGCCCATCTCCGTTGAAATCCCCAGCCAGGTTGGAGACTAAAGACATTGTGGAATTCATAAGATCCACCTTGCTGGCCAGATCGAAACCCAGATCGAAGGTGAAGGATTCATGCTGGTGGTAATCAGTCACTAATATCAGGTTATATCCTGCTACTAGAGACAAGGAAGTGCGGTTGACAACACTGGAACCGTTAAGGTATATCCCCCACTCCCCCCCTCCACTCCCAGAAAGCGGAATGGTTTTAGCCTGGTTAACGTACACATATGTCCAGCATTGACAGGCCTCATCCTGTCCCGAAGAAAAAGTCAGCCGGCCGTTGTTGTTGATCGACCAGGATACGCCATCCGGGACTGTTCCCGAGGCTTTGGTATACACCGCACCCATGTCAACATCGAACCCAGGGACCGGGCCGTAGTTCTCATGGCCGCGGTCATAACCAGCTCCGAACTGGCAGTTCCACAATTTATCACCCGACGTTTTCGTCGTAGTTACGCTATAGGTGGCCGAGGTCTGGCTGGTGTAGCTGATTTTGAATAATATGCGCGAGGTCGTATTATCTGAAGCGTATTCCGTGATACTGTTCAGGAATGAACGTCCCGATGTCAGGCTGTTTGAATAAGAAAATTGATATCTCCGCATCCGTATGCCGTTGGCCCTTATCGTGAGAGCGGTGATCAGGTTCTTTTCTTTCACTGCAAAACCTGGCCGGTAATCTACAGAATAATTATAAGAATTGCTCGGAGTGACATAACTGGTGATGACGTAGGCAAAATTGTTCGTGCTATTCAAGTCGGCAGCGGCGGGGTCCAGTCCGGCTTTCAACACGTAACGGATCTCAAAACTTCCATCAGAATGATAATCAATAACATATAAATTGTTCAAACGGTCCGTGACCTTGTCCAGCCGCCATTTGAATACACGGCCGTTGTTTTCGATATTAGAACCTGGGCGGCTACCGAAAAAATACGAAACCCCTTTAGGGTCCTGGACGACCCAATAATTTCCCGTATCGATGAATTTAAGCCTGTCCTCCTCCACGCGGGCACGGTATTCATTAGTGCCGACCTTCACCAGCTCGTAGATCTTTCCGCCTAGGCTGCAAAGGAAGGTATCGTTAGGGCTGTAGGCAGGCACCCCTTTTCTGGTAGAACGAGTTATATAGCCTAGGTCCATGGACCATCCGTTGCCGAAGGGTCCGCTGCCTGATAAGGAAGAATAGGATAGATTAATTGAAGGAGCTATGCCGCGACGTCCTTCGGGGGTAAAAAGCGGTATGATCGCGCTAGCGCCACCGGTCGATGGGTCGACCGTTATGTTATTAGAAAAAGATTGAGTCTGGGTGTCTGCCCACGAGGGGACAGTCAGACCGATCCAGCCGGATACAAATAACATGCCCCCCATGATAAAATTTCTAGTTGCAAACAGTCGCATAGCATTGCCTTTCCTGTTCATTGAACTTTTTCCGGCTGGGGGTAACCGTAAGAATCTTGGGGGCCGCATTGCAGGTATCAAAACAACAAATAAACCGCGCCGTCTAGCGGATCGATAGCACATACCGGGATGTGCTCGGGGGCGGGGATCCAGGTAGGGTTGTAACCGGCGCGGAAAGCCGGGGCATTCGCCAGCCAGGAGCATCCTGGCAATGGAAATTTGTCTAAGCAGTAATGTCCTGCACGATTATGTCGATGAAATCCGGCGTAATAATTTAATGTTCCAGGTTGATAACCAAATATAGAAAGTCATGAAAACAGGCTTCCCTTTGCCTGTCAAAGACCCGAATATATCGGGCGCCCGGTGCTTCTCCAGACACGCCCCCAAAAGCCTTCCCCCGCCAGGGAGAAGCGCATGTCTATACCCGGGCGCCCGATAGGCTCACTCAGATTGCGATCTTTGGTAGTGACCGATGACCTGTTCAGAGAACTCTTCGTAAATGCTCGCGTTCTTGCATACGACCTGGTCGTACCATTTATTGTCTTTGCCCTGTTCCTGCGGCATAGAAACAAAAAGTCCTTTCTTGCCTGACAGCACCCGGATCCCTTTGATAACCAGGGCATCATTTACCGCCACATCTGCAAATGCCTTCAGGTTGCCTGCGTCTGGAAGGCGGTACATTTTTTCAACTTTAAAATGGATATTTCCCATAACTTCTCCCTTTTGATAACCTGATGAATGATCCGGCTCTAACGCTCTAAGGGCGAACGGAAAGCCGGACGGAATACCTGTACCTTTCACTGGCTGTCGATCTATTCCGCCCGGCCAGACTTATCGGGAACTGACCCGTAACAGGATGGAATAATCCCTGGCGCAGTCCCCTGCTTTCTTATTTTTTCTTGCCCTCTACCGGCAATATCGGAGACTCAGCCTCCGCCTTAGCCTTCAGGTAACTTTTGGATGGCTTGTAGCCCTTGGCTTCAGCCTCTTCCTTGGTCATCCTGACCGTGTCTCGGTTCTTGATGAACGGCGATTCCGCGTGATGGTAGACCTTGCCGCTCTTGGTAACGAAAACATCCTCGGCAAAGCTCATCGCCGCCGCACCTGCCGCCATAAAAGCGGCCATCAATAAAACCAACAGTTTCTTTTTCATGGGTTGTCCCTCCTTGGTTGATGGTTGAAACTGTCATTTATAATAAGTCTCGAAAAAGCTCCTCCGGTGTAACCGTCCAGAAGGGCCGTCAATTCCGCCACTCTCATCTCTGCAGCCATCCGCTCGCCGCTATCTGCATATGAGCACGCGGACAGTTCAACCTGAAGCCGTCGCCGCTCGAAATATATTCTTGTTACCTGGTCGATCACCTGTTCGCGCAACTCGACCATGAGTTTAGAACGCGAATCGATAGCTGTCTGGTCGCTGCTCCAGACCATATCCGATAGTTTCCAGGTCAGACGCACATCCCAGTCTGAATATGAGCGCCCTTTTTGCAGGACGTCCGGATTAGAGCCGGTATCCCAGTGCAATAGTTCTCCAGAAGCGCGGTCCACCCCGATGGAGAGATCAGGGACTAAAGCCTTGACCCTGGCCTGGCGGCGCCAGGCATCGATCTTCGATTTGTCGGCTTCGGCATGATCCACCGCCATGACCTGGACCTGACGCACCGATGGCTCGAATGAGAATTCGGCCTCGATCCGGGGATAATCTTTAAAAATGCATTGGGGGGCGTAGTTGGTTGGATCATTATTTTTAAGGGTGCTGGTTACATCGTCTATGATATAAACGCCGCGCCTGGTAGCAGCTATCAGCCCGCGTTCGCGCAGAATAGACAGCCGTACAACATCGATTTCATCCATGCCGGCGTAGAGGTTCTTAACCGCGCCTTCATGACCGCAGGCGACCCCTTTGGACGAAGAAAAACACACGATCTCCCGACCGTCTTCCCCCGTAATAGAGACGACCGACGAAATTATTCCGGAGATATTCCCTGGCCAGCGGAACTCGCGCCAGGTCGTCCCTCCATCCTGGCTTATATAAATTCCATGCCTGGCCGCCAGATAAAGCCCTTCATATCCCATGAATACATCGACCAGTTCGTTTTCCCATCCGGCAGGCAGCGTTCTCTCATCTTCCGTTTCTACATCTGTCCCGTCCTCACTTCCCATCCCCAGGGAAAAGGCCTTTATCCCCAGAGCGTGGTCCGCGTTTATGAAATACAGATCATGTCGCGTCATAGCAAAAAAACCGTTTTCGCTGACCAATAGTCGAAGAACTTTCTCTCTGCCCAGAGACCCTGGAAAGCGTTGCCAGACCGGCTCGTCAAGGGACCGCACAAAAATCCCCTTATCGCTTGCCAGAAGATATCGATCATCCTCAGCGGAAATATCATAGACTGCAGCTTCCGTGTTTTCCCGTAGCCAGTTGTTACCATTATTATTAGAAGAAAAGAGCCCCCGGTCGGTAGCGGCCAAGATACGCTCACCGCGTGTAAATATTTCATTAACGGGTTCTCCAAGGATCCGCTTAGATGAAAGCAAAGGCGATGAAATGTTGACCTGGAATAAACCGGCCGAAGACATTACCATAATAAATTTGTCATTCCGGATATCAATAGTCGCTCCTCGGACGTCATTATTCCCAGTAGAGACATATAACCTGCGCCAATCCTGTTGCGCGTATGAAGATGTTGCTAGAGTTAATGTCATAAATAAAACTGTTAATGAAATATGTTTATTTTTCATAACGGCATACAGTCTGGTGCAGTTCTTGTAGTGCTCTATCGAGCAGTTCATTGTTTACTGCATTCTTTATTTCTGGTTTGATGCGTTCAATGGCCTTTGTATAGCTGTCAAGGAAATCGAGCATGGCCTCTATTCCAAGCCGATCGCGCATTTTCTTAAGAACAAGCAGGACTGTATAGATTATGATAAGGCGACGGTTAAGGTTCGGGCTGCCTTTATCGTTTAGATAATTGATGGAAATATTAGATGTGTTCAACATATATTGCTTGATTAATTATCAAATCCATAATGCAAAGATAGCATAATTTTGTCTTTTTGTCAAGAGATAATGGCAGAATAATCAAAAAGTGTCAATCTTTGATCTACATAATAAAAATAATTTGATATATAGTCAAATAATGGTATATTTGTATCATCATATCAAGGAGGCATTATGCGTATAGGCGAACAGGTAAGGAAATTCAGGGAACAGAAAAAGCTGTCACTTACAGAATTAGCCCATGCTAGTGGGATACAGATTGCCACACTCTCCAGGATAGAGAACAATAAGATGACCGGGACACTGGAATCACATTTAGCCATAGCCAAGGCCATGGGTATCGAGCTAACGGACCTTTACCTGAACCTGCAGCAAGAAGAACCCGTTTCGGCGCATGTTGATGACGCCACTGCTGAACCTCTCCCCGTCTCTGACGGCAAATGCTCGCTGGAAATACTAGCCCGGCAGGTCGCGTCCAAAAAGATGCTCCCTGCGCTCATCAAGATAGAGCCCAGGAGTTCGACTGCTGTCGAGATCTTACCCGCCGGCGGAGAACGTTTCGTATATGTTCTCGAGGGGACGGTGGAAATAAAGCTTAAATCACAGGTCATACAGCTTTCCTCCAACACATCCTTGTATTTCAACGCAAACCAGCCGCATAATATAGAGAACAATACCGACTTGCCGGCTAGGATAATTTCTGTATCCACACCGGTGGTCATATAGCCACCCCATGAAACCAGCCATCCTTATCGGTAACAACCAAGAAGAGACAGCGGAACAGTTAAAATCTATATTGTCCTACACCTTCCCGCTGATCGTAGTGACGGATGGAGATCAATGCCTGGCGGCACTGAAGCAAGGATCCTCGATCGGACTGGCCTTTGTCGGGTCTGACATTGATCTATCCGGTCAATTGTTCGAAAAGATGCGGGAGCTAAGCCCCCGGCTGACCATAATAGCCATCGGAGAAGCTGGATCAGAAGGGGGAGCAGTTGAGGCGGTAAGTCGAGGCGCGAACGGTTATATCATGCTGCCACTTCGCAATAATGACGTAATGTCACTGGCCCAAAAATATGCCTTTCCGGCATAATAAACCCGGTCATAAGCCTGTTTATCGATCGTTAGGTAGAATATCGGTCTAGTTATTTGGGATACCAAGGAAGGACTGGATGCTACTTAAAGGCCGCATGTCGATAAGTACCGGTGAGAAACCCGGCATGGCATCGAAACGCCTGACCATGATCGGGTCGACATTGAATTTCACACCGCCGCCCGAGTTTTGCACCTGCAGGTCCAGCCGGTCAGTGTTAAAGTCGATACCACCGTAGACGGCCTCTTTCATGGCAAAGTCGAACTGCCAGGCTACCGACGATGTGCTCTTCAACTTTATCTCTCCCTTTTGGCGGGAAGCATATTTTTTGAAGAATTCCAACGACCTGGTCCGGCTGAAAGGTATAAAGGCTAAAGACATCTTTCCAGCGGCACGCAGTTCCCCGATGAGACGGTCCAGCAGAAGCGAGCCCAACCCGCTGGGCGCATCCGGAAGCGAGGCGACACGCGAAAGGTAAGGCTCAGCAGAATTTATCCGTGAACAGATAGAGAACCCGATGATTTGGCCGTCCTTCTGCGCCCAGTATACCTTGACGTCAGGGTCTTTAAGATAGGCCTCGATGGTCCCGCGTTCCAGTCGGTGGTTCCGGCCGAAATCGGGGTTGTTCTGAAAACGGGCCTGCCGGTCTACCCGGGCGATACCGTCAACCACGGCTTCCAGGTTCTCCGCCGTGACCGATTCTCCCACCACCACGCCCTCGATCGATCCCTGCGCCGGATCAGCATCATCCGTTCCCTGCTGCCCTTCAGACGCAGTCCCTTTCCCAGGCGTTACAAGCTTACGCTGAAACTCAACGGTCCCTTTAGTGACATTGATCTCTGCACGTAATTGATCATTAGTGTTATTCATGTTAAAAAGATATATCCTCACGATGTCCGGTAAGGCTAATTCAATATTATCATAGTAATAATTTTTAAAGTTCGGCAGGCCGGAACGGTTAGCCAGTAAGAGGCGAAAAGCTTCCGCGACATTACGCTGGGCGTTCAACGCTTCGGCTGAGTACGTGGCAAGACCCTCACGCTGCAGGAAAGCCATGGCATCATAGGTGGCTTGGAAGGCCAGGGCCTCATCTTCAAGCGCACCTATACCAGGGGCCATGTAATAATCCCGCACATGCCTGCCTTCGTGGGCTATTTTTATTGCCAGAAGGGCGAAGGCTTCCTTATCGCTCAAACCCTCGAAGGCGTCGGCACTCACCACGACAAGCTTGCTTGTCACTATCGTCATAGCATAACTACGGTGCGCAGTGCCCAGGGAACTCTCCCGGCTCAATCCGGTCAAAAACAAGACCCTTAAGGGGGGCGTGTCGGACGGCAAAAGGCCGTTGTCCTTAAGAAAACTTTCCACCTCTCCGGCCCAGGCCTGTTTGGCTACCGATATTTCTATGGACCGTTTCAATTGCTCAGGAGTAATCTCTCCCATCCTGGAGCCATGGCTATAAATGAGCTCCGGCGTCAGGTCGTCCCATCCGGCAGGAAGGTTTATCGTCGTCCCGGGAGGTTCCTGTAGAGTATTGATGGGTTCACATCCCACCCCGAAGGTCAGCGACGCCACCAACAAAATCCCGCTTAATGCGCGGAACAATGACCGCTGCGCCCGGTCCAGTACTTGTTCTCGGCTGAGGCTGTCTTCACGTGCCGGGAATATCTTTCTGGCCGTAAAAGCATCCAAAGGATCCACATGGTGAACGAATTCCGCAGGGAGGTCGTAATAGAAAGCGACCTCTTCTTCGACGTCTCCCTTTTGGGCCACGACCGGACGATTGTCTGTCAGCCAGTCGACAGGGATCCGGTAAGTGACCACCGTGCCGTTCCCGATAGTGGCCGCCCGCCTGGCCATTTCCGGATTGAGGGTGGTATGCAAGGTGGCATCATTTTCCGCACCCCTTTGGGCGATATTCCGCAAGACCGCCTCCTCGACGGAAGCGCCGTATCTTTTGTAGGCCTCTTCCTTGGGGATGTTATTGGCAGCAGCCAAGGACTGATGGGCCGCCCCCTTGATGGCATCCGGGCTTACATTCTTAAGCCCACGGTAGACGAATATGAACGAACGGCCGTTCCTGTCGACTGTGCGATTGAAATCTTTAAGCGTGGCGGTACGACCCGGCACCTGGACGAGCCCCACCGGTTCGTTTTCAGGTATTGAGGGCCATTTCCGGGAAAGGTCCGGGAACGCGCTCTGCGCCCTATCTGTATCCCGGCCGGTCTGGACGCGTTCCCGTAAGAACACAAAGGGTTGGAACTGCACGGTCCCCTTGTCGGTATTTATTTTTACCTGCGCCAGTCCCCCGTTCTCTTCATTTACCAGGTCTATCAGTATTACGGAAGGCGCCCTCAAACTCACGATGGATACATTGGTGTAGTAGTAATTCTGGAAATCTTTTATCTTGTTTTTACCCGTCATCCACAGGAAAAAGGCCTTGGCCACTGCCCGCTGGGCATCTAGCTGGTCCCTTGAATAGGATGCCCGGCCCTCTTGGGACAGTTTTTCCATCACTGTAACGGTGTTCTGATAAGCCCGCGCCTCGCTGGCCATCTTTTCACCAGGCGTCGGATTGAGATTGGCCCGGAAGTCATCAGTGTGGGTGCCTTCATGCGCGTATTTGATCGCCAAGAGCGGGAAGGCGTCCCGCTCGCCGAGCCCCTCAAACGCGTCAGCACTTACCACGATCAGCTCGTTGCCTCTTTCCGATATCGCCAAGGCAAAACTGGCATGGTGGGGGCCCAATGATCCAGGGCGGCTCAAGCCTTTCAGGAAAAGAATACGTATCGGCGGGCTGTCTTTATTGAGTATGCCCTTTTCCATCAGGAAACTGCGCACATCATTGACCAGCGGTCTTTTAGAATCAGAGAATTCTATCGATTCTTTTAATTGATTCTCAGATATCCGGCCCATCACAGTGGCGTTACGGTAAAGAAGGTCCGGCGTGATCCCCTGCCATTCCTGCTGCTGTTCGGTTGTGACCGGCGTCTTTGGGATAAGATCCTGGGCACTGACCGGTGAATTCCCGCTGGACAGCCCTACGGCAAGAATAATAAGCCCTCCGGCTATTACACGTGAGAGTTGGGCGCGGTCATGGGTTATGTTCAGAGATATGTCCGAGAGCATGGAGTAATCAAACCCGCCGGAGAAATATTTTCGGGGTAATATCTCCTGCGAATAGGGGTCCTGCTCTTCCTTGATGTAATTGTAGGCGCCCTTTTTGAAAGCTTCGACGTACTGTTGCCAGATGCGCCGGGACATTTCCGGGTCATCGATGTTCACGCCTGTCACTTTTTTACGGTCCACATAGACCTTGCTCAGGAGGCTTTCTTTAACTTTTTTCTTGAACCACGCGGCCAGGATTAGAGACCGGTATACCTGACGTACCGGGGCAAAGTTCCTGCCTTCGTTGACCTCTTTTTCCAGTTCAGGGAGGATTATTTCACGCAAGATCTGTTTGGACAGGTCCCGGGTGGCGCTCACCGCGTCCGAGTCCCCGTTGGATACGCTGGCGGATCTCTTCTCGTCTGTGTTCGCTTCCCTGCTATCCAATATCCTCTCCTGCGCTAGATAATCTGATTCCAGCAGGACTTTTAAATGGCTCTCGATGACCAGGGACTGGCCTTCGTTCTCGAATACCTCGGCCTTATCCGGGGTGATCCAGACCTTGTTGAAGGTGTCCATCGGGATATCGGTCGTGCCGAACATCTCGAAAGCGGCTTGGTAGACCTTGGACCAGAATTTTTTGCCTACCTCACCCTCTGGATACATCACCGAAGCCGTGATCTGTTTCAAAAGGTAATCCTGTTCCAGCAAGTCTCTGCCCATTTCGGTCTGCCCGAACTCGTTAGTGATGATACGCTCCTGTTCATATGGCGACAGGTTGACCCACAGGTCCTTTTCGGGCATTGTCAGAGAGGTCAGGAAATAGCGGATAAGTCTTCCGGATTCCTCCTTGAGGGCATCGGCATCCAGCCGTTCTTCGCCGGGGTCCAGGATGAAATCAAAACGGAACGGGTTGTCGGGATAGACTTTGATACCTTTAAGCGAGGGAGGGTTGAAAGCCTGGCTCAGCGGCACTAAACTGCCCGGCGGGGGCATGCTTACCAGAGTCTGGGCAGACGACGGGTAGACCGCAGTTAGGGCAAAGATAACCGCCATCCCAATGCAAACACTTTTTCGCCAGGAGTGTAGCTTTTGCCAATGCATAAGCATATTTTGTAGAACAAACGTTTTAATATATGTGATTGGCTTACAAGGTAAGTATGTAAGAAAATTGTATAAAAATCAATATTTGTATATATAGAATTTTTTTCAATGAAAAAGGCAATGAGATTATTTCAAGAAAGAATGAAAAGTATAGCTGGCCAGGACCATGGAGTTATGGGTCCTGGCCAGCACAAGGCCGCTAATTGATTGTGATCGGATTACCAGCCAAAGAATTGTTGGTTTCATTCTGCTCCGGCCGGGAATTCAGATAATCCACTATCGCTCCTATATAATATGTACCGACGGGTATGCTAGTGGATAAAGTAACCGAAGTTGTGGCGCTACTGGTCTGACCGACATTAAGGGAGCTTACTGACCTTCGGCCTAGATATCTGTCCGAGGTATTTATAACCACGTCGGTCGAAAGATAATAGGCCACGTAGAATGACGAGCAATTGCCGCTTCCCTGATTACGGACAGAATCGTTTATCGCGATAGAACTGCCGCGCGTCCCGGTTGCCGGACCAGAAACACTGCTCACGACCAGGTCCGGTCCAGGGGTTATTACTATCTGGGGCCCGGCCAGGGCGTTATTGCTTTCGTCCTGCTCCACCCTGGCGTTGGAATAATCAGCCAGCACGCCAATGTAATAAGTGCCCGGTGAAAGCGTGGTGGAAAGTGTCACGGTGGTGCTACCCGAGCTGCTGGCCTGTGAATTAAGCGCACTGACCGAGCGGCTCCCGACGCGGGTATCGGAGGTTGTGATTATCGCATCGGAGGAAAGATATAGCCCCACATAGAATGATCCACCTTTTCCCGGGCCTTGGTTCTTCACAGTGTCTGTTAACGTTAGGGGGCCGCCGGTCACTGCTCCGGCAGGTCCGCCGACGGTGGTCATGACCATGTCCTCCCCGGGCGTGACGGGCATAGACAGAACGGCCGACAAGTTATTGGTCTCGTTGCTTTCAGCCTGGGCGTTGTTATAATCGGCGATGGCTCCGACGTAATAAGTGCCGGGTGTAACGACAATATTGGAGAGGGTCGTCGTAGCCGTGCTTGTTGCGTCAGGCAAAAGGACGCTCACGCTCCTGCGTCCCAGATAAGTGTCGGATGTCGTGATGTTGGCGTCCAGTGACAGATAATACGCCACATAAAACGTGCCGGTCCTGCCCGGCCCCTGGTTCTTGACCGTATCGGTAAAGCTCATCGTCGTGCCGGATACATAACTGGTCGGGGCCTGGAAGGCGGTGATCGCCAGGTCCACGCCGGAAGACAAAGAGACCTGGGTAACGGAAGCGGCCATGTTGTTCGCTTCATTACTCTCGGGACGGGTATTGTTGTAATCCGCTATCGCTCCAAGATAATAATTCCCGGCGGGAATGGTGGCAGGAATAAGTATACTTGGAGACTGGTTGGCTATTGCGCCGCCCCCAAGACTTGAGATATAGGCGTTACCTAGATAGCGGTCACTGGTGGTGATTACGGCGTCGTCTGATAAGTAATAACCAACGTAAAAACTGCTGCTGGTGCCAGTGCCTTGGTTTTTGACCGAACTGCTCATGATCATATAAGTACCGCTTTGGAAGCTGGCCGGGGGATTGCCTAGCGTGTTCATGACCAGATCCGCGCTCGATACCTGCACAGGAGTGGCAGTACAACGTGTATTGTTGTCTTCGGCCGATTCGTTCACCACGGCCCCGCTGTCAGCTTTAGCGCAAAGGAAATAAGCGCCTTCGACCGCTGTAGCCGGGATCAAGACCGAGGTGGAGGTTCCGCTCGAGGCCCCGGCAGCCAGCGAGGAGACGGAACGCGTGGGTGTCAACACAACGTCATCGCTGCCGCCGTAGGTGTTGTCTGCCGACAGGTGGAATTCGATCACAAAAGCGGCCGCCGCCGAAGTGCCTTGGTTCTTGACGGTATTGCTTAGGCTGAGATAACTGCCCTTGGCCACATTAGCGGTAGTGGTTGAAAGGGCCGTCAGGATCAAGTCCACCGAGGGGATGTCATTGACCGTGATGGTTATATTCTCCGAATCAGTGAGCGTACCGTCTGTTGCCGCTATTGTTACCGGATAGTTCCCTGCTTGGTTGTAATTGGGCGTCCAGGAGAATGCGCCAGAGCTGCTATTAAAGACCGCCCCCGATGGCAGGCCGCTGGCCGAATAGGTGACGGTATCTCCGTCCGGGTCGCTGGCATAGACGGAAAAGTTCAATGTCTGCCCCTCGTTGACGGTCTTGTTGCCGATGGTATTCAGCACCGGCGCCTGGTTCACATATTGGATACCGTCTGAATAACCGGTTCCGCTCCACACTTCAGCCTGATTCTTGGCCTTCACGCAGAAAAAGTAGATCTGGCCGGCGGTCAGATTGAGGTCCATGGCCGATACCGCTTCCGCCGTGACTGGCGTCCAATCGCGGACAATAGGTCCGTCTACCGCCGCGCTGCGGATTTGATACTGATATTCAGCGACGCCCGTATCAAGGTCTTCGCTATGCCATTGCGCGGACAATTGGGTCGCGCTGTGCGTTTGGTCACCGGAATCAGTTACGACCGGCACCGAAGGCGGCGTGAGATCTTGCGGGACTTCATGCTTCCCCATGTCGATAGCAGTTCCACCGTTCAGAGGCACCGCCGACAATGGATCGCCAGTGTTCACACAGGGCGAATTGCGCTCTATGTGGAAGTCGCCGTTGGCCATATCGACGAAAAGCGGGTCGGCATTGATGTTCCCCGCCCCCACTCCGGGATGCGATGAATTGATATCATTGTAGCTGGCCTTGACCGTCGCTCCCGGAGCGGTTGAAAAGGTCAAGGTATTGTTCCATACGATGGAATTATGGAATTCCGAGACCGAATTGTCATTCGACCTGATCACTAGCGGGTTAGACGTTCCGTTATTGGCAAGAACGGACGAATCGATGCGGGTGTAACCATACTGGGCAGCCATGATCTCGGTGGCGTTATTGTCACTCAATATCGACCGCTCGACCAACAAGGTGGATATGTCCGAACCCGTCTCCATTCTCTGGACGACCGAAGTATTGGCGAACATCTTTCCGCCAGTATTGTTCCTGATGAGGGCATTATTCAGTATTAAATTGCCCATCCATGAATCCACGTCCAGCTTAACGAGATTAATATTGTTCGTGTTGTTTTCGAACAGGCTGTCCTTGATCCAGCTCTGGTAGTTCCCGTTACGGAGCGAGAATTCGATCAAAGAACCGTTGCGGTCGTTCCCGGACAGCTTAAGGCCAACGAAGCCTATTTGCGAACCCATTCCCGGAACGGAGATTGCTGCCGCATTATCATCCGAGTCGATTATCTCTACATCACGCAACAGCACCGCGATAAAGTCCGGGGCGGCATGCAGCACTTTCCCTGAAAAGGCCTGTCCTTTCTTTGTCAGTATCATGTGTTCGATCAGAGAAACGGCGCTTGGCCCGGGGAATCCTTCCTGGACAATACTGACCAGAGTATCGGTGCCGTCCGGGTCTAATATCACCGGCTTGCTCTGGGCCGGATTACCCATCAACCTGACCCCTACCGGCAAGGTCAGGTTCTCCTGATATGTACCGCTGTTGACGCGCACCACCTTGGTGGTAGTGTTCTTGGCCACGTCGATCGCCTGCTGGATGGTGGGATAATCCTGAGGGACGCGCACTATGTCGAATAACGGGAAATAGGAAGCGCCAATATCCCTGATCGTTCCGTCTGGATCGGGACTGTCCGCCGGGTCGCCGCCGTTAACACAGAGTGAGGTGTTTATAAGCTTGGACTCGTTGTCCACGAATTCACGGTCCCAAACGATACCAGGCCCCGTTCCCTTGAAACTGGCTGGTACCAGTGAATACGAAACATCCATATTGGATAGATAACCTCCATTGGTAGGCTGTCCCATCTGTCCCCGTCCAACAATCGTATTGGACATCCTTCCTTTGACCGGATTTGGGAAGACACCTTCCATCATCATGGCATACATGATTGTACAGTTCTTGAATCGCAGCCTCGGTGTACCAATGCCGACGATCTTGGAATTGATATAACAGTATTCAAAATCAGCGGCCAGCTCATCCCCGTCCGCGTTGATCTCCAACTGCACGGAACTGAAACGCCAATCGTTCGGCGGCGGGGAGAAACGGACAGGGTTGTCCACTGTCCCCTTGGCCACCAACCTCCCGCCTGGCTGTATCGATATCTTGCCTCCATAGAAATCGCTCAGGACAGTAACTCCCGGCTGCAACACCAATGTTGTGCCAGCAGGTATGATCAGATCCATGCTCATCACGTAATAACCCGGCGGCAAGGTCATGGTGTTGCCGTTAATGATAAAATCGGAAGTCTCCAGATAATTTGTGTCGGAGACCACCAGACTGGCGTTAGCTGTACCGTAAACGACATCCCCGCTGGAAACATCCTTTATGTCAAAACTTATGGAATAGGTTCCCGCCGGCAACCCATCCGGAGGGAGGAAAGATACCGTTATCTCTCCGTCAGCATTACCGCTTAACGGTGAGACTGAAACATAGCTGCCCAATTCCGGGGCGCTGAAAGAGACCGGTCCAACTGCCCACTGGCAGCCATTAAATGACTGGACGGATATCCGAAGGGGGTCAAGCTGGCCGGTACCAGTATCCAGATTGTAATTGCGCTGCCCGGAAAGAAGATTGCGGTCGACGTAGATCCTGGGGCTCTCCAGGAAATCCTGGCTGGTCAACTTCAGATAGGGGTCGCCGAGCAGGATATCCTGTCCCGCGAAACGATGGATATCGCCGATGCTGGGATACCCGTATTGCATAAAAGTACGGACGAACCTTTTGGCAAAATCGCTGTCGCTGTGGGGCTCGCCTTTACCGGCAATGGCAGAATAATAGGTCCGGTGGTTTATGTAGGTGACTCTGGGGTCATCGTTTACTCCTGACCAAAAGGCGGCCGAGGAACAGCCAAAGGCGTGATAGAACGGGGACATCGTGGTGTTCAAATTGGCGTAAGCGTACCTATTCATACCGCAGCCATAGCCATGGCTGGTATTCATGTGGATGCTGGATTGGCCGACCACATCCCGAAGCTGAAAGTCGGTGAGAGTGCAGCAGGTTGTCCCCACTTCCAGGTATGGCGACACGATCCTGCGTACTTCGTCGGCGGTATAGAAATTATCCCCGCCATAACACTCGATGAACATGTTTATCCGGTCCTCTCCTGATGGGATGAGAAAGCCGCCCGAGCCTCCCGGCAGTATTTTTTGATAGTAATTCTCAATATCCGTGACAGTGTTGGCAGGCAAACGCCCAATGGCAATCTCCGGTCCGGCAAAGAAGGAAGTATAAAATTGGTCGGAGGTGGCGGATATTACCAGACTGCCGTTCATGACCGGGTTGATAAGAGGTATCTTGGTATAGCCCCCCACCAAGAAAATATATTCTGTCCCCCACCCCGCGGGTTCTTGCGGATAAAGCGTGTTCTGAAAATAAGCCTTGATCTCCTGCCAGGTGGGCTGGCCAGGCAGAACGGCCGGGATCTCGTCAAGTGTAACTACTCTGGCCTGGTGGTCGGCATCATAGGAACGAAGAGCGCGGATAGGCTCAACCGCCGTTCGCCATTCGGGCCTGGTCACGATCACATAATAATATTCAGCGGCGAAAGCAGGCCCGGCCCACAATAAAACCACTAATAAAAGGCTGAAAAAGAACGCTATTTTTTTCATGGCGCAACTCCTTTGTGCCGGGCGTCCACGATGTATGTCGAGAGTTCCTCATCGTTGACCACCATACGCTTAATAAGTGTTAGATCTTTTTCTTTTGTACGCAGATAGATCTCCGGGATACGCTTCTCCGGAGGGTCTGCCTGCAAACGGATATGTCCTTTGGCCAGAGAGAAAGACAATAATTCTCTTGTCAGCGGGTGATACTTAAATGGTTTTATCTTCAAAGACAGGATTCGGTATCCCATATGGATTTGCTCATCGAATTCGTAGTTAAGGGGCGGATAATATCCCGGGGCTCCGTATATGGTTTCATCTTCCCTTAAGGACGCCTCCCATTTATTCTTCAGTTCTGGATCCTGGAGATCGGTGAAAGATATCTTGCCGGGTATGAAATTGAGACCTTCCGGGAGGTCCATTCTCCGGCTTTGATAAAAATCCAGACTTCCATCGAGAAAAGAATATCCTTTGGGAAGCAGTATGTAATATTCGATATACGGGATCGCCGGGGCACCGGCCGGTTCATCCGCTATAGCCGCTCCTTCAAGATGGATGACGTTACGGGTGGACATTTTTCCCCTGATCATGAATTGGGAGGCGCCGATATCCGCCGGAGGAAAAGAGGCGGAGAGATCGAAAACTATTGTATCATCCGATCTTGGCAGGGCATCGTTGGGGGCAACGAGAGAGGGCGGGTCCTTTTTTGCAGAAATAGCTTGAGAGTAATTCAAAAGTATCTGCTTTCCTCCCTCCGGTGGAATTCTTTTGACAGTCAGGTCGGCATTAGATATTGAACATGGAAGGAAGAGGTTAAATAGTAGGAAGTAAACACTGCTAAGGAATGGGCGCTTCTTAAAAGAGAATTCGGCAAAGGCATTGATTGATAACATATCAACTGATCGAATTTACCTTTAATTCTAGAATCTCTATTTATGTGGAAATATGTTATAAGTATAGATAAGAACGATTAAAAAGACAAGGAACATGTATAAGACTGAAATAAAGCCTTAGATCAGGCAGAGGCACATTACCTGAATCATTCCGGGTTCCGCAAAGTGGTTATAACCGAACTAGGATAATAGAACGACAAGATCTTTTTATAATCGTAACGCAATTTGGCCATGCCATAGGCACCCCATTGGCACATACCCACACCGTGTCCCCAGCCCAGTCCCTCGAAATCGACGTACCATCCCTTCATAACTATTTCGTATTTGTTGCTGCGCAGGATGTTGGGACCTAGAATGTCCCGGAAGGACTTGCCATTGATCGTTTTGACCGAACCGTCGCGTGCGGTAAGCTGCAGGTTGCGTACCCGCCCGCTTTTGTTGCGTTCAACCACCTTTATCTCCTGAATATCTCCAATAGCCACTCCGGCCTTGTTAAGCTTTTGCTGGATGTCTTTGAGACGAAAATTGCGGCGCCACTTGTAATGGGGGGAATTTACCGAGAAAGGAGAATCAACGCCTCCTTTCAAAGGCGGAAGGTCGATGTCCCAAAGTTCATTTGCGTCCTCGGTTATCCCACCGCAGTTAGCATGGAAGAAGGCGGGAAAGACCTTCCCTTTGTATGTCAGTACCTCTCCCTTCGTCCTGCGCACCGCCAGATTGGTACGGTAACGTTCAGCGGAACGGCCGCCGTATACCTGAGAATATATATCACTGGTCAGGTCGTAATCACGTCCGGCATATTGCTGCATGGAATATACGGCGTAAGTCCGAGTAGCGACTGCCTGCGCCTGGATAGCTTCCAGCGGCCACTTGTCGGATATTTCGTGGTGCAGGACCCCACGGACGTATTCTTCGAGTTCAATAGAGTTAATGACCGTGATCGACTTGCCCGAGTTGTTGATCAAGGTTATCTGGCCGCGGTAATTGCGGTTATTGAGGGACATTATCGCGTCGCTGCGTGGTATTACCGTAACACGTTGAGCCTCATAATACGAATCTCCGACTTTGATGGCACCGCCTTTAAGTGACACCGCCACCGGGCGCAGGCGCATTCCGACGTTGAGCCTTTTTCCAGAGTTCTGGTCTATGACCTCGTACCGGCCGTCAATGGTCAGCGTGCAATGGGTAACATCGCGCAGGATAGCTACCCGAACCAAAGTCAAATCAGCGCACTCGCCTGGTCCAGCGGCAAGAAATAACGCGGTTATAAAGACAAATATGCTTCGCTTCATTTTTTTGGCCAAAGGTTAAGGATGATCGTCAAGATTATACTGATGATGATACAGGTAACGATAGGGAAATAAAAAGTATTGTTCCCTTTTTGGATGAAAATATCACCCGGGAGCCTGCCGAGCCCGGGGATCCTTGATAAGAACATTGCCATGGCACCGACAAAGATCAACGCCAACCCTGAGATTATAAGTAATTTTGCGATATCAGCCATTATTGCCACCTGTTAACATTTATACTAGCCCTGCAACAAACTGGCAGACACGGTCCCAGAGCAATTATTTATAATATATGATCATCCTCTCAGGCCTGGAACAGATCCCCGCCTGCCTGGCGGCTAGCATAAAAACCAAGATGCCGACGGGCTTTCTCGGTCAGCTCACGGCCTCGCGAAGTACGGCGCAGGAATCCCGCCTTCAGAAGATAAGGCTCCACCACATCGACGATAGTATCGACCTCTTCGTTCAAAGTCGCGGCCAAAGCCTCTATTCCCACAGGCCCGTCTTGATAAGTGTCATGGATGACCTTGAGCGTTTTGCGGGAGAATTCGTCCATGCCCTCGGAATCGACCTTGAGACGGTCCATGGCGGTCAAAACCAACGGCAGTTCTATACGGGTGGAAAGTCCTGGCCCCGCCTCCAACTGGGCGAAATCGCGTACACGTTTGAGCAAACGTATTGAAATACGCGGGGTCCCGCGGGAACGGCGCGCTATTTCCAATGCCGCATCAGGTTCAACTGTAACCCCCAGCTTACGGGCGGCATTACCGATGATGGCCGCGAGGTCCTCCGGTTCGTAGAAATCCAGATGATGCAATATGCCGAAACGGTCGCGCAAAGGAGAGGCCAATAACCCGCTCCGGGTCGTAGCTCCGATCAACGTGAAAGGCTTGAGGTTAAAATTGATAGTTTTCGCATAAGGACCTTTATCGACAATGAAGTCGATCTTGAAATTCTCCATCGCTGGATAAAGGAATTCTTCGACCGATTTGGCCAGGCGGTGGATCTCATCGATAAAAAGGATGTCACCCTTCTCGAGGTTGGTTAGTATGCCGATGAAATCACCTGCCCGCTGGATGGCCGGCCCTGAGGTGTAAGTCAAACGGCTCTTCATTTCATGGGCTATGATATGGGCCAGCGATGTTTTCCCCAATCCGGGAGGGCCAGAAAAGAGCATGTGCTCCAGAGGCTCCCCGCGCTGTTTGGCAGCCGCTATCGACACCTTGATATTGTCAATAAGGTCCTTTTGGCCGATGAAATCTGTCAGGCGTTCCGGACGCACGGAAAGACTGGTGATAACATCTTCTTCAGTTTCTTGATTAAGTATTATCTTTTTGAGTTCGTCCATCAACCAACCTCAATTCAGGAAGGGGATCACATGGGTTGACAAAAAGCGCCTTTATGGATCATCCGGAGGATGTTCCCGGCCCCCCAGTCGTCGAGGAGCCCCCCGTAGCCACCTGGCCCGCCGGAGGCTCATCCATCGCAGGACGAGGCCGGACAACGATATTTTCCGTATTGCGGACCAATTCGATCTCGGAAAACAACCTGCGCTGGACCACCTGCAGCTCGCGCATACGGCACAACTCCAGCACTGCCATGAAGGTCACGATCACCTCCATTTTATTACGGGCGTTCTCAAAAAGCTCATTCAATAATATACGAGGGCGTTCGACCAGGACGTGCAGAATAAGATGCACCTTTTCTTCGACGGTGTACTCCTCCTTTACGACTTCATATTCGCCTTTATCAGGCTTGGCCAATAACGCCCTGCTCAAGGCTGTTACCAGGTCAAAAAGGTTGGCCTCGAAATAGACTTCTTTAGCCTCTTCCTTGATCTCGCCGAGGGCCTGCTCGTCCAGGTGGCGGGCGAAAAGTTCGGAGCGTTTTTCAGCCCGTGATCGCAGCTCTTCAGCCGCTTCCTGTATGCGCTGGTATTCTTCCAAGCGCCGGACAAGGTCAGCACGAGGGTCCTCGGGCTGGATGATTTCGTTAGGGTCCGGCGGCAGGAGCATCCTGGATTTTATCCGCATCAGTTCAGCCGCCATCACCAAAAAGTCGCCGATGCCGTCCAGGTCCATCAATTTCATCATTTCGATATATTCGATGTACTGGTCGGTTATTTGGGATATGGGGATATCGTAGATATCGATCTCGTTCTTCTTGATCAGATAAACGAGAAGGTCCAGGGGGCCTTCGAACATGTCAAGCTGGAGTTTGTAGCTCATAGGCAGTTCGAGAAGAGTGACTTGATCAGCGGAATACCGCTTTCCTGACTTCCTGCATGGTTATCACGGCTTTCTCCTTGGCCCGGGAAGCTCCTTGTTTAAGAATGGCATCAATATAACCGCGGTCAGCCATTATCTTCTCGCGCTTCTCCCGGATAGGCCGCAGATAGCTGGTCAGCTGTTCGGCCAGGATACTTTTACATTCCGTGCAACCTTTCTTGGCTCCTTCGCACCAATCACGCACCTCTGCGTCCCGCCCCGGTATAAAGGCCTTGAAGTAACTGAAAACATTACACTCGTCCGGATGACCCGGTTCTTTCAGTCGCTGACGTTTGGGGTCGGTGAACATGTTCTTGACTTTGTTAACGATCTCGTCCGGCGTATCCGCCAGGTTGATGGTGTTCTGGTAGCTCTTGGACATCTTTCTCCCGTCGAGGCCTAACAAACGGGGAGTAGGAGTAAGAATGGCCTCGCAATCATGAAAGACCTCGCAGGAGTACATCCAGTTGAAACGGCGCGCTATCTCCCGGGTGAGCTCAAGATGCGGCAGCTGGTCTTCCCCGATAGGGACCGCGTGCGCTTTATATAGCAAGATATCCGCCGCCTGCAGGACCGGATAGCCAAGGAAGGCATAGGTCTGCAGGTCCCTCGTGGTGATCTCGCGCAGCTGTTCTTTATAGGTGGGGTTGCGTTCCAGCCAGCCCAGAGGAGTCAAGCACGAAAGGAACATCTGCAATTCGAGGTGCTCAGGGACCTGCGACTGGACAAAAACGATCGAACGTTCAGGGTCAATACCGCAGGCGATCCAGTCCGCGGCCATTTCATAGACATAGGAGGATATGTTCTCGCTGTGTTCATATTCCCCCATCAGCGCGTGCCAATCCACGATCGAATATACACACTGGTGGGTATCTTGGAATTTGACCCAGTTCTGGAGGGCACCGACGAGATGCCCCAGATGGAGCTTCCCCGTCGGTCTCATGCCGCTGAAAACGGTCTTTGTCATAACTTCCGCGCAATTTGTTCGATCTGGAACGCTTCGATAAGGTCGCCGGCCTGGTAACCAGTGAAACCGCCGACCGAAATGCCGCACTCAAATCCTTCGCCGACCTCGCGTACGTCGTCCTTAAAACGCTTGAGTGTTGTGATCTTGTTAGTATGGATAACCTGGCCGTTACGGATGATCTCCACATCCAGCTTGGTGCGCATCTTTCCTTTCAGCAGGAAACAACCGGCGACAATGCCGGACTTGGAAAGGTTGAAGACCTGCCGCACTTCGGCACGAGCGATAAAATGGCGTTTTTCATCCGGCTTTAGCATCCCTTCCAGCGCGTCGCGGACGTCATTGACCACATCATAAATGATATTATATCGACGTATCTGGACCGGAGTTTTGTTCAGTTCCTCTTCGGCATCAGAATTGGTACCGACGCCGAAGGCCACGATGATGGCTTTGGAAACAGCTGCTAGGATAACGTCCGAGGCATTGACATTGCCCACTCCGCAATGGATGAACTTTATCGCCACTTCCTTGTTCTCCGCCGGGACCTTGAGCAGCGAGTCGCGGATCGCCTCCACGGAGCCTTGCACGTCGCCTTTGATAAGCACGTTCAGCTCTTTTACCTCTCCGGCCTGTTTTTGAGCAAAAAGGTCTTCCAGCGTGATCTTGGACGTTGCCCGTAAGCGTTCAGCTTTGAGTTTCTCCTCACGGGCTAAAGTGATCTCCCGGGCGACCTTTTCTTCTTCGACCACAAAAAATCTTTCACCAGCCTCCGGAACTGCCGGAAGCCCAAGGATCTCCACCGGTCCGGAGGGCCCGATCTCGTGGACATGGCGCTTACGGTCATCGAACATAGCTTTTACGCGGCCATAATAGGGGCCTACTATGACAATATCGCCATCCTTGAGCGTTCCGCTCTGGACTATAAGCGTGGCCAAGGCCCCTTTGCCGGGGCTGAGGTGGGCTTCAACCACGATACCGGCTGCGCGTTTGTTCGGATTAGCCTTGCACTCCAGCATCTCCGCTTCCAGCAAGATCATTTCCAGCAAATTATCGATCCCCTGCCCGGTATGGGCAGAGACCGGTACCACGATGGTCTTACCGCCCCAGTCTTCGGGCATAAGGTCGTGTTGCATCAACTGTTTTTTGGCATTTTCTATGTCGGCATCCGGCAGATCGACCTTGTTCATCGCCACAACTATAGGAACCTTGCCCGCCCGGGCGTGGTCTATGGCCTCCAGGGTCTGCGGCATCACTCCCTCATTCGCCGCAACTACCAGCACAACCAGGTCGGTTATATGCGCGCCTCGGGCACGCATCGCCGTAAAGGCGGCATGACCGGGTGTATCCAGAAATGTTATTGTTCCTTTCGCCAGCTTGACAGAATAAGCACGGATATGTTGGGTGATCCCGCCGTGTTCCGTATCGACCACCTTGGTTTTGCGTATAGCATCGAGCAAGGAAGTCTTACCATGATCGACATGGCCCATAAAAGTGACAACCGGAGCTCGTGGTTTAAGCAATTCAGGGGCATCTTTTTCCTTTTCGTGCTCATAAACCAGCTGTTCTTCCTGGGATTTTATTTCTATGAGATTAAATCCGAACTCCTGGCAGATACTGCGCACGATATCTTCACCGAGGTTCTGGTTGATATGAGCAAAAATGCCCCTGGACATGAGCGTTTTGAGAACTATGTTGGCCTTTTGTTGTATTTTGAAGGCCAGATCCCCGACCGTGATAGGGATCTTCATTTCAATGTCTACCAGCGGGCCATCGCGTTTGGCAGGAGGTTGATCAAGGGGCTGTTCTTCGACGGGTTTCTCATGGTCCCCGCCGGACGAGTGCGGTTGCGGCTGACCGGTTGAGGACGGTTCTCCCGCAGGACGCCTCTTGCCATGCGCCAAAGGCTTCATGGAGATAAACTCAGGCTGTTCTTTATGGATGACTTTCTTAATGACCTTCTTGATTACCTTTTTGACCACCTTTTTACCGTCACCCGAAGACTGATCATCGGGTTTCTTTTCGAATTGGGCCAGTTCGTTTGGCAATTCGCCCTTAGCAGCTTCCGGCTCAGTTACGACCGGTTCAGCTTTTGGTTCGATCTTAGGCTCCACCGGTATTTCAACAGTCTGCTCAGCTTTTGGTTCCGGCTTTGTTTCCGTCTTGGGTTCTGTTCTGGAAGGATGGACAACCCCGGCCTTGTATGAGACCAGTATTTGTTTCTTGGCATGGTCCGCGGGCTTGTCTGTTTCTGAGACTTCCGCGTGGTCCTTGGATTTCAGGTCTTTCTTTTTCTTGGCAGACGCATCTTCATGCGAGGGAGCATGTGTTTTTTTAACGGGTGGCTTCTTGGCGGGTTTGGGTTCTGGCTCAGGTTCTTTTTGGATAAGCCCTTTCTCTTCGAGTTCGCCTTTCAAGACCATGATAACTGCCGGGCTAAGCTCATGGTCATCACCCTTGGCCCTAAGTTTTAAGGTCTTCAGGGTGGTCATAATGATCTCTTCAGTGATATTGTATTTCTTAGCCAAATCCCTAACTAACATAATGATTGCTTTCCACTACGGTTTATCCGGTTTTCTTTTTCAACAAGACTATTTATCTTCCGATGGTTCCTCGTTGCCGTCAGACGGCTCCGTGCCATTACTCGCATCCCCGGCAACTTCTTCCTCGACCACTTCTTCGACGACTTCCTCGACCTCTTCTTCTTGCTCCGACTCTTGTTTAAGATGCTCTTCCCATTGTTTAGCCGAAAAGATATCCAGTTCCCACCCCACCAGTTTTCCGGCCAGTCTTACGTTCTGGCCATAACGTCCGATGGCGATAGAAAGCTGATCATCCGCCACGATGATATTGGCCTTCTTTTCCGCCGACAAAAGCTGCATTTGCGATATCTCTGCCGGTGAAAGGGCCGCCTGGATGTATTCCTTGATGTCCACCGCATAACGGACTATATCGATCTTCTCGCCGTGGAGTTCATTGACTATATTTTTGACCCTGGAACCGCGCATGCCTACACAAGCGCCCACACAATCGACCTTTTCGTCTTTGGAATAGACTGATATTTTTGTCCTTTCGCCGGGATCGCGGGCAATGGCTTTGACCTCTATAATGCCTTCGTAAATCTCGGGAACTTCCAGCTCAAAAAGGCGTTTTACAAAATTAGGATGCGCCCGGGAAAGCACTATCTGAGGGCCGCGGGTCTCGCGCTGGACATCCAGGACCAAGGCCCGCACGCGGTCGCCCTGTCGGAATTCTTCCTTGCCGCAAAGCTCGCTCCTCGGGATAATGGCTTCGGTCTTGCCCAGATCTACGATCACGCTGCCACGGTCGAAACGATACACACTGCCCGAAATAATGGATCCGATACGTGTACTATAGTCGGTAAAGACGACATCTTTTTCCGCCTCGCGTATCTTCTGGAACACGACTTGTTTGGCGGTCTGGGCAGCGATGCGGCCGAATTCGCTCGAACGGATCTCCTGTCCGTTGGCATAAGCGGTGATCTTTCCAGTCCTGGGATCGAACTTGGCGGTCACATCCTCTTCCTTGCCGACCGTCCACACCTTGCGGGCCGCGGAGGCGACAGCCGCTTCGACGGCCTGTATGAGCACTTCCTTGGCGATGCCCTTATCGCGTTCGATCTGCTCCAAAATCCCCATTAGTTCACTTTCCATCAGACTTGACTCCTAGATTATGACCTGTTTCCCTTTTTCTATGTTTACCATCGGAACCAGCCACTCCTCGTTCCGGACCTTCATTATCAACTCGCCTTCACGCAGCCCGGTCAACTCACCGATGATTTCACGCTTGCCACGAACCGGGTCTTTCAGAAAAAGATGTATCTCCCTGCCCATGACCCGCCGGAAATCTCGATATCCGGTCAGCGGCCTATCCATACCGGGAGAGGAAACTTCTAAAGTATAATTATTGCCCAGGTTCAGTTCATTATACAGTATTTTGTCCAAACGCTGGTTGAGAGCAGTACATTCATCCAGCCCAACGCCTCCTGTCGGACGGTCCGCAAAGACCTGGATCGACAGGATATCGTTATAGGCATGGATCTTCATTTCGACGATCTCGATACCGATCTCAGCACAAATAGGAACAGCGCGTTTATAAATATCCTCTTTTAGGTCGTCGATACTTCCCATAAAGATACACTATTTCCCGACTAACGCCAATATCCGCTCTACCGCTTTGTCCTTGGAAATATTCTCGACAGCGTTGGTCGCACGGTGCTTGATTTCGATATTCCCTTCCGATAGACCACGCTTGCCGATGGTGATACGGTAAGGAAGGCCGATGAGGTCGGCATCGTTAAATTTCCGACCGGCGCTTTCATCACGGTCGTCCATTAAAACATCAATATTAAATTTTGTCAACTCATCATAATACTGTGTGGCTAAGGCCATTACCGCCGGTTCTCCGACCTGCACCGGAAGCAATTCTACTTGGAACGGCGCGACCTCCAGTGGCCAGCGGATCCCTTTATCGTCAGAGTGGACCTCTATGATCGTAGCTATAAGGCGACTTACCCCTATTCCGTAGCAACCCATGATTATTGGTTGCTGCTTGCCCTTCTCATCCAAATATACAGCCCCCAAAGCCTCTGAATACTTGGTCCCTAGCTGGAAGATGTGGCCAACCTCTATGCATTGCCTCTCCTGCCCGTTAGCATCTTTGGCCCTGTCTTCACCTATAGCTGCGGGGATAAGGAATTCATGGGAGAGACTACCGCCCATCGCCCCGCTATCGGCTTCGGTTATGATCGGTTCCAGACAACACCGGTCAAAGACTTTCTTGTAGGCATGATACATGGCATCGTAGCTTTTCTTCAAGCCAGCGTTATCGACGTCGAAGCTATAAGCATCCTTCATGATGAACTCGCAAGCCCGGATAACGCCAAATCGCGGACGGGTCTCGTCGCGGAATTTGGTCTGGATCTGGTAAAGGGTCACGGGAAGCTGCCGGTATGATTGCACGAAGGCCTTAACCAGGTCAGTTATTATCTCCTCATGGGTCGGCCCCAGGCACATGGGAGTGCCTTTTTTATTCTTAAAACGTATCATCACTTCTTCCAGCGTTTTATCTCGCCCGGTCTTTTGCCATATCTCCAGAGGATGGATGGCAGGCATCCTGAGCTCATGCGCCCCGGACTGATCCATCTCCTGGCGGATTATCTGCTCGATCCTGCCCAGAACGCGCAATCCTAGAGGTAAATAAGAATAAACCCCCGAAGTAAGCATGTGGACCAGGCCTGACCGTAAGAGCAATTGATGGCTGACAGCCTCGGTCCCGACCGGGATCTCTTTTATCGTTGGAATGAAGTATTGCGACCACTTCATCAGATCACCTTTCCTTTACCGCTCATGCAAAGAATTCCGGCGGGAGCTTGACGTTGCGTTTATCGAACTTGTGCTGGAACGAAGGGATGGCATGGTTCATCATCCAGTCACCTTTAATGCTGCCCTGTTCATCCATTTTGGTCTGACGGAAGGTAAAAATATCCTGAAGCGTTACCACATCGGTCTTCCGGTCAAAACGCAGGTCAGTTATGTTCGCCACTCGGCGCACACCGTCCAGATACAATTCTATATAAACGATAACATCTATAGACGTGGCTATCTGCCTTCGTATCTGGTCCCCCGACAAGCGTATACCAGACATCAACATCATAGTGATCATACGGTTGAAACACTCTTCTGGAGAGTCGGCGTGGACGATCGCCAACATCCCCGAGTGGCCGGAACTGATGGACTGGACCATATCGAGCACCTCGTCGCTTCGCACTTCGCCGAGGATGATTCGGTCAGGGCGCATACGCAAACTGTTCAAGAAAAGGTCGCGGATAGTAACCTGCCCTTTGCCTTCGATATTCGGCGCCTTCGCCTGAAGGTTCACTACGTGTTCCTGGAATAGCCGCAACTCGGATGTGTCCTCAATGGTTACGATACGCTCATCCTCCGGGATGTGTTTGGAAAGAACGTTCAGCAAGGTGGTCTTACCGGAACCCGTGGCGCCACAAAACACTATATTTAACCGAGCTCTTACTGCCGCGATCAGGAATAGGACCATTTGCTGGCTAATGGTTCCCAATTCTATCAGGTTCTCAACCGTCGTTATATCGTGAGAGAATTTACGTATGGTCACTACCGGCCCCTGTAAAGTACAAGGCGGAATAATGACGTTAACACGCGAGCCGTCCGGCAAGGAGAAGTCAGTGTAGGGCTGAGATTCATCAACGCGGCGACTGGTGCCAGCAGAGGCAATAAGTTTCTGTATGAAGTGCATCAGGTGGGTATTGTCTTCAAAGGTAATATCTGTCAGAGTGATGCGGCCGGCCTTCTGGATAAATATCTGTTTGGGGCCGTTGA
This sequence comes from uncultured Planctomycetales bacterium, assembly GCA_964438075.1. Lineage (GTDB taxonomy): Bacteria > Omnitrophota > Gorgyraeia > Zapsychrales > Fredricksoniimonadaceae > JAAXVU01. Next base: position 90,849 of record CAYTIW010000002.1, read on the forward strand.
TCATGATTTCCGAGATGTCTTTGTCTTCCATGATGGGTCGGATGGGGCCCAGGCTGATGATAGAACTGGTCAGTTCACGCACCAACTTGGCCCGTTCCTCGAAGGTGATCTTGAAATCAGCTTCTTGGGTCAAACGCACAATAGTCTTGTCAACGAACATCCTCAACTGGTCATCATTGAGCGAATCCTTGATCTTCAAGAAATCCGTCTTGGATATCAGATATCGGTGGATAATTGACTTAATATCGTCGTATTCTGAACCAGGACCCTTGCCTTTTTTAGCTGTTGGATCATCCGCCATAATTATCCCCTTTATTTGATGAAGAAACTTGCAAGTTTATCTATAAGACCTATTCTCTCAAAATCTATGTAAAAAACGTAGACCGCCAGTAAAATGATCAACCCGAATCCGGCTTTCCCGATAATTTCGTCCACCTTGACGGAGAGGGGTCTACGTCTGACCTTCTCCAGACCCAGCAAAGCCAAATGGCCGCCGTCAAGAGGGATCAGCGGGATCAGGTTAAAAATGGCCAAACTTGCACTGAGTGCCCCCACAATGTAGATCAAGAAGGAAATACCCAGCCCGATAGCAAATTTGATAATGAAAAATATGCCTATCAGGCCGGTTACTCCTTCTTTGGCTGATTTTTTCCCGGTCAATATATCCCACAAAGCCACGTAAGTCTGGTTAGTGACCGACCACAGCTCTTTGGATGCCCTTGTCATTGCGCCGAACAGCCCGTAACGTTCAATGTGTGAAGAATTGAAGGCTTTCTCTCCGGCGGGTTGTATGCCGATCCGGCCGATGATTTTTTCTCGTCCGAAAACATCCTTGCTGGGAACCTGATCAGGCGCGACCCGGACTATCCTCGCCACACCATCGTTGAGAACGGACAACTCAATGGTTTTTCCCGCCGAATCCATGATCAAGGTCTGCATTTCATCCCAATAGGCGATCGGCTTGCCATCGATGCTGACCACTTTATCACCCACCTTTACTCCCGCTTTGGCCGCTGGGGAACCAGCCGCCACTACCCCGATCTTGGCCGGCAAGTCCTTGCTGGCTTTGACGATGTCCAGATAACCGATCATGAAGACCAGAACAAAACATATATAGCCCAAGATATAATTGACCACCGGCCCCATGAGCACGATCAAGGCTCGGTGCCCCGGAGATTTGGAAAAATATTCATCCGGCTTGCCTTCACATTTAGACCGGTCATCTCCAGCCATTTTAACATAACCGCCTAATAGAATAGCACATATACGGTAATTAGTACCGCCAATGGTCCGGGAAAAAAGTTTAGGGCCAAAGCCGAGAGCGAATTCCTCCACCCGCACCCCCAACATTTTCGCGGTCAAGAAGTGTCCGGCTTCATGGACAATGATCAAAATGCTTAGAATGACGATGAACAATAGAACGGTCATGCGATCCCCTTTATGCTTGCGAAGGCATTGAATCTCGCACAGGCATCGGCGTAGCGTATATCAAACAATGATGCCGGCTTGATGTTTTTATGTGATAAGACAACTTTTTCCACTATCTTGAAAATGTCCGTAAATCGGATACGGCCTTTGAGAAAGGCTTCCACGGCTATTTCATCTGCGGCATTCAACACCGCCGGTAAAGTGCCTCCCTGTTTGGCCGCATGATATGCCAAAGCCAACGAAGGAAAAGTTTTCATGTCCGGCTTTTCGAAGGTCAGGGTCTGCACTTCCAGGAGATCCAGCGTCGGCAGACCTGTCGCCAGCCTGTCCGGATAAGTCAGGGCATACTGGATAGGCAGTCGCATGTCGGTAACTCCCATCTGGGCTAATATCGTCCCGTCCACCATTTCCACCATCGAATGGATGATCGCTTCCGGATGGATAACGACCTTGACCTGATCGACCGACAAGCTGAACAGCCTCATCGCCTCGATCACTTCAAACCCTTTGTTCATCAAACTCGCCGAATCAACAGTGATCTTGGCCCCCATGCGCCAACGCGGATGGCGCAATATTTCTTTCACCGAAAGACGGTCATGCTTCGCAGGCGCTATTTGCCGTAATGCGCCGCCTGAGGCGGTCAAGAGGACCATCTTAAGACAAGAGCGGTCTTGTCCTTCCAGACACTGGAAAATAGCGCTCTGTTCACTGTCAACGGGAATGATCCTTGAACCGGAACAGCGTGCCTCCGTCATGATTATCTCACCCGCCATTACCAGAGCTTCCTTATTGGCAGGTGCTATGATCTTGCCGGCCTTGGCCGCGCTTAAGAATGGTTCCAGAGCGGCGGCTCCCGTCATGGCCAAGATCACCAGGTCCACATCTGTGGCTGAAGCCAAAGCAGGCAGATCTTGCCCCGCATCAAAGAATTTCACCTTATTGCCCAGAGAGCGGCGCAGAGTTGGAATGCGATCCGCCGAAAGGGCGACGTTTTTCGGCTTGAACTGTTTGATCTGGCCTACCAAAGCATTGACATTGTTAAAAGCCGTTAACGTCACAACTTCAAATCGTTCGCTCCAACGCCCGATCACTTTCAGCGCGTTAAGGCCGATGGAACCAGTGGAGCCAAAGATGGCAACGCGTTTTCTTTTCATACTTTGGCAACCGTATGTAACGTCGAACTCATGAACAGATAGAAAGCTGGGACCGAAAACAAAAGACTGTCTATCATGTCCAGCACCCCTCCGGTGCCGGGCAGGAATTTGCCAGAATCCTTGACATTACAATCACGCTTTATCATGGACTCCGAGAGATCACCCAACTGCCCCAGACTGCCAAAAAAGAGACCGATGCAAGAAATATACCATATCGACATATTCCTTAGGACCGGAGGCAGCCAGGAGCTAAGCAAGACTGCCACAATAGCACTGAAAATTATTCCGCCCAGCGTGCCTTCCACTGACTTCTTGGGACTGACCTTGGGCAAAAGAGGATGTTTGCCGAGAGCCGTTCCTATGAATAAACCACCCACATCGGCGGCTTTGGTCACCAAGACTATGAATAATACCAGTTTGACGCCTTCCCATCCAGGCAAAAGGAACCTGATCTTGATGATAAAACTGAAGAACCACGAAACATAGAGCACCCCGAATAATGTTGTGGAAAGACCTATGATGGCGTTGGTGTTATCTTGTCGAGCGAATTGCATGATGAGCATCAGTAGAAAGGCGCATACTATGAATAACAACTCCCAATTCCTGGTAAGTTCAAAATGGAAAAAAATGGACAAAGGTATCAATAAACCTATGAATATTCCGGTATAACTGTAGATGGGGATATCCTTCTTCTTGATCAAATAAAAGAATTCATATAACCCGCCCATGGTAAGAAGGCATACCAGCATTATGAAACTTAACGGATTCAATATTGCCAGTACGGCCACGACCAATGCCAAGGCGCTGTTCAATACCCGAGGTACGTTCATTGGAATGTCCCTCTGCTGGATTTAATGCCACCGAAACGGCGTTCCCGATGCTGGAAATCGTATATGGCCTTCCGGAATTCCTCCGGCGTAAACTCAGGCCAGCATTTTTCAGTAAAAAAACATTCGGCGTAAGACAATTGCCAAAGCAGAAAATTGCTTATCCGCATCTCACCAGATGTCCTGATGAGCAGATCCGGGTCCGGCAGCCCACTGGTATACAAATAAGATGAAAACACCTTTTCATCTATCGCCTCCGTATCAATCTTACCTTCGCGGCAGTCACGGGCCAAGGAACGAACCGCATGGATGATCTCCTGGCGGCCGCCATAATTAAAAGCTATGTTCAGAATCATGCCACTATTATTTTTGGTCAGGTCTATTGCCTTATCGAATGTCTGTAGTACAAATCTTGGAACGCCTACACGGCTACCCGAAAGACGAAAGCGTATATTATTTTTGTGTAATTTCTTCAGTTTACTTCCCAGTGCGCTTACGAGGGTTTTCATCAGCATGGATACTTCAATTTCAGGGCGAACCCAATTCTCGGTCGAAAAAGTAAAGAGCGTAAGCGCCTTCAGACCGATATCTCTGGCTTCTTGGACGATCTCGTCGACCCGCTTTACTCCTTCAACATGTCCTTGAGTCCTGGGCAATCCTCTGGACTCTGCCCAGCGGCCGTTGCCGTCCATAATTATGGCCACATGTGCCGGGATCCTGTCAGGCCGAAGTATCGTTTTTACCACATGATCTCCTTTAAAAAGCAAAGATCGAAGCCCGGCCAAAATAAAATGGGGGATATCAAATCCCCCATCACACGACGCCACACTAACATCATACCACCTACCACCGCGTTCCAACTTGCCAAGCTAGGGTTTCACCTGCGGTTGGGCTTTAATAGCCTCTGCGGCGGCTCTAGCTGCTCTTTCCGCTTCGGCTGCCCTTTTTTCGGCTTCTGCAGCCTTGCGAGCGGCATCTGCTTGAACAGCTTCAGCCTGAGCTTCTGCTTTGATCTTCTGTTCTTCCAAGTTCTGTTTTTTCCTCAAAGCTTCGCCCAGTTCCTTCTCCAGATCGACCTTGCTTTTTCCCAGTTGATCGATTTTTTGTTTCAAAGCCGCAACGGTTTCCTTATCTTTATCATAGTTCTCTTGCATCTTGGAAAGTTTTACCTGGGCAGTTTGAAGGTCGGCCTCGAGTTTCTTTATTCTGTATTCCCCCTTCTGCTGTTCTTCTTCCGCGATCATGCGGCTATAACGCTCTTGTTCGAGTGTACGGGACGCATCTGCATTCTCACGGTTAAAACGGAATAACAACAAAATGCTTACGGCCGATACTAAAACTAAAACAAAAAGGAAGAAATTCTTTAACATATCCATCCTGAATTATTCAATTTCCTGGGCATCCGCCTGTTTGGAAACCTTCGGAAGGACCACGATCTCGACTCGACGGTTCTTCTGTCGGCCTTCTTTGGTATCGTTGGTCGTCACCGGACGATATTCACCGCAGGCGATCGCCGATAACCTTTCCGGATTAATCCCTTGTTCCGTCAAAAACTGTAAGACGCTTAGGGCGCGTTCGGATGACAACTGCCAGTTCGACTTCCATCCGGAACGTTTGATCGGTTCGTTATCAGTATGCCCCTCTATGCCGACATTCAAGTCTGAAACTGTGGACTTCAGGACGTTCGATACTTTCTCGAGTTTTTCCAGCGAAGCCGGTTTCAGGTCCACCTTGCCGGAATCAAAAAGCACTTCAGCCAAGAAAGTAATGACTAGGCCTTTTTCCAGCATCTCGACCTTTACTTCTTTATCGTTTATTTCCTTGGACAAGCGTTCTTCCAGCTCTTTTTTAGCGCGCTCCATCTCGGAAAGTTCGTTCTTCAGCCGGGAGATCCTTTCTACGTCAGTACGCCTGCCCTTCTGGAAAATAACAGTACAGCCGGAGAACAAGAATGCCAGAACGACCGTCGGAACTATGGCTCGAAGTAACGGCATACGAGGAAACATTCCACCCTCCTGAAACGTGTTTTTCAAGTTATCACAGTGAAATTTTAAAGTCAAGCTATTATCAGGGTTTCAGGCATTTTCCGTCTAGAAACTGTCTGAAAGAGGCTTTCTCCAGATAATGCCTGGATAACAGCCGGCGTTAACGCACTATGATCTCATCGCGTTCGGATCCGATCGAAACATATTTGATCGGGACCCCGGTCAGGTCTTCCATTCTGATTATGTAGTCCCTGGCCTCGCGCGGTAACTTTTTAAAATCCCTGATATTCCCGACCGGCCTTTGCCAACCTCGAATTTCTTCATAAACCGGCTTGACATTGCAAAACACCTCATAATCATGCGGGAAGTCTTTGATTATTTCACCTTTATATTTGTAGGCCTTGCATAATTTAATGGTTTTAAGTTCATCCAGAACGTCCAACTTCATGATCGCCAGTTCATCGTAGCCGCCGACCACAGCAGCGTAGCGTATCAGCACGCTATCGAACCAGCCACATCTCCTGGCACGGCCGGTAGTCGCTCCGTACTCCTTGCCCTTGGTGCGGATATCGTTCTCCATCTTGGCATCGAATTCGGTGGGGAACGGACCGCCGCCCACACGGGTAGTATAGGCTTTGACCGCCGCGATCACTTTGTCAATCTTGGTGGGAGGCACCCCGCTACCGCTGGTAACACCTCCCACTATTGTGTTGGAAGATGTGACATATGGGTAGGTCCCAAAGTCAATGTCTAGGAATGCGCCCTGTGCGCCTTCAAAGAGGATCTTCTTTTTCTTGGCCATGGCGTCATGCAGATAGAGGGCCGTATCACAGACATAAGGCTTCAGGCGTTTGGCGTATCCCCTATACTCATCGTATATTGCGTTAAAAGTAAAACCTTGTTGATCGAATACTTTCTGGAAATATTCGTTCTTCTCGAGGAGATTGTCCTTCAACTTGGCGGCAAAGACCCGTGGATTTAACAGATCGACCATGCGTATACCGCACCGGGTCACTTTGTCGGCGTAACAAGGCCCTATACCCCGGCCCGTTGTCCCGATCTTATGTTCGCGCATTTTCTCCCTCAAACCGTCCAGGATACGGTGATAAGGCATGACCACATGGCTGTTGACGGCGATCTTTAGCTTGTCAGGCGATACGTTCGTGCCACGCTCTTTTAGAGAATCTATTTCATCCAAAAGAGCCTTGGGATCAACCACCACTCCGTTACCGATGATGCATACCTTGGCATCGCGCAGGATAGCAGACGGCAACAGATGGAATACATATTGCTCTTGTCCCACAATTACCGTGTGTCCGGCGTTGCTGCCGCCTTGGTACCGCACGGTAATATCGACATCCTTCGAAAGTATGTCGATGAGTTTCCCCTTCCCTTCATCGCCCCATTGGGCTCCGACCACCACTATGTTCATATTTTTCTCACTATATAAATTGCAAAAATATAATCAAGATACCTGAACCGATGGCAATAAAAAAAGCCGCCAAAATAATATAGACCATGGAGGTCCTTATGATCTTCTTCTTTGGGCCAGCTTGTTTTTTTGCTATTGAAAAAGCCCCTATTAAAATCAATACGAAAGACAGATTCTTAAAAAGAAAGTAGAACGCCATTGAGCCGAAGGTATCCCATCCCTTTCCCGGCAAAAGAGCTTGGGTAGCCAGAAAAGTGACATACTGCGTGGGGGCCCAGATCATGGATACATAGGCCAAGGCCATTGCCGCTATAATGGCAGTCGGAGCGTGCAGTATCCAGGATAATGGGAGGATCTTCAGATCGATCTCCTTTTCTTCAGCAGAGCCCCGGAACTCTTCGATCCAGCGGGCAAATAATTTTAATCCCGCCCACAACAACCATAACCCAAGAAGCATAAAAACCACCCGGCTAACGTCCGGGAACCATTTAACATAAACCAAACTGTTAAAGTAACCCATTAACAGGAGCAGTCCCAGGGTATAAAAAACCAGAATGAAGTAGATCCCAAAGAAAAGCATCGCCTTGCGGTCGCCAGAGAGGGATATGCATGCAGCCGTGAACCACGCCAATATCGCAACATAGACAGGCGACAGGCTGTCGGATATGCCCCAGATGATCAGCTCTGGAATCTGTTCCATTTTGATTATACCTTTAACATTTTGACGAACTGTATGCCTTGGGTCGCCTTAAGGCTTTCAATGACCGCCGCGGGGACGTCACTATCGAGGTTGACCACGCTGACCGCCATCGCACCTTGTTTTTCGCGCCCGAAGGTGATGTAGGCAATATTGACCTGGGCATTCCCCAGCGCCATCCCGACCGCCCCCACGATGCCAGGCACGTCGTTATTGCGTATAAAAAGGATGTTGCCTTCCGGCACCGCTTCAACGTAAACATTATTGATCTTGACTATGCGCGGTTTCTTGTTGGCCGAGAGCACGCCCCAGACCTCGACCGTTTCTTTGTCTGTCTCGATCTGCAACTTGATACAATTCCCGAACTCCTGTTCGTCCTCGATTATCTCTTGGATAGCTATGCCTCGCTCTTTAGCAATATCAAGCGAATTGATCGCATTAATATTCTCCGCTAGTATAGGCTTGAGGACGCCATGCACCAGGGACATAGCTACCGGCATCATGTTATAGCGCGGCAGACTGCCGCCATAAACGCTCCGGATCGCTTTGATCCCGCCGCTCACCAGCTGGCCCGCGAATTTGCCCAACTTATCTCCAAGGTCGATATAAGGTTCCAGGACTTTATATGATTCCGCATCCAGTGAAGGGAAATTGGCCGCGTTGCGTATGCCTCTTCCCAAAAGGGCATCGCGAACGGTATAAGCTATTTCGACGGCAACGTTTACCTGAGCTTCGGCAGTCGATGCGCCTAAATGAGGTGTCAAGACGCAGTTGTCCAGTTTGAGCAAAGGGAAATCCGCCTGAGGAGGTTCCTGGTCATAAACGTCCAGGGCGGCCCCCGCAATGCGTTTTGCTTCCAGGGCCTTGGCCAACGCCCCCTCGTCGATGATGCCGCCGCGCGCGCAGTTGATCAGGCGCACGGACTTCTTCATCATCGCGATCTCCTTCTCGCCGATCATGCCCTTGGTCTCATCGGTCTTTGGCACATGGACGGTGATGAAGTCCGAGTTCTTGATCAAATCTTCCAACGGCGTAACAGCAATGCCTTTTTTAGCCGCCATTTCAGGTGAAAGGAAAGGGTCATAGGCCTTGATCGTCATGCCGAAACCCTGCGCGAACTTGGCAACGGTAGAACCGATGCGGCCCAGTCCGATAATGCCGAGGGTCTTGCCGTAAAGTTCCACCCCCTGGAACTTGCCGCGATCCCATTTGCCAGCTTTCATGGAACCGTGCGCCTGAGGTATATTCCTGGCCAGGGCCATGATAAGGCTGAAGGCGTGTTCGGCCGTAGAGGTAGTATTACCGCCGGGAGTATTCATGGCGATAATGCCTTTTTTAGTGGCCGCTTTAAGATCGACGTTGTCCAGCCCCACCCCGGCGCGGCCGATGACTTTCAGCCCCGCGGCCGCCTCAATGATCTCTTCGGTGACCTGCGTGCCGCTGCGCACTATCAAAGCGTCGTAGCCGCCGATGATCTTTTTTAATTCTTCGGGTTTGAGGTCATATTTGGTGTCGACCTCGAACAGGTCGCCTTCCCTGAGGATCTTCAAACCTTCCTCGGCCAATTTGTCGCTCACAAGAATTTTCATCTTCATAACAACTCCTGTATAAAATATGCTTGGGCCTATGGATACAGCCTGTTACCCATCGCCGTCCGCTTAACTATTGAATACTCTCTGCGCTGCTGCTAAACCCGCCCCCATTTCGAACTTGTGTCCGGCTTCTTTAAGGACCTTTTCGAGGCAGGATAGACCCGTCAGGATGTCGTACTCATCGACGGCACCCATATGAGCGATCCGTATGACCTTGCCGTCCAGGTCGCCCTGGCCGCCGGCCATGGTTATCCCGTGGACATCGCGCATGGTCTTGACGATCTTTTTCGGGTTCAAAGCCTCCGGCACCAAAATGGCCGTCAAAGCCCGTGAACGGAACTGCGGGTCCGCGTAAACTTTCAACCCCATAGCCTCTGCGGCCGCCCAGACCGCCCGGGCCATTTTGAGATAATAGGCCTGCTTTTTATCCAGCCCATCTGCCAAAAGCATCTTGACCGATTCGTTCAGGGCAATGACCATCCCTATCGCCGGAGTGAAAGGTGTGTCGGTCTCGGCCAGGGACTTCTTGGCTTTTCTGAGATCGAAATAGAATCGGACATTTGTCGAGGTGTCGATCATAGCCATGGCTTTGGCGGATACGGCCACTATCCCTACACCAGGCGGAAGCATGAGGCCTTTGTGGCAACCGGAACAAACCACGTCCACGCCCCATTCGTCCATCTTCATCGGCTCTGTCCCGAGAGCGCTCACCGCATCGGCCACCAGCGCAGTTGCGGTTGTTTTCAAGAACGAGCCTATGGATTCCAGGTCTGGCGTCGCGGAAGTAGAGGTTTCGCACTGGGTCACGAAGACCGCCTTTGCGTCCGGGTTATCGTTCAAGGCCTTCTTTATCTCCTCGACCGTGACCGCACGGCCCCATTGCACTTTGAGCACGACAGGAACGCCTTTATAAGCTTTTACCAGCGACGTCCAACGTTCTCCGAATTTGCCATATTCGACGGTGATCGCTTTGTCCCCAGGGGAAATAAGATTGGCTACTGCGGCCTCCATAGCGCCGGTTCCGGAAGAAGCCAGCAGATATACGTCACTTGTGGTGCCGATGATCTTTTTCAAACCCTCCGTCACTTCCTTCAACACCTGCTGGAACTGCGGAGTGCGGTGGTGGATGATCGGCTTACCCAGGATTTCACTTAATTCTACCGGCACCTTCGACGGGCCAGGGGTCAATAATAGATTCCTTTTCATAATTCTTTTTCTTTCCTTCCTAAGCTTTAACTTGGTAATGTTGTAATGACTTCGTCTACCAGACCGTATTCCTTTGCTTCCTGCGCGGACATGAAGAAATCCCGGTCTGAATCTTTCAATATTTTATCCACCGGCTGTTTGGAATGCCGGGAGATGATGTTTGAGAGGTTCTCTTTCATGCGGAGTATTTCCTGGGCCTGGATGGAAATATCGCTGGCCGTACCCTCGGCGCCTCCCCAGGGCTGATGGATCATTATCCTGGCGTTAGGCAGGGCGAAGCGACGGCCGGTGGCGCCGGCGGTCAGTAATACCGCGCCCATACTCGCCGCCTGACCGATGCAAAAAGTACAGACCTTAGGCTTTACGAACTGCATGGTGTCATAGATCGCCAGGCCAGCCGTGACCGACCCTCCCGGAGAGTTGATATAGAGGCTTATGTCTTTGTCCGGACTCTCTGATTGGAGGAACAGTAACTGCGCCACCACCAGGTTGGCTACCACATCGTCGATCGCCGAACCCAGGAAAATAATACGGTCCTTCAGGAGCCGGGAATAAATATCATAAGCCCTCTCAGCGTGCCCGGTACTCTCCACGACCATTGGAACAAGCGTAGCTCTGGCCATTATTTTGCCTCCTCCCATTTAGCTTCCTTAAGTAAGAACTCCATGATCTTGGCCGCCAGGCTTTCGCCCTGCTTGACCTCGACCTTTTCTTCCTGCGCGATCTTCTGAAGGATAAGGAACAGCTTGACATCTTTTTCAGCTGCCGTCTTGATCTCTGATTCAGCCTCCGTCAGCCGCTTATGAATGTCCTCTTCTTTGGCCCCGTACTGTTTCAGACGTTGCCGGAACTCTTCCACCCTGGAGGACAACTGTTTTTCTACCAGAGACGCGGGGACATGCAGCGAGGCTCTCTTGAAAAGTTCCTCGATCAGCTGTTGTTCGATGTCCTGGCGGTTCTGGCGCTCTTTGTCGAATTCCAGGTTGCGTTTGAGCGCTTTTTTGAACTCCTCCAGGCTGGGGAAGCCCATGCTCTTGGCGATATCATCGGTCAGTTCGGCCTTTTCATCCAGGCCACGGCTTTTTTTAAAGTAATCCAGGGTCTTTCCTAGCTCATCTTCGGAGATCTCGGAGCTTTTCTTGGCGACCTTTATGCCACGGTAATCTTTGATCTCCACTTCCGGCCGGATGTCGAAGGTGGCACGGAATTTAAGTATGCCATCGGTCAGGTCTACCTGATCGATCATCGGATAATCGATCGGGTCCAGTTTCTCCTGCACGAGCCCTTCCTGGTACACTTCGGGTATCAGGCTCTTGAGGGTTTCTTCCTTGGCCAGTGAGCCGTGCGCGCTCTGGACCAGTTTTTTGGGGGCCTTGCCCTTGCGGAAGCCGTCAATGCGGGCATGCTTGGCCAGGTCCTTCAACACCTCATCTGTTTTCTTGGCGACGCGTTCCTTAGGTACTTCGAAATGCATCTCGCGTCTCAACGCATCGATCTTTTTTACCGAAACTTTCATGCGGTTCACTTTCCTTTACTGCGGTTGGTCACATTGTGAATTTTTCACCTAGGTATATCTTTCGAGCCATGGGGTCATTCATAAGATCATGCGCCGTCCCGGAACGCAGGATCTGGCCATCGGCGACCAGGAAAGCCCGGTCAACGATCGATAGCGTTTCGCGGACGTTATGGTCTGTTAATAATATCCCCATGCCACGCTTCTTCAAGTCTTTTATTATTTCCTGCGCTTCCGCCACCACGATCGGGTCTATCCCCGAGAAAGGTTCATCCAGCAAGAGGAAAGAAGGGTTGGTGACCAGCGCCCGCGTTATTTCGAGCCTACGGCGTTCCCCGCCAGAGAGCGTGTAGGCCTTGCTTTTAGCCAAGTGCCATATATTGAGCTCTTCCAGCAGCGACTCCATCCGGCGCCGGCGTTCGCGCGGACCGATGTCCAGGGTCTCCAGCACGGCCATGATGTTCTCTTCCACCGTCAGTTTGCGGAAAATGGAAGGCTCCTGGGCTAGATAGCCCATGCCCAGCCGGCAGCGTTCGTGAATTGGCTTTTTGGTGATGTCCTCCTGGTCGAAAAAGATCTCCCCCCGGTCGGGTTGGATGATCCCGACAGCCATGTAAAAGCTGGTGGTCTTGCCGGCCCCGTTCGGCCCCAGCAGACCGACTATCTCCGAGCGCCCGACTGAAAGGCTCAGCCCGTTGACGACCGAACGTCCGTTATATATCTTGACCAGGTCCTTAAGTTCTAAAAGGTCCATTTCCCACCTAGAATTTCAGTGTGTCGGCCATGGTTTTATCGCCGGTGTCCAATATAAGCTTTGGCTTCCCGGTCAATATCATGCGCTGTTCGTCAGCTTTGTAGGTAAGGCTGTCCGAATACGTTATGTTGTTCCCCTGATGCACCTCTACGTGCCCCGTGCAATAAATCTCCTTGATCTTTCGGGTATCGGGATCGAAGAGCACCTCCATGCGGTCGGCCTTAAGCGCCCGGTCCGACCCCGATTCGATGGCGACGACGTTCTCATTGAAGACGGCCGCTTGTTTGATCTGGTCGATCTCCATCGGCCCGTCAGAAGTTATCTGTATCCGATTGTTCTTTTGATTGTCCTTGCTGGCAGCCTCGATATCGGCCGTCACATCGCTCTCCAGCTTGGCGGTCTTTAAGCCGGGATGCGCCTCCATACCCTGCCCTTTTATCTTCATGGTCTCGTCTTCCAGCGTGACGACGTCTTCTGTCTTGACGATATTCTCGTTCCTTTTCCAGTCCAAGGTGTTCGTCTTCATCTGAGCGCCGTTCTCGGTAGTTATCACCACATCCTCCTGGAGATGGACATCGCCAGTGGTCTTGTCGATGTTGCCGCGTTTGGCTTTCAGGTTCGTGTCTTCGTTGCCGTAATTATTGGCGTTCACGTTGGTGACCTCGACCTTATCGCCGTTAATATTGGCCTTGTCGCCTTTGATATCCCAGGCTTTTGTGCCGCTGTCGGAATATCCCGAGAGATTAAAACCTTCCATCTGCTGCGGAACATTGACATTAGAGCTGGCTGGTGTGAGGGGGTTCGGGTCGATTTCCTCTGCCCAGCCCGCTTTTGCGGCAAAAATTGACAACGCCATAAATAAGAAAATCTTGGTGTATATATTCACTTCACGCTCCATTTGCCTTGCGCGTGCAATATTTTCTCGACGATGTCTCTTACCGCCCCGCGCCCACCGTGCAGTCGCGAAACAAAATGCGCTTCCTGGCGCACCTCGGGAGCCGCATTTGACGGTGCCGCCGCGAAACCGACCCGGGACATAATCTCCAGGTCCGGCAGGTCGTCGCCGATAAAGCAGACCTCGTCGTCTTTTACCCCGAAAGCTTTTAACATTTTCAAGTAAGCACCGATCTTCGGATATTCGTCGAGATAGACCTTGTCGATCTTCAGATCGGCCGTCCTTGCCTTTACGGCCCGGCACCCGCGGGCAGAGATGACCGCGGTCTTGAGCCCCTGATGCCTTGCCTTGGATATGGCGAAACCGTCGCGGACGTCAAAGAACTTAAGCTCGCGCCCTTCGCCGTCGTAGACTATCCGGCCGTCGGTCATTACCCCGTCCACGTCCATGGCGATGACTTTTATCTTCTTTAACCGATCCAATATCTTCATCGTGCCAAACCCGCCTTTAAAAGGTCCTGGACGTCAAGAAGGCCTACCAATCTGCCGCGGGAGTCAATTACCGGGAGTTCATCGACCTTCTTTTGCATCAGGATGTCGAACGCTTCGGTCGCCAGCCGATCCTGCTCAATCGTGAGCGGGTTCTTGGTCATAAAGCTTCCCACGGGCTTCGAAAGCAGCTGGGGGTCGGTCTCAATGTAACGGCGCAGGTCGCCGTCAGTAAATATGCCGACGAATTTCTTTCTGCCGTCGATTATGCAAGCTGAACCGCAACGCGCCGCAGTGATCGCCAGCAGCACATCTTTGACCGTCGCCGTATCCAGAACCTTGGCAAAATGGCGCCCCTTGCGCATGATATCTTCAACCTTCAGGATCAGACGGCGTCCCAGATTACCACCAGGATGATAAAAAGCAAAGTCTTCCCGCCGAAAGTTTTTGCGGTCGACCAGACAAGCGGCCAAGGCATCCCCCATGGCCAGTGTCGCCGTGGTAGAGGCCATCGGGGCCAGCCCCAATGGGCAACCTTCCTTGTGCACGCCCACATTCAATACCAGATCGCAGTATTTGGCCAAGGAAGACTTCATGCCGCCGGTCATAGCAATGGTTTTGCAGCCGATCTTTTTTAGCGATGGCAGCAGCCTTACGGTCTCCTCGGTTTCTCCGCTGGAAGAAATGAGGATGACCACGTCCTGCCGGGTGACCTGGCCCAAGTCGCCGTGTACCGCTTCGGCGCTATGCATATAAATGCTGGGCGTGCCGGTCGAGGAAAGGGTGGCTGATATCTTGCGGGCGATGATCCCGGTCTTTCCCATACCGGCCACGACCACCCGGCCCTGACATCCGGCCAGCACGTCGACCGCTTTGGCAAACTGGGCATCCAGCCTTTTGACCAGGGACTTCACCGCTGCGGCTTCGATCTCCAGAACTTCCTTGGCTCGTTTAAGTGGCATATATCTACACTATCCTTCAACTGTTGGCGTTCCTGTTCTTGACCAGCCGGTCTATCAGGACCAGCTGTTTCAATAATGGTTCCAGCTTGCGTATAGCGATCATGTTGGGTCCGTCTGAAAGCGCCTTTTTAGGATTAGTATGCGTTTCCATGAAGATCGCATCCACGCCGGCCGCCACACCGCAGCGTGCCAAAAGCGGTATGAATTCGCTCTGTCCCCCGGAGGCATTGCCAAGACCTCCGGGCTGCTGAACGCTGTGGGTCACGTCGTAAACAACGGGATAGCCGGTCTCGCGCATGATCTGGAAAGCCTTGAAATCCGTCACCAGGTTATTGTATCCGAATGTAACGCCGCGCTCGGTCAACAACAGCTTCCGGTTGCCGACGCTTTCGACCTTTTTGACGATGGACCGCACGTCCCAGGGGGCAAGGAATTGTCCCTTTTTTACGTTTATTACCTTTTCTGTCTCAGCGACAGCCAGGATCAGGTCCGTCTGACGGCAAAGGAAGGCCGGTATCTGAATGACATCTAGTACTTTCGCTGCCGCATTTACTTGGCTTACCTCGTGAACATCACTAAGGACCGGCACACCGAAACGCTCTTTTACTTCCTGTAGCACCTCAAGGCCAGCTTCCAAGCCGGGGCCTCGGAAAGTATCAGAGGAAGTGCGGTTCGCCTTGTCAAAACTGGCCTTGAAGATGAACGGGATATTAAGCCGACGGGTAAGCCGGACCAGTTCGCCGGCCATCCTGACCGTGGAGGCGCGCGACTCGATGACGCACGGTCCTGCGATGAGGACGAAAGGCAATTCCCCGCCTAATGCTATTTTGCCCAACCGGATAATTCTTGTCTTCATAGGTTCGGGTTCGCTTTTAGAAAGTTAACTGCACGGGCCACGTCTTCCGCCGTATCCACTCCTATGGTCTGGGCATCGGTCTCCACGCATTTGATGCGGTAACCGGCCTCCAGTACCCTGAGCTGCTCCAGGCATTCCTCCTGCTCCAGGAAAGACTTGGGCAGCTGGCAATAACGGAACAGGAATTCCCGGCGGTAAGCGTAGATCCCCAGATGCTTGAAATATTTGCTCAGGTCTGGCGGCCGGCCCTCGCGCCGGAAAGGGATCGTGGCGCGTGAGAAATAGATCGCGTTCCAGTTCTGGTCCAAAACCACCTTGACCACGTTCGTATTGCTGTATTCCACCTCGGAAACTATCCGTTTCACCGGAGTGGCGACCACCGCTACCTGGTCTTTTTCCAACGCTTCCACCAGCCGGTCGATCAACTGAGGCTGGATAAAAGGTTCGTCCGACTGAATATTTACGATGATCTCAGCCTCGATACCTCTCGCCGCTTCCGCCACCCGGTCCGAGCCCGAAGGATGGTTTTTCGAGGTCAGGACCGTATGGGCGCCGAAAGCCTGTGCCCGATCGGCCACATGCTGCTCATCGCAGGCGATTATCACATCGCAGAGTTTGGCGGCCCGCTTCGCCCGTTCCCAGACATGCTGCACCATCGGCTTGCCGCCGATATCCACAAGTATCTTGCCCGGCAAACGCGTGGAGGCCCACCGTGCGGGAATGATGCCCACCGCCCTCATGGGACATCCCTCAAGGACATGGTCAGCTCACCTGTCGTAACGGAGGCTGCGCCCATTTTTCCTACCACGATGCCCGCGGCATGGTTGGCGATGTCGGCGGCTTGTTTCTTTTGCGCACCGGCAGCTAAAGACAAGGCAAAGACCGAAATGACCGTATCGCCCGCACCGGAGACGTCAAACACCTCCCGGGCCCGGGTCGGTATAAGCAAAGGCTCCCGCCCTGCTTCCAGCAGACACATCCCGTCCTCTCCCAATGTGATCAAGAGCGATTCGATGTCCAGATATTTGAGCAGCCCCATACCGTTCTTTTTTACAAGGTCAGGGTTATCCAGCCTGGTAGTGGTGATGCCGAAAGACCTGCGAGTATCCGGTTCCAGCCCTTTCAGCGCATTCTCTGTTTCCTTACGGTTAGGGGTGATGGATGTGACCCGTCCATAGAATTTCAAGTGTTCCACCTTGGGATCCACTACGATCGGTACTCGGCGGCGCTGTGCCAGGCGGGTCAGATCAGACACCAGCGGTTCCTGCACGATGCCTTTACCGTAGTCTGAAATGATCACCGCGTCAAAACGGGGAAAATGTTTATGGATGTACGGAGCGATAGTGGCGTCATAAAACACCCCGTCAGAATCATCGACAATGCGCTCGCGGTCCAGGCGTACCATCTGCTGATGCTGGGCAATGATCCGGGTCTTGAGTATCGTGTGGACCCGGCGGTCAACAAAGATGCCCGAAGTGCGTATCTTGCGTTGCGACAGGACGCGTTTTAACAGATCGCCTTCACTATCCTCTCCTATTCGGCCCACAACCGTCACTTTTGCCCCCAGGCTGCTTAAGTTATTGGCGACGTTGGCGGCCCCGCCAGGCATATAAAAGGTTTCTTCCTGCAGCACCACCGGAACTGGGGCTTCCGGGGATATACGGCTGACGCTGCCCTTTACATATTGATCCAGGATCAGATCTCCGACGACCAGTAAGTGCTGTTTTTTGAAAGAATTAATAATTGAATTGTATTTATTCATATATTTCTATCTAAATTGATAAAAAAAGAGTTTTAATACTAACATAGTTGGTCAGTAATGTCAACGTGATGAAAACACCTAACTTCAATCTGCTCTAGGAGTTGAGTGGAGAAGCCTGACGGCTTCGACAAAAACCTCTTCAATGCTTATAGAATCGAATTTTCCTCCTACCACCTGCCCTTTCTTGTCCAGGACGATCTCTTCTCCCGGCTTGTTCAAGAGGACCACGGATTTGCTTCCCAGCGGCTTCCACCGGATATGGTTTATGCCAGGCTGCCCTCTGAGGAAAAGAGAAATGACCGGGATACCTACCGCGGCGGCTATATGGACCGGACCGGAATCATTGGAGACCAGGAGATGACATCGACGGAGCAGGCTCACAAGCTGGGCCAGGGACAATGACCCTGTGAGGTCGAAATAATCGTGATGCATTTGTTCACCGATAACTGCCACCTGCGGTCTGGCTGTCAGGGAGCCTATGATCAGAGGGATCACGTTCAAAGAACTGGCCAGCCGATCGGCCAGCTCGCCAAAACTTTTGACCGGCCAACATTTGGTCGGACAACTGGCGTCAGGATGCATGGCCACCAATTTTCTGCCTGCCAGATTGCGTCGCGCAAAGAACTGGTCAGTCCAGGCTTCGGCCTCTTTATTGACCGCAAGTTCCAGGGACAGGTCGGATGAAACCACTCCGATCTTTTGCAGGAGGTCCAAGCAGTATTCGGCCTCATGTTTCTCCCCCAGATGCCTGGTGTCTATGACCGAACGGTTAAGAAGGAATCCGAACTTGTTGTTCCTGTATCCGACCCGTAGCGGGATGCCGGCCAGGAAACAGGCCGAGTTGGTGCGGCGCTTGGGGTGATAATTGATCACCAGGTCGTAATCCTTGTCCATTAATTTACCGACGAAATCAAAATAGCCTCCCCAGCCTCGGGAAGTGTTCTCAACCAGGACTTCATTGATATAGGGCAGTCCTTCGGCCAGTTCTCTGGTTGTTTCGGAAACCCAGAACGATATCCAGGATTTGGGGAAAGCTTTCTTTAAAGCCCGCACGGCCGGTATGGTCAGGACCACATCGCCGATGCGGTCGGTCCGAATGACCAGGATGTTTTTGATCTCTTTCATAAAATAATCCTATGTTCTGCTAGGGTCTGTTATGCGGCCCATGAATAATATGCAGCCGCTTTCATTATCACGTATTAAAAAGATGAACGGTCGGTCAGCCCGAAAAATTTTGGGTGACGGTACCTTCATCGGCATGCTTTTGAGTGTCATAGCCACCGCAGTTGCGGCGGCAGCCTCGGCCCCCTCTTCATTCACTTCCACAAAGGCCTTGTGGACCACATAACTGGTGAAAAGGTCTTTGCGGCCGTTCATGCCGCTGAAATCAGCCCGGGCTTGGTCAAAGGCATCGCTCATTCCCAGAGAGCTGAGTTGATCGTTCAGGAGGAAAAAGGATCCGGCTTTGAATCGAGGTATTTCCACGTGGACATTTTGTGACTCCAGGCCCTTGATATACATTGCCAATCTTTCGGTTGTCAGCTCTTTCTCAAAAGGCCGCAGATCCGGCATCTTCGGTAATATGAAAACCATCGAAAACTTATTTTGGCTATAATCCATCGCCAGCACCTTGGCAAGATCATCTTCAAAGTAAAGGAACTCAGCCGCCTGGTTCATAAAAGGGACATTAACCTGCTCTCCTGTGGCAGTGGTGAAATCTTCCCGGACAGTATCCTTGTCGTCGAATTTTAGCGCCCATTTACCCTTGAAATACAACGCGTTCACCAGAACCAGCCGGGTCATGCCCGATATCATGCCAGGCGCTATGAGGTCGCTTATCCTGGCTCTGGTCCGCTCCTCGACCCATAGGTTTATGCTCACCCGCTGGGCTTCTGGATTGGAAGCGAAATCCGCCTCCTTTGGCAATGAACCGTATGCGTTCTCCATTACCTCCAGGAAGTCCGGCTGCAATCCGTAACCCGTCTGGACCCAAAGCGAATTGGCTGATAAATATTCATACCCTCCGGTCCGGGCGTTATTTTCCAGTTCCCTTGACAGTTCACCGAAGGTCCGGTGGAACCGGTCACGGCCAAGATCGACATGCAAAACCTGTGTCATCTGAAGCTCGGTGTTATTCCGCGCACCAAGATAGGCCATGGCCAGGGCTTTCGATATGCTGTAGGGAGAAAAGACGACCCCGCCTGGCTCCTTGCTGAGTTGCCCGTAAATATCGATGGCGAAGGCGGTGTTACTTCCGACCAATGAAGATATATTGTCGGCTGCCTTGGACTGAGACGTTGCCACAAAAGCGATAAAGATAAAAAAGAGCAGCAATAGGGGCCTCAGCATCATTTCAGGCTCCCTGTTAACATACGATCCAGGGCCCTGATCACTTCATCGGGCGATATGGAATCCATCGTTCCGCTATTGCGGATGACTTCTTTTGCATCACTCCACGGACCGTAAAGGAAAGGGTCCGTAGGGCCGAACAGGGCTAACGTCGGGATATTAAAATAACTCGCCAGGTGCATGATCCCGCTGTCGTTAGTGACCGCCAGCTTGGCCCGGCTGACGATACACGCCAATCGGGTCAGCGTTGTCCGCGAGCATAAATTTATGAACCCGCCGGGGATATCCCGTAGTATCCTTTCAGCTATCGGCAGATCGTTGTTGTCCCCCACCACGACCACCGGGTTTTCTTTCGTCCCTGTTAGATGCCGGATCACGCCGGCAAATCCTTCTTCGTTCCACCTTTTGGCCGGGTGCGCCGCCCCGGGCGCTACAAGCACGAACCCTTCCATCCCGTTAATGGCCTGTCCGGCCTCGCGCCTATCCTGATCCGAAAGACAGACCGAGTATTTATCCCGGGGAGTGGCGGGATCTTGCAGGACCGACCTGAGCCTGAGGAGATGCTTGTCCTTCATGTGGCAACGCACGGACCGGCCCTCCGGTCTTGTACTGAAACGGGACCTTAACAGGAACGGCAGCATGGAATTACGCAGGTCCACTATCAGGTCAAAAGCCTGGCGCCGCAGTCCGGACAGCCAACGGCTTTTTTCCCACCACGTCATGGACTTCTCGTAAATGACCGTTCTGAACACATGCGGGTTGGTAATGAAAAAGTCTTTCCCCTTCGGCCCGACGATGACCGTGATCTCGGCTTTCGGAAAACTTTCTCGTAAGGAATCAAAGACCGGGAAGGTCAAGACGATATCCCCGATGTTCGACAGCGAGACCAACAGTATCCGCTCTGTTTTAGAATTGTTCGAGAGCTTGAACAACATCTTCAACCTCTATGGCTTGCATGCATTTATTAGAAGGGCATTCCGTATAATAACAGGGCGCCTGGTTACATCCGACGTCTTTCTGCAAAACCACGGCTCTTCCCTGGCCGCGCGGGCCGGTTATCTCGGGCCGCGTGGGGCCGAACAGGGCGATCACATCCGTACCGAGCGCATTGGCCAGGTGCAGCGGGCCAGTGTCGGCGGTCACCAGCACATCGACCCGGCTCAGAAGTCCGGCCAGGCAGGATAGACCAGTTTCACCAGCGGTGATCACCGGTCCGGCCCCGGAAAGATCAGCTATCTTTTTAACGCGCGGCAGGTCCTTCGACGAACCCGGCAGTATGACCTTGCCCAACTTCCGTCTGTATATCTCCTTCACCAGAAAGGCGAATCTTTCCCAAGGCCACTGCTTCAGGTCCCAGTTGCCGCCGGTATTGACCGCTATCAAACGGTCGTTCTCCTGTATGCCAAGAGACGAACAACGGTCCTGCCACCCGCGCACGACTTCGGCGGGAGGCGCCAGCCGGCAGGTGCGGTCGGATACCGCCACACCGGCGGCCTCTATCACCCGCAAGTAAACATCGCTACGGTGTATTTCCTCGATCCCGCTCTCTTCGGTGACCGTGGTCAAAAGCCCTTTCCAACCAGCTGAAGCAAATCCGGCCCGTAACGGTATCCCGGCTAACAGGGTCAGGAGGGTTCGGGACAAGGATCGGCGAAGAATAAAGGCGGCCTCAAATTTGTATCTGCGCAGCCGATCTACAAGGGCCAACTTGCGCATAAGGGGCCGGTCTTCGCCATCTTCATCGTAGATAATGATATCGTCGATGTCCGGACACAAGTCCAGAATGTTCCTTACACGCGGAACGCATAGAGCCGTGACGCGGGCCCGCGGGTAATTCTCTTTTAGAGCGCGGTAAACAGGCGTCGAGAAAACAACGTCACCCAGCCAGTTTACGGAGACTACCAGGATATTATTCATTATTTCCGCTAAGCATAAATGAATTTTCTATTGGATCAGGAATAAAAGCTTGTAACAAATGAAGTTTTTGTAGAATGGGATACGTCGAACTTTTATTCCTTGTCTTTATTAGTTATGACCTTCTCATAAACACCTAGTGTCCCTTTTATCATCTTGTCTTCGGTGTAATTGGCCGCAATAAAAGCCCGAGCCCTTTCTCCCATGGCCCGGGCAGCTATGCGATCGGTCAGCAGAGCCTGTATAACGTCTGCCAAGGCGGAGGGATCCTTAGGCGGCACCAGCCTTCCGGTAGTGCCATCCTGTATCAGGTCCAGCAACCCCCCTACCGAAGAGGCGACCGTGGGGAGGCCGGCGGCCATCGCCTCCATGGCCGAGAGCCCCAATCCTTCAGAGAGCGAAGGCATCACGTAAATATTGAACAGGCCCAAAATCTCTGCCGTGCGGTTGCTCACCGAGTAGAACCGCACCGTGTCCGTCAAACCGTCCGCCAGCACCTTTTTCTTCAATTCATTTTCTAGCGGGCCGTCACCGAATATCAGGCATTTGACTCGGGGATATCCCCTTCTGACATCTACCATCGCGTCGATCAGATAAGAATGCCCTTTAACATCCGAGAGGCGGGCGATCATGCCCACCACAGGCTCATCCGAAAGCCCCCACTTTTGGCGCAAGGCCATCCGCTCAAAGTCCGAGACCGGACGGAAGGCGTTGAGGTTTATTCCGTTGGGCACGAGTTCGATCTTATCCGGTCGCACGCCCATATCCTGTGTTAAATGCTCCACCACCGGGCGGCTTATGGCGATCACCTTTTCGCCCCACAGCGGGACCAGACGCCGTCCCAAATGCGGCGTGAAATAACCGTGGCAGGTGGTGACATACGGTATACCGCTGAGTCGCGACAGGCCGGAGGCCAGCATGGATGTGACTCGTGTCTGGGCATGCATGACTTGGATATTTTCGTCCTTGAGCAGGGCCAGCAGGCGCGGGAGGTTGAGGAAAAGCAAGGGATTGATCTCGCTCTTCATGCGCAGGTGTACCTTGTAATGCCTGATACCGTGCGCCTTGAACGCCTCAACCATACTTCCGCCAGCGGCCGCAATGACCACCCGATGGCCACTATTGACCAGCCCGTGCGACAAGGTCATCAGGTACGAGGATATCCCACCGGTATCCAAATGATTGGCTAAGAGAAGTATTCTCATATCATTGTCGACCTAGGCATGCCTATCTTTTGTGTACACGGCAAATACAGGCCTGTCGTCTATAGATAGTGGCACTATGCCTTGACCAATTTCAGACTATTCATGACCTCGCTGAATATTTCTTCCGGAGTTATGCCGGTCATGCAGGCTTGCTTATGAACAAGGCAATGTGGTTTATAACAGCCGCTGCACTCCAAGGTTTTTTTGACGACCTTCAGCTCCTGAGAAGGGGGCACATGTCGCTCCGGCCGGGTAGGCCCGAACAAGGCTATGACCGGGCAGTTCATGGCCGCCGCAATATGCAGAGGGGCCGAATCAGAGGTGATATAGCACCGGAAGAAACTGAGCAGCGCGCCTAACTGAAGGATATTGGTCTTGCCGACGAGTATGGCCGGCTTGGATCTGACCGACAAGGAAAGGCTTCTTACAAGCTCGCGGTCCTTGTCCATTCCCGTGATCACCACCCTTATCCCTTCCGCAGCGAGCATATCACACAATTTGGCCAGATGAGCTATGGGCCAGTTTTTGGTCTGCCAGCGCTCGGACGCCGCTATATTGAACCCTACTATCACATGCGATTTCTCATCGATCCACTCGGAATGCAAAAGCTCCTTGGCATATTCGAAATCGTCTTTGCGCGGCCAGAATTCCAGCCGGATACTATCGTCGTATCTTATCCCTATTCTCTCCAAAAGGCGGAACTGGTGCTGTACCGGCGGCAAGTCCGGCTGGTCATCCGCGATGCCGTCAGTCAACAGAAATCCGGACTTGCTGTTATTGTAACCATAGCTGGACCGCGGCTGGCATAAAAAAGCCAGCATATGACTACGGTGGTTGTTCTGGAAATCTATTATCTTGTCGAAGCGGTAATGCCGGAGCTTCTCCAAGGTCTCCCAGAAGCCGATCAACCCCTTATGCCTGCCTTTATGGTCGTAGACGATTATGTCGTCAAGGTAAGGGCACCCCTGAAGGAGTGCCAGCCCTTCACGCCCGACCAGGCAACAGATACGCGCTGAAGGGAAACGTTCGCGGAGCGCTTTGAAGGATGCACTGGCCAGGATGATGTCGCCCACCGCGCTGAGCTTGATGACCAAGATGTTCATCGAGCGACGTAATTCTTCATAGACCGCGATGGTCTTGGAGGCCATGCGCTCGAGCGTATAACGCTCCTCCACCCTGCGCCGTGCTTCCTGCACCATCTCATCTACCAGCTTAGTCTCGTTCATGATGCGCAAAACAGCGCCGGCGATCCCGTCCGGGTCCTTGGGCAGCACGAGCAGGCCGGTCTTCTCGTGTTCGACGATCTCCATGACCCCGCCGACTTTCGTGGCCACCACTGGCACGCCGACCGCTTGGGCTTCGATGAGGACGCGCCCGAAAGCCTCCTGGGTCACAGTTGAAAGGACCAGCACGTCCGCTTTTTGCAAGAGCTGAGGGATATCACTGCGGTTCCCCAGGAACTCGACCTTGTCCTCGATGCCAAGCCTTTTGGTCAAAAGGAGGATGCTGTCCTTATATGCCGCTTTTCCCTCAGGAGCATCGCCCACGACCCTGACCCGGATATAAGGACGCTGTCGGATGACCTTGGCCATGGCCTTAAGGAAATAGACATGCCCCTTCAGGGGCGTGATGCGGCCGATCATGTAGACCGTAAAGGAAGATTGTCCGGAACGGCGTTCTCTCAAAGGGAACTTGTCCAGGTCAACGCTGCGGTGTATCAGGCGTATATTCTCTGGCTGCACCCCGAAATGGTCGATCATATGCCGCCCGATTATCTCGCTGATCACGATGACTATTTTGCCCCAGCCCATGACCCGGCTTAACGGATTGGTCGAATAATAGCCGTGGCAGGTGGTGACAAATTCCGCGTTGCTCTTGCGGGTGGCAAGATAACCGATCCAGGCCGGGACCCGGGACCGGGCGTGAACGATATCGATCTCTTCATCGCGTATTATGCGTTCCAGTTCCTTGACGCAGTTCAAGGCGGTGAATATGTTCTTTCGATGAACAGGGAGCTGGTAGTGCTTGGAACCCTGCGATTCCAGCACCGGGACCAGGGCCCCGCCGTTAGAGACTACCACGGAACGGTGGCCCAGGGTGGCCAGATAACGTGCCAGGTCGACCGTTCCGCGTTCTACCCCCCCCACGTTAAGCTCAGGCAATATCTGCAGTATTTTCATTGGATGATCTTCTCCAGCGCCGACGCGATAGCGGCGTTATCGTTGACCGGCCGGGTCGGGAGTTTATTCTTTAAAACTGCGCTCACCACCGCGCCCATAGACTTGGTCTCAGCACAAGCGATGTAACCGTTCTGGCTTAAATCGTCTATAAAACGGGAATATTTATTTTCCAAAGGTTTCATGTCTTCGCCGTCGACCGGAAAAACGACCACCTTTTTCCCCGATGAAGCCGCCTCAGATACCATCGAAATACTGTCACCTGAAACTATAACGATGGAAGACAGCCCGAGTATGCCTCCTACCGCTTCCGGTATGTTGACGTTATTGGCTATAATAAGCAGGGCGCAGCGTTCATAATCCCTAAATTCGCTTATCAGGACCTGTTCGACTTCTGCCGAAGTGCGGCGCGAAGTGGAAACAATTATGTCCAGGTTGAACTGCTCCGCGGTCCCTTTAAGCTGATGCACGATCACCCTGACCTGTTGAGGAGACAAGATGATCCCCTTGGTATCTCCGCCTATCAATAACCCCATTTTATTCCTCAGGTTCATCTTGAGATGCGAATAGCGGTTCAGCAGCCCGCGGACGTTCTCTTCGAGGTAATTGGGGCCGATCAGATTAGGCGCCACGTGGGTCATGACCACGTTGGCCGGGATGTTTTGCTCGGGGTTAAAATCATGCCGCGGCATGACCACCAGAGAAAACTCGCGCACTGGCACTGACCCGGGCCTCAGTATGGCAACGCTCTTGGCCATATTTTCCCTGGAATACAGGTAGTTCAGCGGGGCGGCCTTTGCGCCTGCCGAGATGACAAAATCCGGGGTGATGGAAAAAAGCTGCTCATAAAAAGGCCGCTCCAGGAAGTACTTGAGCACATCCAGCGTGCAGCTTTCCGGAAAGAACCCTCCGCCGGCCAGAAAACCGTAGAGCGCGGCATGCAGGTTGGAGCGATACCGGACCGATACGGTCATTCGTTTAGGCTCGTACCCTTTGTCCCTTAACAACTGTTCCAGGGACTGGGCCGCGCTCTCGGACTGGCGCAGATGACCGGTCCTCCCGTCGTCCAATATGACCACCACGCGGACCTTTGAATATTTCCAGGTCTTATATAGCCAGATGTATTCATGCGGATGGTCTGATATCCATCGTTCGTATTGCGACGCCAGACTGCTTAAGTTGAAAAACACGTCCCGCTCCTGGTCGCCGGTCTTTACGGGAGTGAAGAGATGTGTGGTCAGCCGGTGTCTCCACCCGTGCACACGGTATATATCGACCAGTATGATCGACACGTCGTACTTGAGCGCCAGACGTATAGCCCCGGTCGACATCGATGATTCGCGCCCGAAGAAAGGGACCACCATCCCATCCCGGCCGCCTTGGTCGGCCACCAGGGTCACGATCTCATTACGGTGGAGACATTTGATTATATCGCGTCCGCCGATACCAGGGTTTATGATGCGCGCCCCGCCGCACTGCCTCAGATCATTGATGAGGTCAGCCAATTTATGCAGATGCGACATGTCATTTGCGACCATGTTGTAAGGATGGCCGCACATGCTTCCGACAAGGTTGGCCAGCTCCCAGTTGCCGGAATGCATGGAGAGGAATATGACCCCTTTTCCGCGCCGGACGGCTTCGTCCAGTTTTTCGCGGCCGTCCACGGTAACGTAGTCGTGTATGCCCTCCTTGGCGATGCGCGGCAACCAGGCCAGCTCGATGATATTCATGCCGTAGGAGCGGTAAAATTGCTTCAATATGCTCCTGATCTCTTCCGGCTTTTTCTTCCCTCCGAAAGCCAGGCGCAGGTTCCGGTAAGCCTTGCGACGGTTTTTGACCGACATGTAGGCAAAGTCGCCGATCCTCTGGCCAATGAACAAGGCTGCACCCTTTGGTATGGCCCGCACAAAAGCCGCAAACCACTTAAGAATGTAGTAAGCTATTGAGGCGTGAGCTGATTTCATTCTCCCCTTTCAGGACTTTTATGGTAATAACCAAGGCAATAAGACGTATATCGCAGAATAGTTCTTTAAAGGCAATCAGTTTAACAACATCTTTCTGCGTAGTCACTAACCTATCTACTTTTTTCGAACGGCAGACAGCGACCAGCCTGCGAACGTCATCAGCAGTGTAAACGTGATGGTCCCTGAAAATATCATGGTGCATGATCTCGGCGCCAAGGTTTTCGAGGGTGGACGCAAAGCCTTCCGGAGAACCGATCGCCGAACAGGCGCAGATCCGCCCCCGCACGGATGCCAAGTCCGGGGACTGCCCGAAATCCTTCCCGAGCAGGGGCTCTTCTGTGCCTACGGGGACGTGGGCTGTTTCAGCAATTACGGCCTGCGGTCTAATAATGCCCAGTTCCCGGCCCAGCTCCCGCGCGCGGTCCGGGGCCAGGTCGGCCCGCGTGATCACAAAAATATCCGCTCGTTTGAGGCTGGATTTTGGTTCACGCAGCAGCCCCAGCGGCAGCGGCCAGCCGTTACCGAAAGGATTGATGGCATCGACCAGCACGATCTCCAGGTCGCGGCGTATTTTCCAATGCTGGAACCCGTCATCCAGTATAAAAATGTCCGGCCGGTCTTTTTCCAGCGACTCTTGGGCGGACCGCACGCGGTCCGGGGAAGCTCTGACGATAATACCGGCCAGTTGATCCTTGACCATCTGCTCTTCATCGCTAACGGCGCCGCCACAGGACATGTACCCGCGCATCAGGATCGCCGGCCGTTTCCCTGATAGAATTATCTTTTTAGCCAGGTAGACCGAAAAAGGAGTCTTGCCGGTCCCCCCGGCAGTAATATTCCCGATGCTGATGACAGGTTTCCCCAAGGCATAGGATCTGACCAAACCATGGGAGTATCCCCAGCGGGCGACAGATACTCCGATAATATACAACAGGCAGAACGGCGAGAGAACCAGTTTTAAGGCCGCAGCGGCTAAACCTCTTTTTCTGCCAGTGATGACATCGTGAAGAAGACCGGTCATGACTTCATCCCGCAAGTGCTTAAGATAATAGCGATGGTCCTTTCCATCGCTCCCTGGTTCTGCTGGACGACCGCCCTGGCTCTCTCTCCGAGCTTAACACGTTCTTCCGTAGAGGATAATAAACGTGACACCTCCTGTTTAAGGCCAGCTGCGTCACGGACCTGTATTACCGCCTGGCCGTTCAGGAACACCCGGGTGATCTCCATGAAGTTATGCATGTAAGGGCCTATCAAAATGGGTTTACCTAAGACGGCCGGCTCGATGATATTGTGTCCGCCTTTTACCGTCAGGCTTTTCCCGACAAAAACCACCGCAGCCGCAGAGTAGAACCGCAACAGCTGTCCGATCGTGTCCACGACCATGACCTGCTCGGGACCGATCGTCGTTCGCCGGGAGGAAGAAAAAAGTACCGGCTCCAGGCCGTTGTCCCTGATGGACTGAACGATCCCCGGGGCCCGCTCCGGATGCCGTGGCGCAATGACCAGCCTTAATTCCGGGAAGCCTGCGCGAAGACTTTTGTAAATGTCGACCACGATATCTTCTTCGCCGGCGTGCGTGCTGCCTGCCACCCAGACCATGCGGCCTTGCTCCAGCCCCAGATCCTGGACCGATGTTGCCGGGACAGCTGGGATAATATCGAATTTGATGTTGCCGACGTTCTGCACCCGTTCGGCCGGAGCGCCCAGCCGGATCATCTTCTTCGCATCCAGTTCGCTTTGCACGCAGAACGCGCTGACCTTGGACAATACTGTCCTCAGCAGTAAACTTACCAAACGGTACCGGGGAAAAGCCTCATCGGATATGCGGCCGTTCACGATCAGGATCTTAACTTTTTCCTCCGCCAGCCGCGTGAAAAGGTTCGGCCACAGCTCGGTCTCCGCTGCTATATAAATTTCGGGCCGGATGGCGGAAACAAAATCACGGACAACCGGGCTCAGATCCAGCGGAGACCATATGACCACCGCCAGCCCCTGGTAATTCCTCTGGGCCAGCGAATATCCGGTCTGCGTGGTGACCGAAAGAACGATCTGCCGGTCGGGCAGCTTGGTCCTTAGCTGCCGGATAAGTCCGTCTATCGCAGCCACCTCGCCTACGCTGACCGCGTGTAACCATATATTGCGCCGGCCGGTCAGCTGTTTCCGCACTTCGGCCGGTATAAAACCCAAACGCGTCATCATCCCGTCATGCCATTTGCCGCGCAGGAACAGGACCGGCAAGTAACAGATCATGTAAACAAGGAATATCACATCAAATAATAAGTGCATGGTCAGACCGTCAAGCCCTCGGATGAGCCTTATCGTAAACGCTTTTAAGCTTGTCCATGGTCAAATGTGTATAGATCTGGGTGGTGGACAGATTCACATGACCCAGCAGTTCCTGCACGGATCGCAGGTCTGCGCCATGGTCCAATAGATGAGTGGCGAAGGAGTGCCTGAACATATGCGGATTGACTTTTTGCTCCAGGGCCGCCCTCTTTATATGTTTATTTATAATATTTCGGATGCTGCGGTCAGTGATCCGCCCGCCCGTTCGGTTCAGGAAAAGCGCTTCGGCCTTCTTATTGCGGGCGTCCAGATAAGCCCCGATAGCTTCACAGGCCTTGTCACCGATGGGGACTACCCGCTCTTTCTTGCCTTTCCCGTAAACCTTGATCATATTGCCGATCAGGTCAACATCCTCCACATCCAAGCCCACCAACTCGCTCACCCGGATACCGGTGGAATACAACGTCTCGAATATAGCCCGGTCGCGCAGGCCTTCGGCCGCACTGTCTTCCGGCGCTTCCACCAGCTTGACCGCCTCGGCCTCGGTCATAAAATGCGGCAGCGTCTTGTCAAGTTTGGGGGTAAGGACCAGTGCCGCCGGGTTCTTTTGCACCAAGCCTTCGCGCTGAAGGAAACGGAAGAAAGACCGCAAAGAGGACAGTTTTCTCGCCACGCTGCGTGATCTGAGCTGTTTAGCCTTTAGTTCCGCCAAAAAACGGCGCAGGGTCGTATATTCGACGGAAGCGACATTGTCGTTGCCCAAGAATTCAAAGAACTCTTCGAGGTCGTTCTGGTAGTTCAGTATAGTGTGTTCAGAATAATTCTTCTCGATATTTAGGTGATCAAGGAATTTGGAGATATGTTGATTCATATTACCACATTTTCCTAGCCTGAAATCAATCTATAATATAACTACTATAATTATATATAAAAGAGAAAGTTAAAAGAAAAAGGGGGATAGACCCGGTCGAGAATCTATCCCCAAGGAGAGCAATAAAAACGATCATACTCGCTGGATTTATTTGATCGATCGATGAATAATCAATTGTCGCTTAGTTCTATTTTTATCCCGCCGGTCCAGGTCGCGCAAAGATTATAGACCCAAGCCATACAGGCGGCGACAAACGCAACCATGAGCGGATACAGTACCATCATGAACATGATAAGGCCGACCGAAGGATCCTGCTTAGTAGGAAATACTATTGTCTTCAAAGCATATAAGGGGAAAAAGATCAGGGAAAAGAAACCATAAACCAGCAGGACTGTTTTGGCGAGTGAAAGGACATCGATCTTCCGGACACTTTTCATCATACGTGCCTTCCTTTCTAAGTTTCTTTGGGCTTATCCGATGGAAGCTTGTTGGCTATAAATTTGCAATTGGGATAACGGCTGCAGCCGTAGAATACCCCACCGCGGCGGTTGCGGCGCTCCACCAACTCGCCCTCGCAACCCTGCTCCGGGCATTTCACACCGGTAGGATAAGGCTCGGCATGTTTACACCGGGGGAAATCGGAACAGCTGAGGAACCGTCCGTTCCTGCCCCATTTAACGGTCAGAGTAGAACTGCCGCAGAGCGGGCATTTTTTATCGATGGTGATGTTGGTCCGCTCCAGGGTCGCCATGGCGCGGTCCAGTTCCTCGCGGAAGGGGCCGTAAAAATCTTTCAGCAGTTTTACCTGGTCCAACTCCCCTTCTTCCACCAGATCGAGGCTTTCCTCCATGGTCGCCGTAAAACCGACGTCCATGATCTTCGGGAAGCTTGCAACAAGCAGGTCACAAATTATTATCCCTAACTGGGTCGGGGTGAAATAGCCCCGGTCGCGGGTTACATAATTTCGGTAGACCAGTGTCTGTATGATAGAGGCATAGGTGCTGGGCCGTCCGATGCCGTCCTCTTCCAGTGCCTTGACGAGTGACGCTTCAGAGTACCTGGGCGGGGGTTTGGTAAAATGCTGGTTAGGCCTTACTTCCACCATCTGCAGGATATCGTCCTTAAGGTACGGCGAGAGGTCCTGTTTGCCGTCCTCATCCCCGTTGGACTGGTAGACCGACAAACACCCGGGGAACAACAGGGTCGAGCCGGACGCCCCGAACTGGAACCGGCCGGCGGTTATCTCCACTTTCTTGTTCTCGAATACCGCCGGAGCCATCTGGCAGCTGATGAAACGTTTCCATATCAATTCATACAGCTTGAACTGGTCTTCCGTCAGATATTGCCTGACCTTGTCCGGACTGCGGAAGACATCTGTCGGCCGGATAGCTTCGTGCGCCTCTTGGGCCAACTTTTTGGACTTGAACTTGTTGGGTTCATCAGGCAGGTAATCCTTGCCGTGGTTCTTTTCGATGTAAGAGCGGACCTTTTCAATGGCCTCGTTGGCGATGTTCACCGAATCAGTGCGCATGTAGGTGATGAGACCGACCGCGTCCTCTTCCCCGGTCTCGATACCTTCATATAATTCCTGCGCCACCATCATGGTCCGCTGGGCGTTAAAGCCCAGTTTGGAAAAAGCATCCTGTTGCAAGGTGCTGGTTATGAACGGCGGCAGCGCATTGCGGCGGACCTCTCTGGTGGTTACCGCTGAGACCCTGAAAAGCTTGGTACTTAATTCCTCTGCGATGGACCGCGCTTCTGCTTCCTTGTTCAATTCTTTTTTTTCGCCGTCGATCTTCTCCAGCTGCGCCTCCAGCGTCCCCGCCACGCCTTCCTTTTGC
Organism: uncultured Planctomycetales bacterium; assembly: GCA_964438075.1. Classification (GTDB taxonomy): domain Bacteria; phylum Omnitrophota; class Gorgyraeia; order Zapsychrales; family Fredricksoniimonadaceae; genus JAAXVU01. The sequence continues at coordinate 123,007 of CAYTIW010000002.1, forward strand.
AGGCGCACTGTTATGCTCCAGTATTCCTCAGGGACGAATTTCTGTATCGCTCCTTCGCGTTCCACGATAAGCCTGAGCGCGACCGACTGGACCCTCCCGGCGCTTAGACGGCTGCCGACCTTTTTCCAGAGGACCGGGCTGATGAGATAACCGACGATACGGTCGAGTATACGACGGGCATTCTGGGCGTTGATCTTGTTGGGATCGAAATCGTGTTTTTCTTTAAAGGCCCTCAGCACGGCCTCCCGGGTGATCTCGTGAAAAACAACGCGGTAGATCTTGGCCCCGTCCTTGGAGAGGTGCGGCACCAGGTTCCAGCCGATGGCCTCACCCTCGCGGTCCGGGTCGGTCGCGAAATAGATCTCGGTCTTGCCGGCCGCTTCTTTTTTCAGTTTGGTGAGGGTCTTTTGCTTGTTACGGACAACGATGAACTTGGGCTCAAAATCCTTTTCGATCTCCACCCCTAAGGTGGACTTCGGCAGGTCTATCAAGTGGCCCATGGAAGAGGTGACTTTGAACTTGGCGCCAAGTATCTTGTTGATGGTCTTGACTTTGGCCGGGGATTCTACAATAACTAGTGACTTTGACATAATTTCGGCTCGCAGCTCATATTCTGCAGGCACTGTTCCGTCACAGCAGGAAAGTTCCCGCAGATAAGCGGTGATCTCCTAATTGATCCCTTCCCATTCTTTGCGGTTCAGGCGCAAAAAGAAAAAACTGGGACAATTCGTGAATAAACATAACACATTCCCGACCAAGAATGCCAACATATTTTCCAGAAATTTCAGCCAGACATGCAGATACGAGCCGATTCCCGACTGGCAGCGCTACGATGGCCCTTTTTCCCAACATCCTTTTTGGTTTGGAACATATGATTTCCCAGGAAGTTCCCTGACCATCCGTTTGATCTGCAGGGACAGTAACGGCCCCATCAGCATGGCCGGAGGCCGGCCGGTCCGCTCTTCCAGCTCCTCGATGTTCATTTGGCCTTCTTTTATGAGCGACCAGACCAACTTTTCGTCCGGGTCCATCCCATCCGGCTCCTCCGTCGTCCTCGAAATCCCGGGCGCCTTCTCCGGTACGTTGCCCACCTGGACCGGTAATTCTTCCAGGATGTCCTCGACCGATATCGTCAACTTGGCGCCTTGTCTTATCAGGGCGTGGGGGCCGGTTGAAAGCGGACTGTCAACACGTCCCGGGACGGCAAAAACTTCCCGACCCTGTTCGGCCGCGAAAGAGGCCGTTATCAAGGCGCCGCTTTTGATATTGGCCTCCACCACCAATACCCCCAGGGACATTCCGCTTACTATGCGGTTACGCCGAGGGAAATTGAAAGGCGCTGGCAAGGTGCCGAATGGGAATTCCGAAACGATGCCGCAACCTCCGTTATGATCTTTAGGCCCACGCAATTCATTGTACAGTTCAACGTTATCTGGAGGATAGATTATATCCAGGCCGCAACCTAGAATGCCCAAGGTCCTTCCCTTAGCCTTGAGGGCTCCGCGGTGAACTGCCCCATCGATCCCCTTGGCTAATCCGGAAATAACGATCACCCCCCGTTCAGCCAAGGACATGGCAAAACGCTCAGCCACCTCCAGACCGTAGAGGGTCGGACGCCGGGAGCCGACGATAGCCACACATACGTCCTCCGGGGCCGGTAATTCACCGACAACATAGATGACCACTGGCGCGTCCGGGATCGTGAGGAGTTGTGGCGGGTATTCCTTATCCTGCAGAGTGACCACCCTGGCCTTGTTCGCAGCCAGGGCCCGGTTGTCACTTTCCAGGAATTCATCGACCGGGAAATGCTTGAGGTTGAGCGCAGCGGCTAACGGTATCCCGGCGATCCGGGACACTTCGTCGCAGGGGGCTGAGAATGCCGCGGCGGCGGAGCCGAGATGTTCGATCAACCTTGATATGCGGCGGTTGCCGAAACCGGCCACCGCATTGAGGGCCCGCAGCGCGTCACGTTCCTGGATTGCGGGCAGTGCCTTGGAGGATATTGAGGATTTCATCGACCACCTTACCGATGTTGTCTTCGTTCGAATCAACGACGAAGTCGGCCTGACGGTAATGGGGGTCGCGCTGGGCCAGCAGTTGTTGTATTTTTCCCAAAGGGTCGGCCACGTTCAGAAGCGGGCGGTCTGTCTTCCCTTTGGTCCGACGATAAATGCTCTCCGGCGTGGCGTACAGGTAGAACGACACGCCGGTACCTTTGAGGGCCTGCATGTTCTGCGGGTCGGCGGCCACTCCTCCGCCGCAGTCTATCACCAGTCCCCGGCGGGCCGAGCATTCAAGGACGACCTCTCGCTCCAGCCGGCGGAAATAAGGTTCCCCGGACCGGGCAAAGATATCGCTTATGCGGCGGCCTTCACGCTTCTCGACCAACTCGTCGGTCGAGACCCGTTCGCGGCCCAAACGGCGTGCCAGCTCCTGCGAGCTCAGGGTCTTGCCGGAGGCCATAAAACCGATCAACACGATATTTTTGTCTGTAAGATCCATAATACCGCGATTCTAACAACGGGCCGGCCGGATGTCAAACCTTGACTTCATACGGACCGTCGGACCTCGAGCTTGAGCTTGCGCAGGAAATCGGCGGCTCCGGTCAGCTTGGGGGCGGGGTTAGGGAGCGGTTTTCCATCCTTTATGGAGGAATGACGCGCCGTGGCACTGACGGAAGCGCCTTTGCCTTGTTTCTTGTTCCAATATTCCACTTTCGAATGTCTGGACATGCCTTTATGCGCGCCGGCCGGGCCGGTCCTTATTTCTTCCAATACTTGATAAAATTAGCCACGCTGCGGTCATAGGTCTTCTCGCCGTCGGGAGGGAAAAAACAGCCCGGGATCGCCCCCTTGGCCCGGTGGTACATGACGCATTCGCAGCAAAGCCCCTTGCGCGAGCAGCCCGGATAACTGCAAGTGCAACCCTGAAGGTTTCGCTCTTTGAGACATTCCATAGTTAGCTCCCCATTGTAAATAACAGTGAAAAGGCAAAAGCACTTTAATAGCAATGGGACGGAAATGCAACTTTTCTTTTATCGTGAAAAAGCATTTTTAGAGGCTGTCAACAGGGCCACCGATTGATCCTTTGTTCATTCGGGAATGATCATTTTTCGGCCTGCGGGGCCAGATAGACTTGCCAGGGACCCGAGTAGGAACGCCGGAACTCCCGGCCTTTATAGATCACCGCGTCCGGCCCGTCGCCGCCTTCTTTCAAGAGCAGGCAAGGCTCCGGCTCACCGCGCGGATAAGGGATGGCCCGGGAGGTATTATCGACCAGGACATGTTCGATCCGGACCGGACGGTCATTCGTATTCAGGAGGGACCATAAAGGATATTCGATCACCCCGCCGAGATAGCCGATGTCCCGGCACTGAGGGGACCGTTCAACTTGGCGTCGGATAAAATCGATATTCTTTTTTGCGTCGTCGCGGATGACCTTGCCGAAGCGGCCGAGGACCAGCTCTTCCTGGGAGGTGTGAAAGAGCCCGCCGGAAAATGAAGGCGTGTCCTCGCTGAGCACCGGCCAGACCTCTTCGTACTCGACAGGAAAGGCCTGTTGGAGGCGGTCCCGCATCGGGCGGTTTATTGCGTTGAGGTAGGCCGAAGTCCCGGCCTTTTCCCGGAAATAACCGTTCCTCATCATCCAGTCGAAAACCTCGCCGCCGCGCGGCACGACTTTTTCCAACCCGTTCCTGGTAATAGCTCCCGATGGCAATATGGAGCGTTGCTGATTATAAAATAAAGGGACCATGGCCGCCGCGAACAGCAAGGTCCCCGCCAGAATCAGCGGCCAGCTGCGCTTGGCGGTTTGGTCGAGCACGATCGACGCCACCGCCGCGAACAGGACGTAGAAAGGCAGGTGGAACCGGGTTATCCAGGCCTGCCATTTGGTAAAGGCACAGAACAGCAGCACCGACGCCGCTAAAAGCACCAGATAAGCCCGCAAAATCCTGTCACCTTCCGTTGCGATGACCGCTGGGCGTGAAAAGAACTTCCGGGACGCAACGGAGATCATATAGACCAGCACCCATAGATAAATGATCGAATGCAGCGGGTTCGTGACCAGGTCCTCCATCACCGGCGCATAATCCCATAACTGGAAAGGCCCGCCGGGAACGGTAAAACGGGCATCGTTCACGTCCACGCCCAGCCACCGGTGGACGGCCTCCACCGCCTTGAGCAGCCAGCTGTTCCAGGTAGCTGACGGCAAGGCCAGTTCCGTTGCCACCCCGCGCACGGCGATCGATACCAGGCCCCGGATATTCACGCTTTCGACCATGGCCTGGCCGCTCTTCATGGCTTCAAAAGGGTTCGGGTCAAGTTCCGTCAGCCGATCGAAGAAAGCCGCGTTCATCGCCAGGACCGTGATCATCATCCCCAACCCCAGGAGGAGCTTTCGGCCGGCTTTCCACTGCACGGTCCAAACGGCCCAGACCACCAGAGGCAATCCCAGAGTGACGGCGACCCCCTTGGTTATGGACGCCAGCCCCAGGCTCAGGCCGCACAGGACCCCCCATCTCCAACGGCCGGTCCTCACCAGGAGCAGGGCGAAGACCGTCGTGCATACGGCCCACATCGTGGCCACATAATCGTTTTGCGTGCTGGAAGCCTGCAGGACGCCCATCGGTATGGTGGCGGCGAACAGCGCGGCGAACAGCTGTACCCGCTGGGATCCGCCCAGGAGGCCGGCGATCAGCGATACCCCGACCAGCGAGGCGATCATGCTGTTCCATTGCACCAGGTTGGAGAAATAATCCGAACCGCTCAAGATATAACTTTGCAGGATGGCATATTCGCTGAAGGGCTGTATGACCAGCTGCTTGAAATTATGCGTCGGATAATTGGCAACAGTACCGTTGTGGGCCCAGTGCGCGACCCGGGTCATGTGGTAGATCAACGAGTCGTAGTTATTGGGAGGAGAGATGAGCGCTATTATTCCGGTCACCGTTACGATCAATGCCACCGCAACGAGCACCAGCCTATCCAGCGGTTCGAGCTTGAGGACCGGCCGTCCCGCCTTATGGCGGTGGACCAGTGCCATATTGAAAATAAAAATGACCGCCCAGAACGACGCCAGCGGCCACAGGGTCAGAGATTGGAAGACACTCAGTCCCTCCGTTACCAGCAGAATAAGCGTACCGTTAACGACGTGGGCCGCCAGGAAGGAAACGCGCCAGCCCATTTTGAAGCGGAGCATCACCCCCCATATAGAGAAGAAAGCCAGCCAGGAGATCAGGACCATTCCGACGCCTCCTCGCGTCCAAGGTGATCATTCATCATTTCGACGCCTGAGTTTAGCAAAATGTCAGGGATTTGGCGTTAAAAAATAAGCTTTTCCGGCTGATCTTTTATCTGGATGGCATGAACGTTACCGGCCCCCGGGAGCATTCTTAAAGCCCTGCAAAGGCGCGATGCCGGGATCAACATATACCAGGAACGGTCCGGCGGCCGAGCGGCGATATATCCGGCCTTCATATTGCATGGTCTCGCCGCCCTCACCTTCCAGGATTATCATGCAGGGCTCAGGGCGGCCGCGGGAGTGATCCATATTCCCCGACTCATTGTTGACCAGGATATGCTCGATACGGATCTTTTTCCTGTTGGTGTTCAAAAGGGCCCAGAATGGGTACTCGTATTTCAACGGCCCGGCGATGAAGCCTATATCACGGCATTCCGGGGCGCTCTGCAATTGTTCCCTCATGAATTTGAAGTTCCGGGTGTATTCATCGCGGCATAGCTTACCGAACCTTCCGAATAGAAGTTCTTCGCGCGGGACGGAAAAAATCCCGCGGGAACACGACGCCGCCCTTCTCAAAACGGACCGGGCCTGGTTGTACTCGTCAGGATAGGCCTGCCTTAAACTCTCCCAGTCGGCGTCATCAAAGTTGCCCAGATAAGCGCCACCAGAGGTCTCTTGCTGAAAGAAGCCGTTGCGCTTTAACCAGTCGAATATCTCCCCTCCGCGCGGAACGGTCGACGCCATGTATGTCCTGGAGAGAGCGCCGTAAGGGAATAACGGCCGTTGGGGGTTTAAAAAAAGCGGTGACAGTGAGGCCGTGAAGAGGCAGGCCCCCGTCAACAACGGCAACCAGGAACGAACGAAGAGTCTTTCCAGCACGACCCCTGCCACCGCCGAGAACAGCACAAAGAAAGGCAGCTGGAACCGGGTGATCCAGGGCTGCCACTTAACCAGGGAGCAAAAGAGAACGAACGCGGCGAGGAAGGTACCCACGAACTGCCAGAACACAGGGCTGTCCTTCCAGGATACGGAGTCCCTGGAAGCGCTGGCATAAGCAGGACGACGGCATATTGGAGAATTTCCAATAAAGCCCAGGATCAACAGATAAAGCATGATCTGAAGATAAATGACCGAATGGAGCCAGCTGGAGACAAAATCCTCCAGGACAGGCACATGATACCAGAGAGAAAAAGGCGAACCGGGCACGGAATAACCTGGCGAGCTGGCACTGATCCCGATCCACTGGTGGACCAGTTCCACCGATCTGAGCAAAAAACGGTCCCAATCCAAGGACGGGGCGGACAAAGCCGTGGCCATTCCGCGGACCGCATTAGATATCAGGCCCCTCCAATCGATATGTTCAACCACCGCCGAGCCTCCCAACTGCATGGCCTGGAACGGATCGGGATGCAGTTCCTTTAATCTTTGCAGAAAGCCAGCGTTCAAGGTTGCCGTAGTGAATATCAGCAATAATAACCAGGCGATCTTGTGTCCAGCACCCCACCTCATCTTCAGGAAAGCCCAGATCAAGAAAGGAACGCTGATGATCAGAGCGGTGCCCTTTGTAAAAGCCGCCAGACCCAGGCTCAGGGCGCACAAAAGACCCCAGCGCCTGCCCCCAGTGGTTATCATCAGCAAGGCGAACACCGTCGTGCACGCCGACCACATGGTGGCGACAAGATCGTTCTGGGTACTGGAGGCCTGCAGTATCGACATCGGCAAGGTGGCGGCGAAAAGGACCGCTATAAGCTGAGCTCGGCGCGTCCCTCCCAGTATCTCGGCCGCCAACGACACCCCGACCAGCGAGGCCACCAGGCTGTTCCACTGTACCAGGTTGGCCAGCCGGTCCGAACCGCTCAAAATATATGTCTGCAATATGGCGTATGCGCTGAAAGGAGGTATCACCAGTTGCAAAAGGGTATGTGTCGGGTAGTTAGCGACAGTGCCGTTATGGGCCCAGTGCGCCACGCGTGCCATGTGGTAGATCATGGAATCATAATTGTTGGGCGGAGAAATTAAAGCGACAACTCCGGTAACGGCTGTGATGATCCCTACCGCAACAAGGATGATCTTATCCAAAAAAGTGAAAGGCACAAAAACACGAACTGCCTTGGGACGCCGTCGAAGAAGATGCAGACAAACCAGATTCATCAGGCAGATCAGGGACCAGAAGACCGTCAGCGGCCCCCAGGACAGTGCGTGGAAGGCGCTCAAGCCCTCGGTCGCCGCAACGATCAAAGCACCGTTCACGGCCTGGGCGGCCAGGAAAGCCGCGCGCAGCCCCATCCCGCAGCGGAACATAACGGCCCAGAGTAAAAAAAAAGCCAGCCAGTTTATCAGGAACATCCAGGCTCTCCCGAAAAATATCTACTTCAGGTCGTACAGGTAAAGTGCGGCGTTGGTACTGTTCACCTGGTCCAGTTTCTGACCGAAGGCATCGAAGCACCCCAAAAAGGCTTTCTTTTTTTCCGGGGACACCTGCGACAGCAGGATCCAAGTGCGACCGCCTCCCGGCAGTCTGGTGAGCTGGCCTTGCTCATCCTCTACCCGGTCCCAACTGAAGACCCGCCGGGCTATCCGACCAGTCCGCGCCTGCTGCGGAGTAAGGTAATTAAATAGCTGCCCCGGCGCATCGTCCGCCACCGGATGCTCGTATAAAATGCCCCTCTGTCTGATATCTAAGGGTCCCCGACCGGCTGCCCGCGGATGATCGTAGAGATAGTAATAAAAATGGAACCCCCACTGACTATCATTATTGAAATAGATGTAATCCCCCTGCTTCTGATGGGAGCGTAAATAAGTGACCAAAGAGCGGATATCAGCTTCAGCCTCCGGAACCAGATATTTTAGTGACCGGCCCAACGGTTGTGACATCAGTACCGCCAGTATCAATATTCCCGTTAAAAGACGCCAGGGCGGCCCCTCTATGATCTGCTCTATCCCCTGGGCGACCAGAATGAAGAAGACCGGGAGCAGAAAGGCCAGGAAACGCCCGTGGAACGGATAGCGCTCCGCCATGGATAATCCGACGGTGAACAGGACCGGCAATAGCAGGGGCAGCAGCCTTCCCCGGTCCCTTGACCATAGCGACCAGCAACCGGTCGTGACTATCAAGGCGGCCAGGACCGGCCAGGACAGGTCGAGCGGGGAGCGGAACACCGCGAACAATTTTTTGAGAAAGCTCCCCCATTCCGAAAAGGTTAAAGGCAAGGAGAGGTAATAAGGTTTTTGGTATGCCAAAACATCCGGCCGCAGATAATTGAATGAATAATAATTCCACCACAAAAGGGTAAAAATGACCATCCACAGTCCGCCCACCAGCAGATACCTTCCCATTTCCGATAGCTGTTTCCTTCGGTAGAAAACGGCCGTTTGCCCGAATACCAGACCGCACAAGACCAATATGATCGGCAATGAGAACAACAATCCAAGTACGCCTGCCAGCAGAAGCGCTGTGGTACCCTTTTCATCCATGGACCTCTTGAGGGCCCGGGAATGCGCTACTAGGACCAGCAGTACAAAGAAAACGTCCGAAGAATACTGCTTCAGCTCGGAGGAATAGTAGATCAACAGATCGGAGAAGACAAAAAAGGCCAAGGCTGTCAACAGCACCCGCGGCCGCACCAGGCCTTTTAAAAGCCGTTTAAAAAGGAAGATACCCGCTACCCCACAGAAGAAAGGGAAAAGCCGGAAGGACGTCTCGCTCAGGCCGAGGACGCTTATCATGGCCTTCTCAGTCAGCATGAACCCGGGGGCCGGCACAGAAAAAGACGCATCGTAGTTACTATTGAACAAGATATCCCGGAAAGAACGTGTGGCGAGGTCTACCGCTACCCAGGCCTCGTCGCCCCAGAAAGGCAGGTCGGCCAGATAGCGGTTAAGGCGCAAGAATATACCTGCCGCAAGGATAAGCAATGTCAGAACCCAGGGTAACTTTTTCCGAAGCGATGGAAAAACCATCAGGACCGCCATGATCTTTTTAGTATTTTTGCTTTATTGTACTGTACCGTTGTTACGTTGGGATTATTTTTAAGTAATTAATAGGCATGGCCCGGGATCAATCAATCCGGCGAACGCTTACAAAATACGCTTCTGAGCACGGAGCGCATAATCCGATATCGAGACTTTGTAGCCGGATATTTTCATGATATATTACGCGAGTTATTCCTGGATATTTCAAAAGGGATGGAATTAACTTCTTGTCCAAGAGTTGAACCAGGCTCCAGGATCAGCCGGGACCGGATCCGGCAAGGCCCATGAAAAGCAGCCCGACCTTGATCAAACTTCGTCCGCCGTTCATTTTGTTCGTCTTCCTGTTATTTATTAATCTTTACATCTTGAGATCCCTGTACCTGGCGGCATGTTTTGTTTATGGGCCTTCCAGTCCCGGCGAAAAGGCGGACCCGACGCAGTACGTGACCGTATCGAAAAGGTGGTACAAGCAGCAATGGCCGGAGACCGGCTCTCCGAGCGTAAAAATATCCCATTGGGCGTTGCTCAAGAGATATATCCTTGACCGGAAATACGATGTGGCCCCGGAGATATTCGGTCCCGGCTCAGCCAAAAAAACGCTCTCGGGTTACAACTACCTGAAATATTTCTTTAACGACCCCTTTTTCCGCTTCCTATTGCCTGGTTCCCCCCTGTTGCCTTTGAGCGAACAGAGTGAGCAAAAGATCCTCCTCGAACGATCCCGTGACCCTTATCTTTTCCCAGCGCCTTTCTGTGACAGCCAGCCCATGGAAGCGGCCCTGCAGAGCAAGATCGGGTTCTTCCATGCTTTGCAAAAAAGGCATCCTGAGCTGAATATTTTTATTTACCACATCCCGCTGGCGGAGTTCTCCGCTATCTATGATGAGCTGTCGCCCGGAGAAAGATACCATTTAAGCGGACCAAGCATGACCGGCCGATTCCGCTCTGCGTTGCCGGGCTCGATAAACTATGGCAGCTTCGGTTATGATCTGCCGAAGTTCCGGGAATATTTTTACCGCTCCGACCACCACTGGAACGCCAAAGGCGCCTGGGAGGGGTATGTCCAGGCTCTCAAGCTCATACGTAAAAAGGTACCGGACATCGGGGACCCTCTGGTGCCGGGCAGGTTTTTCAAGGTGGACGGTATAAACTTCCGGGGAGCCTACGCCAAGACCGCGCTCTATGCCGGAGTATTCGATGAGCTCTGGGACCGCGATGTCCCCGTCCCAGCCTATGATATCTATTTCAACGACCATATAAAACTCCCCCGGAATGACCGCGAGGCCTTGCTGAACGGACAATACCTCCCCAAAGACGGCATATTCGCGAACTATTACGCCGTTTATTGGGGCCTTAATTACGGGTTCCTCCGCTACACGTCTTCGCCGGGAAAAAGGAACCTGCTGTTGTTCGTGGACTCCTACGCTACCTGCATGGAGGAATATTTCACGGCCCATTACTCGAACGTCTACGTTATTGATGTCAGGGTCTATGTGGGGGACACCATGGAAACCTTCAGCCTGGAGGCTTTTCTGAGCAGCCACCATGTGGACGACGTCCTGTTCCTTATGGGCAGCGAATGTCTGCTGTTGGAATCCAAACAATGCATCTTTTGGGACATGTTGAGGGAAAAATGATCTTTGCCGGACTGAATTTTCTTTTTATTTTCTTCCCTGTTTTCCTGGGGATCTATTTCGCCCTGCCATTCCGCGCCTACCGGAATTGGGTCCTGTTCATTTTTTCGCTGATCTTCTATGCCTGGGGCGAACCGGTCTACGTGCTGGTGATGATCTTCTCGGTATTCTTCAATTATCTTACCGCCTTATGGATAAGCGCCAAGGGTTCGCCCCGGAAACTCGCTTTGGTCGTGGGGGTCACGGTAAACTTATTGCTGCTCGGCGTCTTCAAATACCTGGATTTCTTTATCATTAACATGAACGCCCTGCTGGGGACCCGTCTGCCTTTGGCGGGACTGCCGCTGCCTATCGGGGTGTCCTTTTATACCTTCCAGCTCATCTCTTACATCGCCGACATTTATTACGGGCGTTCCCTGGCGCAGAAAAGCTTTGTTATGCTGGGCGCCTATTTGGCCGGTTTCCCGCAACTCATTGCCGGGCCCATCGTCCGTTATCAGACCATCGCCGTTGAGCTTGTCCACCGGCACGAGAACCTGATCGATTTCGTCAGCGGCACGAGGCGTTTCATCGTGGGACTGGCCAAAAAGGTGATCATCGCCAACAACATGGGCTTTGTGGTCGATGCATTACTGCAGCAAGCGCCCGTGAACTACGGAATGGCCGGAGCGTGGGTCATCCTTCTGGCTTACGCCCTGCAGATCTACTATGATTTCAGCGGGTATTCGGACATGGCCATCGGCATGGGGCGCATGCTGGGGTTCCATTACCTCGAGAACTTCAATTATCCCTATATCGCCCGGACCGTGACGGACTTCTGGCGGCGGTGGCACATGTCCCTGACGTCGTTCTTCCGGGATTACGTTTATATCCCCATGGGGGGCAATCGCGTCCCGACGGGGATATGGATCAGGAACCTGCTTTTCATCTGGGCCCTGACCGGGCTCTGGCACGGAGCCAAATGGAACTATGTGCTCTGGGGATCGTATTACGGGATAATATTGGTTGCGGAGAAACTGGCTACCGGAAAGCTTCTGGCTAAGTTACCCGCCTGGGCAGGACATATTTATGTTGCGCTGGCGGTCCTCTTCGGCTGGGCACTGTTCCGCATCGAGGACCTAAGTCAACTCAAGTTATTCCTGGCGACCCTGGCCGGAGCCAACGGACTCGGAGCGTTGGAGACCTTTGTCTATTCCGGGACGCTGCAGGCGCATTTCATCCTGATCTTCGTGGCGGGAGCGGTATTCTGCGCGCCCTTGGCCCAGCGGATGGAAAAATATTTTTACCGGACCGGACTCGGCAGCTGGATAGCTGACCTGTGGCTGCTGTTGCTTCTGTTCGTCTCGGTAGCCTTTTTGGTGGCCGGGACCTACAACCCCTTCATTTATTTCCGGTTCT
>CAYTIW010000003.1:0-13213 GCA_964438075.1 uncultured Planctomycetales bacterium
GCGTCGTGAGCATCATGGGCGAAGTGAACAAGCCCGGTATCTATCCTACCCGGGGGCGCATGACCCCGATCGAACTGATCTCCATGGCCGGCGGCTTTTCCAAGTTCGCCTCTCCCAACGAGGTAAAAGTGACGCACAGCAATCCTGACGGGACCAAGACCAGGAGCGTGGTCCGGGTAAAAGATATCCTGCACAAGGGTTCGGGGGAGAATGAAGAACTTTTGCTGGAGGAAGGGGATGTTGTGTATGTCCCGGCCGGTATTTATTAAAGGGGTCATTTTCGACTGAGATCGATCGATCTCGGGGCCAAGCCATCTTCACGGGCATAGCAGTAATCAGTAAAAAAGTAAGTAGTACTCATAAGTGCTAGCTGTAATAAGTTATCGCCAGCGGTCATTTTGGGACTTCAGGTGACAACAGAAAGCGAGGGCTTTTTTGTTGCCAGGGACCAGGATTGCCCTTATCATCGGAACCGATGTTTTCAAAAGGCCGGGTTAGCTGGCCGGAGAACTCAAGCAAACTGTATTGGAAAGGGGATCGTATGGAAGTGGTCGAAACAACAGTCACAGATATTATCCGCAGGGCCGGACAGGTGCTCAGCGTTCGTTTGGCCATGAAGTCCGGCCAGGATCTTTTCCAGGCCGGGCAGTTCCTGGGTGTGACTTTGAATAGCGCCGGCGCGGAGATATCGCGGTACCTTTCTTTTTCCAGTTCTCCGACCGAGAAAGGATATATAGAGTTCACCAAGAGGTTGACGGGCAGTGATTTCTCCCAGGCGTTATCCAGACTGCGGGTGGGGGACAAGGCCAAGCTCAAGTACCCGATGGGCAAATTCGTCCTGGACGAGGCTCACGGCAAACATGCTTTCCTGGCAGGGGGGATAGGCATAACCCCGATACGCAGCATATGGAAGTACGCTTTCGACCGGCGGCTGCAAATGGACATGGTCCTTTTGTACGGCAACCGCACGGCGGAAGATATCATTTTCCGGGATGACTTCGAGGAGATCTCTGCCAGGGATAAGGGCTATAGGGTTGTTTATTCTCTCGATAGCCTGGAGCGTCTCCCGGCCGGCTGGAAGGGGCGGTGCGGCCTCATAGACGCGGCCATGATCCAGGAGGTGGTTCCGGACCATAAGGAACGCATCTTCTATGTCTGCGGGCCCACGCTGATGGTAAAGAACATGGCCGATACGTTGAAGTCCCTGGCGGTCCCGGAAGCCAATATCCGCCGGGAGAACATTTCGGGGTACTGTTAGCGGCCGGTTCGCTTCCATGGTCCGGATGGCCGGTGGCTCGGGACCGGCGACCGAAGAAAGGTCTAGGGGCTTGTGGAAGGTGGCCGGATATTAAGTGGAGAAAATATCGTTTGACAATCCGGAAAGTATTTTATATTATTGGCATATGCTAATAAATAACAGGGGCAAGGAATGCCGAGACCGTGCAAGAAAAGGAAGATCTGTCTGGACCTCAAGGCGGCCTATTTCAGGCCCAGGGAGATAGCTCCGTCTGAACTCTCCGAGGTTGTGCTGGAGGTGGACGAGCTCGAGGCCGTGCGCCTGGCCGACCTCGAAGGCGAATACCAGGAAGACGCGGCGTGCCGGATGAAGGTTTCCCGCCAGACTTTCGGCAATATCATCGCGCGGGCGCACCGCAAGATCGCCGAGGCGCTCGTCAGGGGCAAGGCGCTGCGCATAAACTGCCCCCGGCTGGCCGCGAGATCCAAGACCATGACCAAAAGAACAGGGAAATAATATGTCCGTCGAGAAAGCTAAGGACCATTATATAGGGAAACCGGGGTGCCGGAAGCTTAACTGCGCCCAGGCCATTGTCAACGCCTTCAAAGACAAGTTCGCCCTCTCCGAAGATATCGTTGAAAGCCTGGGGGCGTGCGGCGGCGGCCGGGCGCCGGAAGGGCAGTGCGGTTCCTTATACGCCGCGAAATTGATCCTGGGCCAGGGCCGGCCCGATAGGATACAGGATTGCGAGAGCGTGTTCTTGTCCAGCGCGGGGTCGCTCAAATGCCGGGATATCCGCGCTCTGAGGAAGTTGTCATGCGTCGGTTGTGTGGAAAAAGTCGCGGAGTACATGGCCAAAGTCTGAAAATAACGGGAGGGGCGGGTATGATTTTAAGATCATTGCTTTCATGCGTTATGTTGGCCTTGTTGACGACGGCATCCTTGGCCGGGGGAGAAAGCCCAACGAGCCCGGTCTTGACCTTTGCCGATTTCAACCAGAAGGTCCTGGCGTATTATCCCAAGCTGAAGGCCGCGCACCAGGACGTGGAGGGGGCTTTGGCCCGGCAGATGCAGGCCCGGGCCGGTTTCTGGCCGTCCTTGAACCTGTCCGCCGGATACGCGGTCACGGACGACCCGGTGAACGTCTTCGGCACTTTGCTTCGTCAGAAACGTTTCACCGCTGCTGATTTCGATCTCAAAAGGCTTAACACCCCGGCCCGGCACCAGGATATCTCCGCTGGAGTCCATTTCGAATGGCCGCTTTTCGACGCCATGCAGACCATAGGCCGGGCCCGTTCGGCCCGGGAAGGGGTCAAAGCGGCGGAAGCCGATGCAGCCTTCACCAGGATGGAGGCCTCGCTGATGGCCCAGGACGCTTATCTGAACGCGCTGGTCCTGGAAAGGCTTTCGGCCATCATCGATGAGGTGCAGAAGGATTCCGATCAGGACCTGCAAAAGGCCAAGGAGTTAAAGGACAAGGGGATGATCCTGGGCGCGGACTATTACTCGGCCCGGGTCATGCTGGGGGATTTCACGCGCCTGCAGAACGAGATCGCGCGGCAGAAGCGGGCGATGACGGCGCTCTTGAATATTCTGATGGGTGAGCCCCTGGACAGGCCTTGGGCGCTTCCCGGTATGGTGAAAGGGCCGGATCCCGCCGGGCAGGATACGCAGGATCTGCTGGAAACAGCCCTGGCCAACCGTCCGGACGTCCAGGCCCTGCTGGCCCGGATCAAAGCCGCTGATTCTGAACTGTCCCGAGAGCGGGCGACCCTGTTGCCCAGGCTGAGCGCGTTCGGTTCGGCCTACAATGACCGCGAAAAGCTCAGCTCTTCCGGCGGCACCAACTACAGCCTGGGGCTCAAGGCCGAAATGCCGCTGTTCGATCGCTCACGGGAGAGCCGGGCCCAAGAGGCCCGGGCCAGAAAAGGGCAGCTGGAACAGTCGGTCCAGCTGCTGCGGGATTTCATCCGCCGCGATATTACCGAGGAACTGGCCCGTCATGATGCTATAAGGGATAACCTGCCGGTCTTGAAAGGCATGGTCGAGGACGCGAACGAGGCCGTCTCGCTGATGCTTCCTCTTTACAACGAAGGCCGGAAGTCCATCGCCGACCTTCTGGAGATCCGCCGCGCCTATTTGAATTCGGCGCAGGCCTATACCAAGGCCTTGATGGGCGTATGGCTGTCGGAGGCCAGGCTGCTTTTCCTGAGCGGCAAGCTGGATGAGGAAGCGATCAAAAAATTTGCGGAAGGAGCCGGACTTTGAGTTCATCTACCGAAGGTTTCATCCCTCGCGTGGTCGGAGCTTTTGTCAGGTCAAAAGTTACGCCGCTCATAATCGGTTTCTCGATCTTCCTGGGCGTTCTGGCGGTCTTCAATCTGCCCCGGGAGGAGGAGCCGCAGATCTCGGTGCCGATGTTCGACATCTTCGTCTCCTACCCGGGGGCCACGGCCGAGGAGGTGGAGCGGCGCATCGTCAACGTCGGGGAACGCAAGCTCTGGGAGATCACGGGGGTCGAGTACATTTACTCCATAACCCAGCCGGAAGGCGCCGTGATCATGGTGCGTTTCCGCGTCGGCGAGGACGTGGAGAAAAGCCTGATCAAGCTCTACACCAAGGTCTACTCCAACCTGGATATCCTGGCCAGGGGCGGGTCCCAGCCGTTGATCAAGATGCGCTCCATCGACGACGTGCCGATCATGACCTTGACCTTCCATCCCCGGGACGGAGCGAAGGCCGATCCGGTCCGGCTGCGGAAGGTCGTGACCGATGTCCAGAACGACGTTAATGCGATACCGGATGTTTCCGAGACCGCTATCACCGGAGGGCGCAAGAGACAGTTCCAGGTCTTTCTCGACGTCGACAAACTGAACGCCCGCCTCCTGAATCCCCTGGAGGTCATCCGCTTGATACAGCAGGCCAACGTGAAGATGTCCGCCGGCCATTTAGAGGACCGCATCGATCTGGTCAGTGTCGAGGCCGACGGCTTCTTCCATTCCAAGGCCGACCTCGAGAACCTGGTGATAAGCGTCAGCCAGGGCGGGGAAGTCTTTTTAAAGGACGTGGCCAGGATCGTGGACGGCCCGGACGAGGAAAAGACCTCGGTCGATATCCGTTTTTCTTCCGGGCACGGGGCGGCGGCCAGCGGGCCGGTGGAAGCGGTGACGCTGGCCATTTCGAAAAGGAAAGGGGCCAACGCATCCCATTTGTGCGAGAAGATCCTGCATAAGGTCGAAAGCCTGAAAGGCAACCTTATCCCTGCCGACGTGGATTACACGGTCACCCGTAACTACGGCGAGACCGCCGATGAGAAATCGAACGAGCTGCTTTTCCACATGCTGCTGGCGGTAGTGGGGGTGACCATATTGATGGGCCTGGCGTTGGGATGGCGCGAATCCGGAGTGGTGGCGGTGGCGATACCGATGACCCTTTCCCTGACCCTGGCCGGCTTTTATTTCCTGGGCTTTACGCTGAACCGGATAACGCTGTTCGCCCTGATCTTTTCCATCGGGATACTCGTTGACGACCCCATAGTGGGGGTCGAGAACATCGTCCGCCACCTGCGCCTGGCCAAGAACAAGGGCCGCGAGCTTCTGGATGTGACGGTGGAAGCCTTCAAGGAGGTGCAGAGCCCCCTCATCCTGGCCACCTTGACGGTCATCGCGGCCATCCTGCCGATGGCCTTTGTGAGCGGCCTGATGGGTCCTTATATGCGTCCGATCCCTATCGGTTCCAGCATGGCCATGGTCTTTTCCATGATGGTGGCGTTCGTCGCCACGCCTTGGGCTGCGTACAAGATACTGGGGGGCGCTGAAAAGAAAGGCAAGCTCGGACCGCACGGCGAGCACGGGGAAGAGGATGATCTCTTGACGAAGATATACCGTGCGTACATGAAGCCTCTTATTTACCAGTCGCAGGTCCGCAAGGTCTTCATCATCGTGCTGCTGGTCCTCTTGGCGGCTTCGGTCCTGCTGGTGCCGTTCAAGCTGGTCAAGGTCAAGATGCTGCCGTTCGATAACAAGAACGAGTTCCAGGTCGTCCTGGATATGCCCGAAGGGACCCCTTTCGAGCGGACCCAGGCGGTCATCGAGGAATTGGCCCAGTACATCAGCAAGACGCCGGAGGTCCAGAACATCACGGCCTATGTCGGGACCAGCGCGCCGTATAATTTCAACGGCCTGGTGCGGCACTATTTCCTGCGGTCCAGCCCCTGGCAGGCCGACCTGCAGGTCAATCTGGTCGGGAAGGACGAACGCAAGCGCCAAAGCCATGCCATAGCCAGTTCGGTCCGCCCCGGCGTGCACGAGATAGTCCGGAAATACGGAGGGCATGTCCAGGTCGCGGAAGTCCCCCCGGGCCCGCCGGTCCTCTCCACGCTGGTCCTGGAGGTCTACGGCCCGACCCTGGAAGGCCAGCGCAAGCTGGCCGGGGACATTGAAGCTCTCCTCAGCAGGAACCCCGGCGTGACCGATGTTGACAGCTACGTAGGGCGCCAGGAGACGCTGGACCGGCTCAGGGTCGACAAGCAGAAATGCTCCCTGAACGGGGTGGCGATAGATTCGGTGACGGCCATGATCTCGGACGCGCTCAAGGGCCGTCAGGCCGACCTGGCGCATCTGCCCGGAGAGAACGAGCCGGTGGATATCATCATGCGACTGCCCAAAGAAAAGAGGGGCAGCCTGGACAGCGTGCTGGACTTGACGGTCCTGTCCAGGTTCGGAAACAAGATCCCGCTCCGGGACCTGGTCACGGTGGAAAGGACGAAAAAGGACCAGCCCATTTATCACAAGAATCTCGAGAGGGTCTCGTATGTGATCGGCGACGTGCAGGGGCGGTTCGAAAGCCCGGTGTATGCCATCATGGACCTCAACGCCGGCCTGGAGAAGCTCGCCCTGCCGGGAACGGCCGTCGGGTCTCAGCAAAAGGTGGATATACTTTTCAACGGACAGCCGGAGAATACCGAACGCTGGACGGTCAAGTGGGACGGGGAATGGCAGATCACCTACGAGGTTTTCCGCGACCTGGGCATAGCGTTCGCGATCGTTCTTATCCTCATATTCACCCTGGTCGTCGGCTGGTTCCAGTCCTTCAAGACACCTTTGATAATCATGCTGCCCATACCCCTGACGTTGATAGGCATATTGCCGGCGCATTGGATGTTCGGTACTTTCTTTACCGCCACTTCGATGATCGGCATGATCGCCGGCGCCGGCATCGTGGTCAGGAACTCTATCATTCTGGTGGACTTCATCGAATTGCGCCTCAGGGAAGGCATGCCGCTGGAAGAAGCCGTGATCGACGCCGGGGCCAAGAGGTTCCGTCCGATGCTGCTGACCGCCGCGGCCGTGGTGGTCGGGGCGTCGGTCATCCTGTTCGACCCGATCTTTCAGGGGCTGGCCTTGTCGCTGATGGCAGGGGAGATCGCTTCGACGCTTTTGTCGCGCACGGCCATCCCGGTGATCTATTACATGGCGATGGGCAAAGGCGGCGATACCAAAAGGAGAAAATAATGGAAAGGATGTTGAGAGGTATTGCCGGTGTTTTCCTGCTGTTGAGCTTGTTGTTGGCTCATTACGTCAGCCCGAACTGGCTCTGGTTCACCGCTTTCATCGGGCTGAACCTTTTACAGTCGGCTTTCACCAACTGGTGCCCGATGATGTGGATATTGAGGAAGGCCGGCCTGAAATAATTATCTGTTGCGATTCCGACGGAGATGAGCGGGCGGTGCCTGTTCCCGGATCGTTCTGGCCGTTCTCAAAGTCCCCGGATGGACCTTTGCCGCTAGCCCCTTGTATGACCGGACCGGCCTCAGGTCGCAGCAAGAGCGGCACCCTGGAATGGCAGGGTTTAATAATTTTACTTTGACACGCAAATTACCCCATTTTATAATGGGCTTCAAAATTTACAAAAGAGCGATACAAACGTTATCTTCGAAAGGGCAATGGCGTTCTTTCCTATGATCGTTATAGGGAGGAATGTTTTTTTTTCTAAAAAAGGGGTTCCTCTCAATAGCAACTTATTCACTGGGTGGAGAAAATGCATAAGGTCGTCAGGAAAAAACAACTTTCACCGGACATATATCTTTTGGAATTTGAAGCCGCCGACCTGGCCAAGGCAGCGGCCCCCGGGCAGTTCATTATATTGAGAGTCGACGAGAAAGGTGAGCGGTTCCCGCTTACTTTGTTCGACTGGGATGCCAGGAAGGGGACGGTGACGGTGGTCTGCCAGGCCGTGGGCGTAAGCACCAGAAAGCTGGCGGCTTTGGGCGTGGGCGACGCGATACTGGACGTGGCCGGACCTCTCGGTCACGCGACCCGCACCAAAGGCATAGGCAAGGTCATCTGCATAGGCGGCGGGGTCGGCACGGCCGAGGCTTACCCGATAGCGAAAAGGATGAAGGAAGACGGCAACGATGTTACCGTGATCATCGGCGCGCGGAGCAAGAACATCGTCATCTGCGAAGAGGAGATACGCCGGTTCTGCGACAAGGTCCATGTGGCCACGGACGACGGGACCCACGGCCGGAAGGGTTTTGTCACCGATGTGCTGCGTGAGCTGCTGGAAAAGGACACCCCGGACATGGTCTTCGCCATAGGCCCGGCGATCATGATGAAGAAGGTAGCGGACATGACAAGGGGGAAGAACATCAAGACCATGGTCTCCCTGAATTCGGTGATGGTGGACGGCACCGGCATGTGCGGCGGATGCCGGGTGATATCGGGCGGTAAGGTCAAGTTCGCCTGCGTGGACGGCCCCGAATTCGACGGCCACCAGGTCGATTTCGAGGACATGCTGCTCCGCGGCAAGAGGTATCAATCGAAAGAGAAGAGATCTCTCGGCCATTACGAAGAGCAGTGCCGGATAGGATTAAAAAATTGAGGTCGAGGACATGAGAGAACAGGACCCTAAAGAGAGGATAAAGAATTTCCTGGAAGTGCCGTTCGGCTACGACCAGAAAGAAGCGGTGATCGAAGCTTCCCGATGTCTGCAGTGCAAGAATCCCCCCTGTGTTAAAGGCTGTCCCGTAGAGATCAATATCCCCAAATTCATCCTGGCGATCAAGCAGGAAAGGTTCGACGACGCCATAAAGATCATCAAGGAGACCAATAACCTGCCGGCGGTGTGCGGACGGGTGTGCCCCCAGGAAGACCAGTGCGAGAAATTATGCGTATTGCAGAAAAAAGGCAAGCCGGTCCGCATAGGGAACCTGGAGAGGTTCGCGGCGGATCGGAGCCGGGAGAAAAAGGCCGGGGCCGATACGCCGAGCCGTACGGCGCAGAACGGGCTGGCCAAGGTGGCCGTGATCGGGGCCGGACCGTCGGGGCTTACCTGCGCCTCCGACCTGGCCAGGCTGGGGTACCAGGTGACCATATTTGAAGCTCTGCATAAATCCGGCGGGGTTTTGACCTACGGCATACCCGAGTTCCGGCTCCCCAAGGATATCGTTATGGATGAGGTCTCCGAGATCGAGTCTTCGGGAGTGGAGATAAAGCATAATTACATAATAGGCAAAATAAAAAAGTTAGATGATCTGAGAAAAGAGGGATTCAAGGCGTTCTATATCGCCTCGGGGGCCGGGCTGCCGTATTTCATGAACATCCCGGGCGAAAATCTGAACGGGGTTTATTCGGCCAATGAGTTCCTGACCCGCGTCAATCTCATGAAAGCGTACAAGTATCCCGAATATGATACGCCGATCAACGTGGGCCGGAGAGTCGCCGTTATCGGGGCGGGGAACGTGGCCATGGACTCGGCCAGGTCGGCTTTGCGGCTGGGGGCGGAAAAGGTCTGTATCGTTTACAGGCGCACAGAAGAGGAGATGCCCGCCCGTCTGGACGAGATACACCATGCGAAGGAGGAAGGCATTGAGTTCCATCTGCTGACGAGCCCGGTCAGTATATCGGGTGATGAATCGGGCGAGGTGAAGAAGCTGGTGTGCCTCAAGAACCAGCTCGGCGAGCCCGATGAGAGCGGCCGCAGGCGCCCGGTGCCGATAAAAGGGTCCGAGTTCGAGATGGAAATAGACACGGTCATCGTGGCCATAGGGAACGGCCCCAATCCGATCTTGCTGGAGACGATAGAAGGCTTGAAACTGGACCGGCGCGGGAACATCGTGGCGGACGAAAAGACCGGCCAGACGAACATAAAAGATATTTTTGCCGGGGGAGACATTGTCACCGGCGCGGCTACGGTCATTGCCGCCATGGGGGCGGGGAAACAGGCGGCCAGGGCCATTGACAAATATTTACGGGGATGAATCCGGGTCAGAGACCTGTTGTATAGATAATAGATAAAATTACAAAAGAAAGGGAATAAGATGCCAGAAAAGAACAGTTATGTGGAAAGGGTGTTGGATTCAGTAAAAAGACGCAACCCCGGGGAACCGGAATTCCTGCAAGCGGTCGAGGAAGTCCTGGAATCGCTGGTTCCTTTGCTGCAGAAGAACAAGAAATATGAAGAAGGCTGTATCCTGGAAAGGATCGTGGAACCGGAGAGGCAGATCATATTCCGCGTTCCATGGCAGGATGACAAAGGAAACATACAGGTCAATCGCGGCTTCCGTATAGAATTCAACAGCGCCATCGGTCCTTACAAGGGCGGTCTGCGTTTCCATCCGACAGTCAACCTGAGCATCCTGAAATTCCTCGGCTTTGAGCAGGTCTTCAAGAACTCCTTGACTACGCTCCCCATGGGCGGCGGTAAGGGTGGTTCAGACTTCGATCCCAAGGGCAAGTCAGACAGCGAAGTGATGCGTTTTTGCCAGTCCTTTATGACTGAGCTGCAGCGTTATATCGGGCCGGATACGGACGTGCCTGCCGGCGATATCGGTGTCGGCGGCCGGGAGATAGGTTTCTTGTTCGGGCAATACAAGAGGATCCGTAACGAGTTCACCGGCGTGTTGACCGGGAAGTCGCTTAACTGGGGAGGTTCCCTGATACGCCCCGAAGCCACCGGTTACGGGTGTGTTTATTTTGTCCAGGAGATGCTGAAGACCAAGGGCGAATCTTTCAAAGGCAAGGTTTGCGCTGTCTCTGGTTCAGGTAACGTGGCTCAATATACCGTGGAGAAATTGATCGAACTGGGGGCCAAGGTCGTGACCTTGTCAGATTCCAACGGGTTCATTTATGACAAGAACGGCATCGACAGCAAGAAATTAGCCACCGTCATGGACATCAAGAACGTCAGGAGGGGCCGCATCCAGGAGTGCGCCAAGGAGTTCAAGTGCGAATACGTCGCCAACAAGAGGCCTTGGGGGGTTAAATGTGATATCGCCTTCCCCAGCGCCACCCAGAACGAAATAAATGAGGATGATGCCAAGAGTTTGGTGAAGAACGGCTGCATGGCGGTCGGAGAGGGAGCCAACATGCCGACCACCCCGGAAGGCGTCAAGGTGTTCCAGGATGCGAAGTTGCTCTATGCTCCGGGCAAAGCGGCCAATGCCGGTGGCGTGGCCACTTCAGGATTGGAAATGAGCCAGAACAGCATGAGATTGTCCTGGTCGCGCGAAGAAGTGGACAGGAAGTTACATGATATCATGATCTCTATTCATGAGAACTGCGTGAAATGGGGCAAAGAGAAGAATTATGTCGATTATGTCAAGGGAGCTAACATGGCTGGCTTTGTAAAAGTAGCTGACGCCATGCTGGACCATGGCGTAATTTAAAGATCCGGCCCTTTGGGGCTCTTACCCCGGTTACCTTTGGTAACCGGGGTTTTTTTATTTCTAGAAGAATCTTAACTTCAACGACGAGCTATATTTCCGTCCTGCTGTATAACCAGGGCAGGAAAATATTGTACTTGACGTAGTAATAGAATTTGTGGAAAATCATACCAGTTCAAATTTACCAAATAAAATATTTATTATGCCCGAGCCAGGGATACAGTGACCCGGACTGGTCGAGAGCATTGAATAATTTTGACATTTAATTCCTGAAAGGAGATTTTATGAAGGGGATGAAATTGTTTCTATGTCTTGCAAGTGGACTTTTCATTTGCTTCTGCCAGACCGCAACCTTTGCCCAGCCTGCTGCCTCAGAGACCGCGGGCGGTGTTAGTCAGCAAGAAAGGATGATCGAGAAAAGCAAAGCGCTCGAATCCCGGATCGGACAACCGAAGACATCGGCCGCTGAGGCCACCCCTGAGGAGGTCGGATTGCCCGACACCGGGGCCAGGATCATGATCAACACCATCACGGTGGAAGGGGCGACATTGATTTCCTCCGGTGTCATACGGTTCATCACTTCACAATATGAGGGCCAGGAGCTGACTTTGAAGCAGATCCAGAGGATCGCCTCCTTGATCTCCAGCGAATACCGTAAGCAGGGTTATCTGACTTCCCGCGCCTATGTGCCGCCGCAGAAGATCCAGGACGGGATGCTGACCATCAAGGTGGTTGAAGGCAAGTTGGGCACGGTCGATATCCAGGGCAACCGTTATTTTTCCACGCCCCTTCTCAAGAAGAGCCTTAATATGCAGCCGGGCGGTTATTTCGATTATTCCGCCCTGCAGCAGTCATTGGTCTATATCAACGAACATCCCGACCGTAACGCCAAGGTCGTGCTGGTGCCGGGAAAAGAGCCGGGCGTCACGGATGTCGTCATGAACGTTACCGACCGGCTGCCGATCCATGCCAGTCTGGAATATGACAACTACGGTTCACGTTACATCAATAAGAGCCGTTATTCGACCTTGCTGGAACACAACAACCTGACCGGGCACGATGACAAACTCATGCTGAAGTTCCAGACCTCCGAGGCCAAATATATGCGCCTCTACCAGGGCCGTTATGCCATACCGCTTACCCCGTCGTTCGAGCTGGGCGCTTACGCGCTTTCCAGCCAGCTGGAACTGGGCAAGGAGTTCGAGGACATTGAATCCAGGGGCAAGGCCCGTATCTACGGCGTTTTCATGAACCACGCTGTAATTCAGGAGACCAACCTGGACCTGCGACTGAACGCCGGTTTCGATTACAAGAGCATCGTGAATTTCCTGCTCGGGTCCAAGAATTCCCGGGACGAACTGAGGATCCTGAAGGCCGGCTTCGATATGGATTTCACGGACAGCTGGGGCCGCAACATCCTGACCCCGGAGTTCGATTACGGGTTCGCCGATATCCTCGGCGGCATGGAAGACAAGGACCCGATGGCTTCCCGCGAGGGGGCCGGCGCCACGTTCCAGAAAGGCACGTTCAGTTATTATCGTCTGCAGCCCCTGCCGCTTTCTACCAGTCTTTTGTGGAAGAATTCCGGCCAGTACAGCAACCATAACCTGACCGCTTCAGAACAGTTCCAGATCGGCGGCCCTTCCAGCGTGCGCGGTTATGCGCCGGCAGAAAGGTCGGGGGACAAGGGATATTACACTTCACTGGAATTGTCGCTTCCCTTGTACGGCCTGCCCGAGGATCTGAGAGTGCCTGGCCGCGAGGAGACCATCTACAATTCCACCCGGCTGGTCACTTTCTGGGATTGGGGTTATGTGAACAACAAGAACATTTCAGCCGGCGAAGAGGAAGACAGCACCCTGAAGGGGTGGGGTATCGGTGCCCGGTTCTATGTCAAAGATATTTCAGCCAGGGTCGAGCTGGGCTACCCGATCGGCAAGAACATCTCTGATGACGGCAAGCGGCCGCATCCGTGGGTCGAGGTGACCTGTAAATTCTAGGATTTTGGATATATTTGGGGAAAGAGCGTAAAATACTAATAACTTGCATTTTTCGCATTTTTATGTCATTATTTGACCTATCCAATCATTTAATAGGGACATGTTCTCAAAACATGTTAATTAGACAAAGGAGATAAGCTAATTAACTTGCCCTTCCTTGTGCTCGGTCGAGAACAAGGAGGTTGATCGGTATTTTTTGGTGGGTTCAGACAGGAATATAAATTTTGACATTATTGACCAATCAGGGAGGCATAACAATGTACACATTATTCAACAGGATCGTATCCGTTCTTATCATCTCTGCCCTAGTTT
>CAYTIW010000003.1:13313-16633 GCA_964438075.1 uncultured Planctomycetales bacterium
ATGATCGCTGACTGGAACAGTTTTTCAATAGGGAGCGGTGGGACCGTGACCTTTACACAACCTACCCAGACCAGCATTGCCCTCAACCGTGTGAACGGCGGCAGCATTTCCGATATCCAGGGAACACTAACTGCCAACGGCCGTATATTTTTGGTAAATCCAAACGGCATCGTTTTCGGGCCCAATTCACAGGTGAATACGGCCGGCTTGCTGGCTTCCACTTTGATCTACACCGGTAGCGACGATGATTTCATGTCCGGTACCAATACGTTCTCCTTTGCTAAACATGCGGAAGCGAACGCTGGCGCGGTGATCAATCAGGGCATGTTGGGTGTCTATAATGCTCCGGGCGGTTTTGTGGCACTCTTGGCCCCGAGCGTGCAGAATTCAGGGGAGATCGTCGTTGCGACGAGTTTAAATAATATCATGCTGGCATCGGGCAACGCCGTGACCCTGGCCCTGGACCCGCAGAACATCATCAGCGTGGCGGTGGGTGATCCGGGTTCGGCTGCGGCAGGTGTAATAAATAGCGGCGAACTGCGCTCGCCGAACGGCATGGTCCTGATCAACAGCCAGGTCGTGAATACGGCGCTCAAGAAGGCGGTCAACAACACCGGCGTTATCGAAGCGGATGACATTGTCATCACCGGCAACGGCGACATAGAACTGCTGGCCAGTACGACTGCTGAACCCAGCCGGGTTACGGCCAGAGAAAGCAGCGGAGGGGACGCTACGGTCCTGATAGAAAGTACCAAAGGGGATATAGATATCATTAATACCGAGGTGACCGCCTCGATCGAGACGGAAGGGCCGGATAACGGCGACGCCTCGATCGATATCCTGGCGGGATCGGATGATTCAGATATCTACATAGAGGGAAGTGAGATCAATGCCCAGGTCGCTGCCGGTAATACGTCGATCAATATCGTCGCCGGAAGTTATGAGGAAGAGGATGCGCTCTCCCAGGCGACCGGTGACGGCGAGATAGACCATAGCGAGAGCCTGTCCGGTTACGGCACCATCAATATCCTCTACAGCGGTATCACCGCGTCCAGCACCCCATATAACGACGGGAACAGCTCCGATGAGATCGGCATCAAGGCGCACAATGTATATATGGATACTAATGACATAGTGGCTTCCAACGAAGGCAAGGGATGGGCGCTGGTGGATGTGGTGGCCGGCGACTATGAGCTTGAGGAAGCCTGGATGGATTATGAAAACGAAATCTTTAACGGCGGCGAATTGACCATCTATGACAGCCTGGTCCTGGCCAGCAACGCGGACGGGGTCGGCGACAATTTCCGCGACGCCCATGTCAAAGCCCAGGGGTATTGGGTCGTTCTCGGCGGCAGCGCGCTGGTGGCCCAGCAAAAGGCCTCCGGCGATGCCTATGTGGATGTTATTGCCGGGAGCTTCGAAGATATCGGCAAATCGGCGCCGGATGCCCCCAGAGAGGCACCGTATTTTGATTTCCGTGCCGGCGAGCTGTCGATATTGGACACCTTGAGCATGGATGATGAAGTCACCCCGTTGATAGTGGGCGATGATCTTGCCGTGGCGGCGCTGGTCGGCGGCGATGCCGAGGACCCGGTCGAGGTCTATATCCAGGGCGGCAATATGTTCATAGAGAACGCGGCCATCAGGGCGGATGTGGCTGGTAACGGCTCCGCGGAAATAGACATAACTTCCGGTGATATCAGTGAACAGGGCGAGGACCTGGACAACCTCTATGATTACGCTGAGGGACAGTCCTACGAGCTGACTTTCGGCGGCGGTGAAAGTACCGGGACGCTGGATGTTTTGGACAGCAGTTTGCTGGCCAGGGTCAGCGGTAACGGAGAGTCTCTGGTGCAGCTTTATGCCAGCGGAGATTTCAACGAAGAGGTGGCGGAGTTTACCGCCTTGAAGAGTTTTTCATATCCGAATGGCGGCATCAACATCGAGAGGTCTTCGATCACGGCCGAGGCTATCGGCGGCGGCACGGAACAAGCCACCGTCACCATGCAGGCCGGTAATTATCATAAATATGAGGACATGGCCCAAAGCAATGAACGCCAGACCGGCGGTTTTATCGATATCCTGGACGGCAGTACTGTTCTGGCCGGCAGCTCCAGCATATTCGACGTTTCCAATGTCGAACTTATGGCCAATGACATCATCATCGACAACAGCGCTGTCAGCGCCGAGGTCGATGGTAACGGCTCCGCCAGCGCCTTTCTGCGCGCCGGAGAATGGATCGACGATTATTATATTTACTCCGACTGGGAAGGCGGCAACAGCGAGTTGACGACCGGTTATGTGGCTGTCCAGAACAATGGCAGCGTTTCAGCCAAGGTCACCGGATCAGGCGACACATCGGTGGAGATGCAGGCGGTGGATATCCTGCTGGACAAAGGCACCGTCAAGGCGGAAATAGGCTCCAGCGGTGTATCCGGCATCCTCATGCTGGGAGGCATACAAAATTGGACCACTGGAACGGATTATAGTTGGACAAATCGAGAGGGGAGTATCGGTATCCTCAACAACAGTTCCGTGCTGGCGAGCGCGGCCCAGGGTAATTCCTGGGAAGAGTTCTACGTGAACAGGATGGACGTAAAGGACAGTTCCGTGAAAGCCCTGGTAACGGCCGGCACGGGATACAGCACGATCACTTTCTATCCGGACAGCAACGTGGACAGTTATATGCAATCCCGCCTCATCACCATTGATAACGGGCTCATTATTGCCGACGTCGCGGGGACGGGGGAAGGCTGGAGCCTTTCTGATATCCAATTCGGCTACCAGCCCGGTATCCTGTATTTTGATGACATCGGCCTGGACATAAAGAACGACAGCACGTTGACCGCCAGCGTCAAGAACGGCGAAGCCTGGATCGAGTCGGACACCACCAACGACCTGAATATCCAGGGCAGCACCCTGACCGCCTTGGTCGACGGCACGGGCGATGCACAGCTGGACTTCAACCTTTTCGGCGAGGGGAACAATTTTAACGTCACCAACAGCGAATTGACCGCCAAGGTCACCGGTGAAGGCCATGCCGAGGTGTATGTCTATAACTCGGAGAACGGCGATTATTTCCCGGAGATGCTGGGGGATATCCTGGATTATTTCACCGACTCCAAGGATATGAACGGTCCGATTTGGGGACATATCAATATCGCCAACAGCACCATTTTGGCCGAGGCCAACAGCTCCAGCGAGTTCAACTGGGATGAATTGTTTAACGGTGAAGAGGATAATACCGCTGTCATTGGCATGATGAGCTCTAGCGGGATCCAGTTGGCCAACAGCACCCTGACGGCCAAGGAGCTGAACCA
>CAYTIW010000003.1:16733-79766 GCA_964438075.1 uncultured Planctomycetales bacterium
CGGGTTGTTGTCGGATTATATTAGTCCGTACATAACCATCGGGCTGCCATGGAATATTGGCAGCGCCGCGCTGCTGGGCTCGATGTACGGGGATCTGACGCTGGGCAATATCAGCGCTGACCTGGTCGGGGCGGGGGCTTTGTTTGGCAATCCGGACATGTACGGCACCGGTGGCAATATCATCGGGACGAGCGGTCTGGTCAAGTCCAAGTTGCTTTTGATGCTGGCGCTGCGTAATATCGGTTCTCCTTCGCAGCCGATCAATACCGACGTAGATGCGGTGGGGGCGATTTCCACGGATGAAGGGGATATCTTCCTCAAGGAAGCCAACGACATCGAGCTGGGGTTGTTCGTGCCGGTGAGCGGCGGGGTGAACTGGTCGGAAGCCAGGACATTATTGGCCAGTGTTGAGGACTCCTTTTACACGGGTATAGGAGTATCTGTGGCGGCCACCGACGGCATCATCCATGTGGAGAGCCAGGGGGACATGCTGGTTAATTCGATCATCAGCCCGTACGGCGGGGTGTACCTGAAGTCCTTCAACGGTTCGATCTATGCCGGGCAGGGCTGGGATCCCACGGTTTATTGCGGGGATGGGTGCGGAGAATTGGCGTATGATATGGCTATGGAACTCTATTTCACCATGGGTGTGGAATTGCCCGAAGACTTCTTAGGTCCGATCCAGTCGGGGCTCGAGATGCTGGTAATGCCGCAGCCTTTCGTGGAGGATGACGGGGAGGGGTCGGGGAATTATTTCCTGCCTTTCATGCTGGGAGAGATATATGACGGCCCCAACGTGATCGCGGGCGGGCATTCGTATTTCTCGACGCCCAACGGGACGATAGGTGTGGGTTATGTGAGGGATGGGTATAAGAACCCTGACATCAGCGGGCAGATCCTCGGCGTGGTACGTCCCGGGGCCACTGCGGTGACCGGGCTCAACCCCTCGGTGGATCTGGACCTGACGCAGGGTGTTCCGCCGGGTTTGGTATATTACGATGACAACAGCGATTACAGCGGTAGTCCTACGGACGGCTCTTCTGTGGCTAACAGCGGACCCAAGCAGGTATGGCCGAAGAAGCCGATAGCGTCGCCGATCCCGGATAATATTAACCCGCTGAAGGTGCATATCGATGTGTTGCCGGATTCCCATTCGGCCGTTCCGTCCGGGTTTACGCCGCTGGTGTCCGGGTTGACCCTGCAGATAGGCAATCTGGCCCCGCAACCGCAGCCGCAACCGTTGAACACCGGGGTGTCGCAACTGGTCAACCCGCTGGGGAAGAACTTCCGGGCTTATTACGAGATCCTGGATGCTTTCCGCCTGGTCTCTTTTGAGCCGATGACCCCGACCACGTTCTTCGCCTATCATCCGTTAAGCGAAGCTGATGGCGGCGCTTTCGATGGCATGAATCTGGATGAGGAAGCCTACGAGTATATTGATGGTAACATCAACTACACTGGTGAGATGAACCCTTATCTGGAGGAGGGTAAATAAACAGTTAAGTTTGTAACAGCAGGATTCGTCATAACAAGACAGGGAGGTCCCCCAGACCTCCCTTTTTTGTTTATTTTCGCTTAGAACGTAATGGAATGGGTATGAAGGTTAAAGGCATGTTAGATTTGCATTCTATACGTTTTTATGTCATCCTTTACCTTATCTAAACATCAGAGCCGCATAAATCCTGAAGGATCATTGATCAGATCATATTATTAATGGTCTAGATGAGTTATAGCTTTTTTACTTTTTCCCAAACTCTTTAAAACTAACAAATCAGGCGGGTGTTCAAATGTATAAATTATTACACAGAACCCTTTCGGTCTTAATGGTTTCTTCCTTGATATTCTCTCCGGTAGGGGGCTATGCGGATGTTGTTATGCCGGATAACGGCACCATAGTTGACGGTACCGGTTCGATCGGTACGGTGGTCCAGGACAATGTCAACGGCACTGCCGTCCAGACCATCACCCAGACCAGCGACCGTATGATCGCCAACTGGAATTCGTTCTCCATCGGCAGCGGCGGGACCGTGACCTTTATTCAACATAAAACCACCGACATAGCGCTTAACCGCGTGACAGGCGGGACGCCTTCCGAGATATACGGTTCGCTCAGCGCCAACGGGCGTATCTTCCTGGTGAACCCGAACGGGATACTTTTCGGCGTCGGTTCACATGCGGACACCATGGGCCTTTTGGCCTCTACCCTTGATATAACCGATGCCGATTTCATGGCCGGGAAATATAATTTTGCCGGGACCGGCGGGTCGATAGTGAACGCCGGGACGCTCAGCGCTCCGGGCGGATTCGTGGCCCTTTTGGGTTCGAGTGTGGAGAACTCCTGTGTGATCGCGGCCGATCTGGGGACCATAGCCCTGGCTTCCGGCAGCGCGGTCACGCTGGGGCTGGACAGCCAGAACATCATCAGCCTGGTGATCGACCAACCGACGGCGGCTAATCCCTCCGCCAAAGAGGCGGCGGTGGCCAATCTGCCGGGAGGCTCGATCAAGGCCGACGGAGGAAGGATCTATCTGACCGCCCAGGCACTGGACGGGTTGTTCGACCGGGCCATTAATAATGAGGGCGTGATAGAGGCCGGTTCCCTGGATATTCACGACGGGGTTGTGGAACTATCAGCCAACGGGGATATAAGGGCATCCGGCACGATATCTGCCGCCGAGGGCATTAAGATCGTTTCCGAAGGGGATGTCCTTCTGGAGGGCGGTAGCGTAAATGTCGCCATCCAAGGAAGCGGCATATCTTATATTGATATCAGGGGCGAGAACATAACCCTGGACACGGTTTCCCTCTCGGTCCTTTCTTTGGGAGGGAATTTCAACTGGGCCTATGCACAGTTCTTAGGCGGCAATTCGGTCCGGATCATTGACAGCCATGTCCTGTCCCGGACCTCCAGCACCATGGATGAAGCCCAGGTCTATATCCAGGGCAGATATATCACCCTTGACGCCAGCGAACTGGTCGCGGAAGCGGTCGGCAACTCCGACGGTTCGGCCAAGATCTTCCTGGGGCACGATCCGGAAGATTTTTATCTTGAAGGGGATGTGGATACGGAAGACATAAGCATTATCAACGGCAGCACCCTCCGCGCTGAAATAGCGAACGGTAATTCCCAGGCACAAGCCATTATCGAAACTGATCTGACCGGAACGCTGGAAAGCGAAGACAGCTCTTTTTACGCCGGGGCCGGCACGACCGCGGCCGAGGGGTTCGCCAGCGCGGATATCAAACTCAACCTGTTCGGCGAGGGGGCCGGGAATGTGATCCTTTCCGGCAGCGGCCTGAGCGCGGAGGTCAGCGGTGAAGGCCAGGCGCACGTCCTGGTCTACGGTTCGGGAAAAAAGACAGGCTTCCCGGAGTTCCTGGAGGGCATCCTGGGCTGGAGCGGCAGCGGCCCCGTCAACGGTTCCATAATAGTGGAAGGCAGCACCATTTCCAGCCGGTCCAACAGCCTTAGCAGTTTCTTGGCTCCGAAAGGTGATCCCATTAGTTCCGCCGTGGGTATGATGAGCCAGGGGCCGATCTCGATTGTCAACAGTGCGATTTCAGCCACGGAAAATAATTCTTCCGCCGTGGTCGGGCTTTTATCGGGGGCAAATATTTCTCTGGACGGGACCAGCAGTATCGGTGCCGTGACCAGCGGGAGCGGTTCGCTGGCAGTGATAGGTATGCTGGCTTTAGGAACTGATGAGGCAAATAAATCTCTGGATATCGCCGGTTCGGTATCTGCCGCGGCCGGTGACGGTATCGGGGTGGTGGGTTTGCTGGGGCCGGGAGACGTTAATGCCATCGGCACGGTGACCGCCAGCGGAAAAGCGGATTGGATAAGTTTGATCTACGAACTGTTGTCCGGCTCTATGGATCTGCCCTCTATAAACTTGGGGCTGCCGGGGACCTGGGGCAGCGCGGTCCTTTTGGCTTCGATGTACGGGGATGTTACGTTGGGCAACATAACCGGCGACCTGGTCGGGGTGGCGGCTTTGCTGGGCAACCCGGACAAGTACGGTACCGGAGGCAATATCATCGGTTCGAGCGGCTTGGTCAGGGCCGATCTGCTGCTCATGCTGGCAAGTCGTAATATTGGGTCTTCTGCCCAGCCGATCAATACTGATGTGGACGTGGTCGCCGCTATCTCCTCGGAGGAAGGGGACATCTTTTTAAATGAGGCCAACGATATCGCTTTGGGCCTGTTCGTGCCGGTTAGCGTGGGCGGGGTGAACTGGACCGAAGCAAAAACTTTATTTTCCGGTGAAGAATATACGTTCGATCTGGGTATCGGTGTATCCGTGGCGGCCGCGGACGGCATCATCCATGTGGAGAGCCAGGGGGATATGGTGGTGAATTCCGTCATTAGCCCGAATGGCGGGGTGTACCTTAAGTCTTTCAACGGTTCTATCTACGCCGGGCAGGGCTGGGATCCCACTGTTTATTGCGGGGATGGCTGCGGCTGGGTGGTGGACGAACTGGCCTATGAACTATACAAGCTGGGGGTGGAACTGCCGGAAGGTTCCTACGGCATTATCCAGTACGCCATTGAGATGTTGGTCATGAGGAATCCTTTTGTGCCGGACGACGGCGAGTCTTCCGGTAATTATTTCTCACCGGTCTTTATCGGCGAGCCGTATGACGGTCCCCATGTGATCGCCGGCGGGTATTCTTATTTCTCCACGCCCAGCGGGACGATCGGGGTAGGTTATCCGAGCGGCAAGAACCCGGGGATCAGCGGCCAGGTCCTGGGCGTGGTACGCCCCGGTGCGACGGCAGCGACAGGGCTCAACCCGTCGGTGGACCTGGACCTTTCGCAGGGCGTCCCGCCGGGCCTGGTATTTTATGATGACAATAACGGGTATAGCGGTGATCCTCTGGACGGTTCCGTAGTGGCTAACAGCGGCCCGAAGCAGGTTTGGCCGGAGACCCCGGTGGTGGCACCGGCCCCGGACAATATTAACCCGCTGAAGGTCCATATAGATGTGTTGCCGGATTCCCATCCGGCCGTTCCGTTATGGTTGGAGGCCTTGGTGGCAGGGTTGACGTTGCAGATCGGCAGCCTGTCCCCGCAACCGCCTCAACCTCAGCCGCCGCTGGACGCCTGGGTGGCGCGATTCCTGGAACCGTTAGGGAAGAATTTCCGGGCCTATTACGAAGTCTTGAAGAACTTCCGGGTGGTCTCTTTTGACCCCTTGAACCCGACCAATTTTTACGCGTACCACCCGTTAGTTGAGGCCGATACCGGTGCGTTTGACGGTATAAACCTGGACCAGGACGCCTATCAATATATTGACGGTAAGCTGAATTACAGCGGGAATGTCAGCCCATATCTGGAGGCGGGAAAATAGCTCTAGACTGACCAAGTAAAGCCCTTTATTTCTAAAAGACAGGAAGTCCTTCGAAAGGCCTTCCTGTCTTTTTGTTTTTAAGGGATATGTGTCGCGGCTCAGGCG
This sequence comes from uncultured Planctomycetales bacterium, assembly GCA_964438075.1. Classification (GTDB taxonomy): domain Bacteria; phylum Omnitrophota; class Gorgyraeia; order Zapsychrales; family Fredricksoniimonadaceae; genus JAAXVU01. The sequence goes on from CAYTIW010000003.1 coordinate 22,190, forward strand.
ACCCTGCGGAAGATGCGCGGATTTATTGATGCGTAGAAAAAGACTATATTGATTGCAGAGTATATGAACGCCATATAAAATAAAAAAAGTTAAAGGCAAATACTTTAAATCTTTTCGTGAAGTTTCTGTCATGATGAATATCAGGCCTGAAAATCAACAGGGAGGGAATGTATGAGAACAGTCATGAGCGGTTTGGTCTTTGTTTTTGTCATGCTGTTGTCCATGCCCGTCTGGGCGGCGGGGTCGGGAGCGTACCGCATAGAGGTGCCGGATGCCGGCGCCATGGGCAAGGGCGGTGCTTTCGCCGGTGAAGCCAACACCCCGGCGGCTGTGTTTTACAACCCGGCAGGCATGACCCAGATAGAAAAAGACAGCTTCTCCCTGGGGGTCTCGGTCATTCAGCCGAAGATAAGTTATTCACCTGAGACCGGCGACGAGATCCAGTTGAAAGCCAATACTTTCTACGTACCGAATTTTTATTACGTGACCGATCTGGGGCTGGAGCGTTTTGCCTTCGGCGTTGGGGCCACCTCGGCTTGGGGGCTGGCCACGGAATGGGCGCCGGATGTGGCAGTTGTCCGTTACAATGCTACCAGGACAGAGATGATCAGCAAAGATTACATGTTGACCACGGCCTATAAGGTCACGGACCAGTTTTCTTTAGGGTTGGGGCTGGATATCGACGATTCCCAGGTGGACAAGCAGAAAAAGATAATTCAGATAGGAGAAGGGGACGCGAATTTCCGCCTCAAGGGCGACAATACCGCCCTGGGCTATCGGGTGGCGGCCCATTACAAGTTCAACGACAAGCATCAATTCGGATTCTTATACCGCAGCCCCATCGAGCATAAGTATCACGGGAAAGTTTATCTGGACGACCTGGGTACTGTCCCGCAGGCCGCCCTGTTGGGGTTCAGTTATCAGCAGGTCTTCGGCGGACCGTCCTTTCAGACCGAGGTGGTGGCCAAGTCCACCCTTCCGCAGAGCGCCGTGTTTGGTTACAGCTTCAAGCCGAACAAGAAATGGACCTTCAACGCGGATGTGGAGTGGATGGACTGGGGCACGATCAAGAAAGAAGAGGTGGGCTATCCTTATGCCGCCCCCAACGCCATTGCCGACGCTATCCTCAATACGGGTAATCCGACAAACCGGGACTGGCGCGATGCCTTTTCATTCGGCCTTGGATTGCAGTACAGTATCAGCGAGAGGCTGCGCGTGCGCGGCGGGTATTATTTCCACCAGACCCCTGTCTCTCCTGCGACCCAGGATGCCGCCATGCCGGACGCCGATTCGCATTCGCTTACAACCGGCCTCGGTTATGATGTGACTAAAGACTTTACGATAGACTTTGCCTGGTCTGTTATGTTATATAAAGACCGGAAAATAGAAAATGAGGTTAACGATACCTACGGCGGGATCGACGGAGAGTACAGCGAGTGGGTAAATCTGCTTCTGCTAACAGCGACGTATAGTTTTTGACATAACAAGGGCAGCTGCAGTTGAGGTGGTTGGCATCAATATCGTGAGCTGGTCTTTCTAAGTATTGTTCGGCAGAAGAAACAAACTCCTGCTGCCCCTTTGGGGCGGCAGGAGTTTTTTGGTCAGGTTTTTTGTTCGGTAGACAGTCATCGGTATAAAAGGAGGTCGTGATGAAAAAAGTTTTAGGCATGGCATTGCTGCTCTTGCTCGTTATGGCAGGTTCGGCTCCGGCGGCCGAAATGAAAAAAGCTGCTCTGCAGGTATCGATCTTAAGTCCGGTGCAGATCGTTCGGGCGGAAGAGTCCATGGCAGGGCTGCGCCTCAACCTGCTCTATTCAGACAACTATAACGTCTCCGGATTGACGCTGGCCGCGGGCTGGAACAAGACCCGTGGCGACGGTCATGGTGCTGAATTCGGGTTAGCGAACTGGACGGAAGGTTATTTCTACGGATGGAAGGCCGGCCTTATCGATTATGTGGGGATGCGCTTTGTCGGCGTAGAGACCGCCGTAGTGAATGTGAATAAGGGCGACTCGACCGGTATACAGTGGGGCGCCGTGAACTGGAATAATGGTTATTTCCATGGCTGGCAGTCGGGCATAGTGAATTATCAAGGCGGGCGCTTTGTCGGTCTCCAGGCCGGAGTTATGAATATGAACAGCGTTTCATCCTCGGGTCTTCAACTGGGCGCGGTCAATTATGTCGGCGGCGTTGCCAAGGGGATCCAGGTAGGCGGCCTGTGGAATTTCGCGGAGGAGATGCACGGCCTGCAGATCGGCCTGATAAACGTTACCAATTCTTTGAATGGTTTACAGATCGGGTTGGGCAATTATAACGGCAGAAAAGAGCCGCTGGAGTTCATGCCAATAGTTAACTGGTCTTTTTGAGCAACAGTCTAATCTTTGCCTATCCTGGGGCAGTTTCTTTTTTATCTAACCTGCCGGCAGCTATCTGTCGGCAGGTTTTTCGTTGGTGTTCAATTTGTTTTTTTCCGGCCGGCTCCGCAGTTCGTCATTTACTGAAGGAAAGAGCCTCGGGTTGCACAAGCTTTATTGTTGCGTTTGCGGGACGGTGAGTTTATCATGGACAAAAAAGGATAAGAGATCTGAATATGCCTATCAATGAGAGATCAAAAGGCAATATCACGCATTATATATTCCTTGCGGGCTTGAGCCTGCTGGTCCTTTTCCGTCTCCTGGTGTGGAAATTGTTCGTAAACCTGGACGTTTTTGTCAAAGAGGACTTGTCCAACCTTTTGTGTTTGGTCCCGATACTGGTTTTTGCCGGTGTGTTCTATGGCCGAAAGGCGGTGCTCGGCCTTCCGCTGCAGGAGCGTCGTACCGGACTGGAACCGGTTCTATGGGCATTGTTAGCCGCTTGTGCCTTGTCGCTTCTCCCTTCTGTCGATCGTACGGCCACTTTACGGTATGTAATGGTGTGGTTTTCTTATGTGTTGTTCTTTTTCATGTTGGCGGAAACGCTTGATACTGCGGCTCGTCGGAAGTGGTTCCTGGTCTTTCTCGTGGGCTTGGCGCTTCTGATCGCCGGCTGGGGCATAAGGGACTATCTTTATTTGATAGGACGGGCACCGGATCCGTCGGATGAGGGCCTGGCTAACACCAATGACAGCCTTTATTACATTTTGACCCATAAACGCGCCTGCTCCTTCTTTGGCTGGCCTAACGTGCTGGCCGGCTTCCTGGGTTTGACCATACCTTTAGCTTTTACGGTCGCCCTGACGTGGCGTGCATGGTGGGCCAAGCTGGCGGCCGGTATCAGCGTTCTGGTCCTGGCGGTCACTCTTTTGCTGACTTTTTCCTTCCTGGGGTGGCTTAGCCTGCTGATCGGTTTCATCGTGACCATTGCCGTGCTTTCTTTAAGACGACAATATATCGGGCGCGGCGTAAAGATCGCGCTGATCTGCTTTGCGGTCCTGGCGGCGGGGCTGTTCACCTTTGTGATCCTGAAGAAGAATTTTTCAATTTCGGTTACGCCCCGGCAACAATATTTCAACCAGGCTGTGAGGGGTATCGCCAGGCATCCCGTTCTGGGTACCGGTCTGGACACTTTCCGTTATGCCTCGGCCAAGGAAGCGGTGGATAAGGGCGGCCTGACGGCTTTTGCCCATAATTCTTATCTGCAGTTGTGGGTCGAGGCCGGACTACTGGGTTTCCTGGCCGGTCTTGGGCTGGCTTTTTTTATCTTGTGGAAATTCTTCCGCCTGGTGTGGTTGGGCAGCGGTAGCGCGGAAGATCGATTACGTAACGCCGCCTTTGCCTGGGCGTTCACCTCTTTTTTGGTGGACAATATCTGGAGTTTTACTTTGATAAAACCCAATATAAGTTTATTTTTCTGGGTGGTGTTGGCCTATGCCTGTTCTTTCGACACCAGGGAAGTCCGGCGCAAGGAGGTTCCGCGTCCGCTCCGGGCGACGGCAGGATGGGCTGCAGTGGCGGCGATCATAACGGTATTGTTCTTTACTGGCAGGGCATTGGCGGCGCAGTGGATGTGCAAGATCGCTTTTGAAGCCGAGGCCAAAGGACGCCCGCAGGAGGCCCTGGCGGCATTCCAGCGCGCCCGTCTGATCTACCCGGAGGATGCCAGGATTGCTTTCGAGACCGGCAAGCGTTATATCCAGTCCTACCACATGTCGGGGGATTCGCGTATGATCACCTTGGCAGAGCAGGAATTCCTGGTAGCAGTGGATAATGCGCCTACATACGGACCCAGGCTGATGATGGGCTTGATATGCCAGTCGCAAGGGCGTATGCGCGATTCGCGGGATTGGCTTTCTGAGGCCTACACTCTTTCGCCCTTTGAGACCCAGCGCGATCTCAAGGCGATCGGCATCGCGCGCTAGCCTGGACGGATGACAATGTTCCGGGTGCGTTGTTAAGTCCGGCTGGTTTCGAGTCCGCATTGCCCCGTCTGCTGTCATACCCCCCTATATTTTAATTGAAAGCCCCCGGCCCTTTCCGCGACAAATAAGCGTATATTTCGTCGGTAGGTTGTGCCTCCGGCCAGGATCTCTTGTAATATGTTCTTGACATACCCATGGGGGGTATGCCATACTCGGGATCGAAGGAGGATAAACATATGACCAAAACCATGCATGCTGAGCAGATCGAGTATTTGAAGAAGATCGAGGGCCAGATCAGAGGCGTCCAGAAGATGATCGAGGAGGGGAGATATTGCGTGGATATCCTGACCCAGATCCACTCAATAACGGGAGCTATCCGGCGCGTGGAGACCGGGATATTCAAAAAGCACCTTGAAAACTGTGTCACCGGCGCCATACAGAGCGGGTCCAAGGTCGAAACTGAGAAGAAGATCGATGAGGTCATAGAGCTGATCGAGCGTTTCAAGAAGGGGTGATTATGCGTCTGGTCCTGATATCTATTTTTATGATGGCCGTAGTGATGCTCCCTGACCTGGCGGTGACCTGGGCCAGTTCCATCCCCGAGAACGAGCCGACGGGCATGACTTTGAATGCCATTATCGGCGAGGCTTTGCAGAAAAATCCCCGCCTGTTGGCCGCGCAGGAACGCCTCCGGGCAGCGCGGTCCCGGGTGAGCCTGACCCGTGGGCTCCCTGACCCTGAACTGGATTACGAGTACGACCGCATCACCTCTTCCGCCGCCTCCATGGGGAGCGGAAAGTCGAAAGCCATGAGATCAATCGAGATCTCCCAGGAGATCCCCTTTCCCACCAAGTTGTTCCTGAGAAAGAGGATAGCCGAAAGGGAGGCCGCAGCTCTTAACGACGAATTAGAGGAAACCCGGCGGGTTCTGGTGAAGGAAGTCAAGGTCGCTTACTATAACCTTTTTTTACAGCGTAAAAAGGCCGATCTTACCAAAGATTCTTTGATGGTCATGCGCCAGCTGACGATCGCCCTCAGCGCTGATCTCGGAGACAATAAAGCCAGCCAGCAGGATGTTCTTCGCGCCCAGGTCGAGGCTGCCCGGATGCAAAACGACCTCCTGCTTTATGAGCAGGAAGCCAGGATATCCCTGGATCTGTTGGCTTCGCTTCTGGGCCGGGACAGCTTGGATATCGGGGATATCACTATGACTATCTCCCAGGTGCCGGCCCCCACGGAGGAAGAGATCGTCCGCTTAAGCAAGGCAAACCGTCCGGAGTTGAGATCTTATAGCAGCCTGCTGGAGAAAGCGCGCCTGGAGCGTTCGCTCAGCCGGCAGGAACTCCTTCCGGACGTCACTCTCAAATACCGGCGCGAGGAGAAAGACGGGTCTTTTAGAAGAGGCGAGTGGGCCGGTTCCGTCGGGGTCAATGTCCCGGTGTGGTTCTGGGGCAAGCAGATGTCGGAGGTGCGCGAGGCGCGTGCCAATTTCGAGGCCGCGCAGGCGGATTACCGTGCCGAAGAGAATTCGGTGGTCTATGAGGCCAAGAGCGCGCTGGCCAGATACGATGCGGCCCGGGCTATGGCCAAGGTGTACGAAACCGGCATATTGCCCCAGGCCGCGGGCACTGTCACGGCTTCACGACGGGCCTACGAGTCGGGGACCGGCACTCTGGCTGATCTCTTGGAAGCCTTGAAGATGCAGCGGCAATTGCAGTCGGAATACGCCCAGGCCTTGGCCGAGGCGTTGACCGCGCTGGCCGATCTGGAACAGGTTGTAGGTACGGACCTGGAAAAGTGACCTTGTGAGGAGGAGTTATGAGGCTGCGGATCATTCCTTTATTTTTTGTACTGTTCATTTTGCCGGTCGCGGTAGCATTCCCGACGGGATCATTGTGCGCTGACGAGCATTCGCATCCGGCCAAAGTGAAAGATGTTTATTATTGCCCGATGCACCCGGATTACACTTCTGACAAGCCTGGTTCATGCCCGATCTGCGGCATGGACCTGGTGAGAAAGAGAACCGAGCCTGAAGCGGAGGCACCAGCCACGGAAACGGTAATGAAGGAACGCCGGATACTCTTTTACCGCAACCCGATGGACCCGTCAGTAACATCGCCGGTCCCCATGAAAGATCCGATGGGGATGGATTATGTCCCGGTGTATGAGGAAGCCGTTTCCCAGCAGGCCGCGAGGGGAGTATCGATCAGTGTCGAGAAGCAGCAGCTTATTGGAGTAAAGAAAGATCTGGTACGGAAGCGGCATCTGCTGGTTCCTGTCCTGATGGTCGGCAAGATCGCCTATGATCCGGAGCTGTATTCCGCGCAGGAAGCCTATCTGCAGGCGTTAAAAGCGGCAGAGGCAGGCGGCAAGGAAGGCGTTGTAAATGAACAGTCGTCCTTTATAACCGCTTTGGAGCGGAAATTGATCCTTTCGGGCATGTCCAAGGAGGAGATACAAGAATTAAAGGTTCGCGGGGTTCCTCAGGATGGTCTCTATCTGCCTTCTTCATCGGGGAAGGCCTGGGTCTATCTGACGGCCTACGCTAGCGATATGGGACAGGTCAGGGCCGGGCAGAAGGTCGTTATCGATTCAACCTACTATCCGGGAGAGGTTTTCAATGGAGAAGTGACCGGAGTGTCGCCGGTGCTGGACACCTCGAGCCGTTCCGCACGCGTGCGCGCTCTGGCTGATGACCCCGAGGGCAAGCTACGGCCGGAAATGTTCGTCAACGCACGGATGGATGTGGACCTGGGCGAGAAACTGTCGGTGCCGGTAAGCGCGGTCATGGATACCGGCTTGCGCAAGATAGTGCATGTCGTAAAGGGGAACCGTTTTATTCCGCGCGAGGTCGCGCTGGGGGCAAAGGCCGGGGATCATTATGAGGTTCTTGGAGGTTTGGAGGAAGGTACAGAGGTCGTTACCAGCGGGAATTTCCTGATAGACGCCGAGACCCGTATGCAAGGGGCGCGGGAATAGCGACTTCCCTGACCTGGCCGGAAAGGATATGCCCATGATCGAAAAGATCATAGAATTTTCCTCCCGTAACAAATATCTGGTCATCATTTTCACTCTGGTGGCCGTCGTTTTATCGTTTTACTGTATCCGCAATATGCCGCTGGATGCCATCCCGGACCTTTCCGATACCCAGGTCATAGTATATTCCCGTTGGGACCGGTCGCCGGACATTATTGAGGACCAGGTGACCTATCCCATTGTCACGGCGATGCTGGGCGCTCCCCGGGTCAAGGCCATACGGGGTTTCTCAGATTTTGGTTACTCTTTTGTTTACATCATATTCAAGGACGGCACGGACATCTATTGGGCCCGCAGCCGCACGCTGGAATACCTGAGCAAGATCCAGGCAAAACTGCCGGAAGGGGTCCGCACCGAGATCGGGCCCGACGCTACCGGGGTCGGCTGGGTCTACCAGTACGCCTTGGTCGACAGGACCGGCCAGAACGACCTGTCACAGCTGAGGTCCTTCCAGGATTGGTATCTGAGGAGCTGGCTGCAGTCGGTGCCCGGGGTCGCCGAGGTGGCTTCCGTTGGCGGATTCCAGAAACAGTATCAGGTCAACGTCAACCCCAACGCGTTATTGGCTTACAACATCCCGCTCACCAGGGTGGTCGAGGCGGTCCGGGACGGCAACAATGAGGTCGGAGGGAGGCTGCTGGAGATCGCCGGCACGGAATTCATGGTCCGCGGCCGAGGTTATGCCAAGTCGACCGAAGACATCGGCAACATCGCCGTCGGCAGCGATGCTTCAGGACAGCCGGTACTGGTCAAGAACGTGGCCAGCGTGACTGTGGGACCGGATATCCGGCGCGGTATCGCCGACCTGGACGGAGAAGGTGATACCGTCGGCGGGATCGTCGTCATGCGCCAGGGGGAGAACGCGCTGGATGTGATAGAGCGGGTCAAAGATAAGCTTCGGGAGGTCAGGCCGGCGCTGCCGCCGGGAGCAGAAGTCGTAACGACCTATGACCGTTCGGATCTGATAAAACGAGCTATCGAAACATTGAAACACCAGTTGTTCGAAGAGATGATCATCGTCAGCCTGGTGATCGTCTTTTTCCTCTGGCATTTCCCCTCTGCCAGCGTCCCTATTGTGACGATACCGATAGCGGTCCTGCTGAGCTTTATACCGTTGTTCGGGCTGAGACTTACCACCAATATAATGTCCCTGGCTGGCATCGCGATCTCCATCGGGGTCCTGGTCGACGGGGCCATAGTCGAAGTGGAGAACGCCTATAAGAAACTGCAGCTCTGGGACGCGGGCGGGCGCAAAGGCGATTACCGGGAGGTCCTTCTGCAGTCCATAAAGGAAGTTGCGCCTTCGGTGTTCTTTTCGCTCCTGGTGATCGCGGTGGCGTTCCTGCCGGTTTTTACCCTCCTCGAGCAGGAAGGGCGTTTGTTCCGCCCGCTGGCCTTCAGCAAGAATTTTGCCATGGCGATAGCCGCTTTTCTGGCCATCACTCTGGACCCCGCGGTCCGGATGCTCTTTGTGCGCATGGACCCGGTCCTTTTTCGGCCCCGCTGGCTGTCGGGGTTTGTGAACGCCGTTTCCGTCGGCAAGTATTACCCGGAAGAGGAGCATCCGGTGAGCCGGGTGCTGTTCCGCCTGTATGAGCCGGTCTGCCGCTGGGTGCTCAAGTTCCGCATACAGACCCTGGCTGCCGCGGGAGTTTTGATGTTGGCTACGGTGCCGGTCTTTTTCAGGCTCGGTTCCGAGTTCATGCCGCCATTGAATGAAGGGACCATCCTTTATATGCCCACCACCTTGCCGGGCATATCGGTGACCGAAGCGGAGAAGCTTTTAGGCACCATGGACAGGATCATCAAGAGCGTGCCGGAGGTCGACCGGGTGTTCGGGAAAGCCGGGCGGGCTGAAACATCGACGGATCCGGCGCCTTTCTCCATGATGGAGACCACCATAGTGCTGAAGCCGGAGAGCGAGTGGCGCCGGGTGCCGCGCTGGTATTCCAGACTGCCTGATATTCTTCAGGTGCCGTTCCGTCCGTTCTGGCGCGACCGGGTGACATGGGATGATATCATTTCCGAGCTGGACCGTAAGATGCAGTTCCCGGGGGTTTCCAACGCCTGGACCATGCCGATCAAGGCGCGTATCGATATGTTGTCGACGGGTATACGGACCCCTGTCGGCATCAAGATTTACGGGGCCGACTTGGCGACCATCGAGAAGATCGGCGTCGACATGGAAAAGATAGTACGGAAGGTCCCCGGCACCCGCAGCGTTTACGCCGAGCGGGTGAGCGGTGGTTATTTCCTTGACCTGGTGATCCGGCGGGAGGCGATCGCCCGTTACGGCCTGACGGTCAAAGCCGTCGAAGAGACGATCGGGTCGGCGATTGGCGGGGAAGGGGTCACTACCACCATCGAAGGCCGGGAGCGTTACAGCGTGAACGTGCGTTATGCGCGGGATTTCCGGGATGACATCTATAAATTGCGCCGAGTCCTGGTCCCCGTCCCCTCCGGGGCTCAGGTCCCGCTGGAGGAGCTGGCGGAACTGACGCTCACCCTGGGCCCGGCCATGATCCGCGACGAGAACGGGATGCTTTCAGGATATGTTTACGTAGATATCGCCGGACGTGATATCGGGCGTTATGTGGCCGAAGCCAAGCAGGCCGTTTCGAGGGAACTCAAGGCTCCGGCTGGTTATGCCCTGGCTTGGAGCGGCCAGTACGAGAACATGCTGCGCGTACAGCAGCGGCTCAAGGTGGTGGTGCCGATAACGCTTTTTCTCATCTTTGTCCTTTTGTACGCCAATACACGCTCGGTCGCCAAGACCGCTATCGTGATGCTGGCGGTCCCTTTCTCGCTGGTCGGGGCCGTTTGGTTGCTTTACATGCTCGGGTACAACATTTCCATTGCGGTCTGGGTGGGGATGATAGCTCTCATGGGACTTGATGCTGAGACCGGTGTTTTTATGCTGCTTTACCTGGACCTGGCCTATGAAGAGGCCCGCCGGCGCGGGGCAATGAAGGACGAGCGCGACCTGGAAGAGGCCATCGTGCACGGCGCGGTCAAGCGTATCCGTCCGAAATTGATGACCGTCAGCGCGATGTTCATGGGGCTCATACCCATCATGTGGTCGATGGGCGCCGGGGCGGACGTTATGAAGCGTATCGCCGCCCCCATGATAGGCGGAGTATTCTCCAGTTTTATCCTTGAATTGCTGGTGTATCCGGTGGTCTATTTCCTCTGGAAACGCCGCTCAGGGTTAGCCCGATAACTGAGGTGAAATTTTTCATCGACAAATCCGACTAAGTTAAAAAGCGATTAAGGAGATAAATAAAGAAAGGGAAGGTTATGAATAAGAAATCGATGATGTGTTCGGTAATAATGCTATCTTTTTTGACGGTCACCTGTGGTGTGTCCCTGGCGCAGCAGCAGGGTGAACCTGAAGCGGTTGCTGCTCCTATGGTCAAGGCGGTTAACGTAGGCAACAAGATCTGCCCGGTCATGGACACGCCCATAGACGAACAGAGCAAGGTGACCTACGAATACCAAGGTAAAATATATAATTTCTGCTGCCCTGGCTGCCTAGCATCTTTCAAGGCCGATCCGCAGAAATATATCGCCAAGGTCGAAGCAGAACTCGCTGCCCAGCAGCGTTAGGTCGATAGCGCTTTAACATGAGCACCGGGCATAACAAGCTTTGTTATACGCCGGTGTATAGTCTCCCGTATAGGTTGTGTCCATAGGAACCAGCTCTCTCCGTTCGTTAGCAGGAATATTTGAATGGGGAAGCTGGTTCTTTTTTATTTTCCGAAGGAAAACTATGGCCCTAAGGCTATAGCTGGATCAGCTTTGAGTCCTGCCGGGCGAGAACTGTCGCAGTTTCAATTTAAATAATGCTACGGCCGTGAGGCCTTGGATATTTACTAAATGGGCCTGTGATGGGTAAAGCATTTGCACCTCCAGGCATCAGTTTTTTGAGAAAGAACGGGCATTTTGCGCCGTTGAATATATATTGTTTTTAAAGTGGTAATTTCTCAGCTAAAGTGATAAAAAAGAAGTGCACGAGAAAGTAGCATTTATTTCAAATTTTCTATATAGTATAGATCGTTCCCTGAGCTGGGACCGAGGTTGATCCTTTATTGTGCGCGCATTCGGAGTAAGCGGAAATGGGTACTGTCAAGAATATAGGCATGAAATACATGGAACAGGTCACGCACTGGCGCGTAACCATTTTCGTGCTTCTTTGTTGGGGATATGTTTATATCCATGTTTATTCCTTTCCCTTGTTCATTTTCACCTGGCCTTTTTTCCTGGCGCTGGGTATCGCCTCCATCCGTCTTTTTATATGGGGCAGACATATTACTTATCAACAAACCCTCAAGGATTTCGATAGCCTTAAGAAGGGCGATATCATTCTCATCGGCAATCAAAGCGTTAACGAGGAATGGTACCTCCAGATGTCGAATGTGCTTTCGCATCCGGTCAAGGACCGTTTCTGGACCCATGCCGCTATTTATCAGGGTGACAACCGGATCTGGGAGGCGCTGCCGAGCGGCATCAAGGACACGGACCTCAACTCTTACCTTCGTGAGGGCTACCTTTTGCGCGCTTTACGCCATCGCATGATCACGGATGATTCCGTATTTGAAGATATATTCACATTCTGCCGCAAACAGATGCTCAACGAGCGCCGGTTCGAAATGGCCGGCAGTTGGTACTATCTTTTCGCCACCGTGACCCCGATAGGTTTCAATTATTTGTTCAACAATCCTTTGGTCGACCGGATATGCAAAGTGGAGAACGCGTATTTTTGTTCCGAGTTGCTGGTGGACGCTTTTAAGCTGGTAGGCTATCCGATCTCGGCTTATGACGGCTGGCGCGTAAAGCCCGCGGATTTCATCGGCAATCCCATGTTCGAGGATGTCCGGAAGCTGACGCCGGCGGAACTGGCCGCCAAGGCATTGGGCTTGGAAGAAATGCCTAAGCAGGAAGTTTGAGCCGGCGGGAGTAGGGCGGCCCCAGCAGCCTTGCCAGTCGACAGGACGGCTTCGGGCATTCCTTACAGCAACTTTGGACCGCCGCGTTTTTATCCGCCTTCGCAGAAGACCACGGGCTTGCCCGTGGGGCTCCATTTCAGTCAACAGATCAAACTCCCGCCTGAGAACAACGCCACGCCTTGATCATGCTTATCTCTTTGCATATTTAATCCTATCCTTCAGTTGTCAGCCATACCTCCGGCCGGTGCAGCGGCCAAAGATATAAAAAGGAAGAAAATACGTGCAGACAGGGCACATGATTAATATTAAAATACTTTAAATAGAAGATCACAGCAGAGGGGCAGGATATGAGGACGTTAAGACTATCTTTAATATTATCGCTGTGGATGCTTTTGCCCGGTGTCTCTTCAGCGGATATTCTTTTCCTTAAGAACGGACACCAGCTGGAAGGTTTGGTGGGACGGGAAGAAGGGGATGTCCTGGAGTTCTTGGTCTCGGGGGGGGCCATAGTTTTCAACCAGGCGGAGATATTGCGCATCGAGCGTTCCTCCGAGGCTGAATCGGTCCGTATCCGGGATAAATGGGAGCAGGACAGGATGGCCAGCGCGAAGACCCAGGTTCAGGTGGATGAGCTCAGGAAAAAGGAGTTCGCCTATTGGAAGGCGAAGAAAGCCATCGAGGCCGAGCGGCGTCGGGAAGAAGAAGAAAGACTGCGCCAGCTGGGCGACAATACCAGGATAATACCTCTGGCCACGGATGACGCGGGACATCTTTTTGTCGAAGCCGTTGTGAACGATCAGCTTTCCGGTACTTTTGTCATTGACACCGGATCGCCCACGACACTCCTTACCGCAGAAGCGGCCCGCCGGCTGGGCATGGACCCCAGCCGGATGCGCTCTGTGGGGCAGGTGATGGTGCTTAATGGTAATTACGACGTGGGGCTGGCGACACTGGAGAGCATCGCCTTGGGAGGGCTGAAGGTCACGTCGGTAGAGGCTTACGTGCTCAAGGATGAGAACCCCGAAGTCGTCAAAACTATCAAGGGCGGCCTCTTGGGGATGTCTTTTCTGAGCCGATTCCATTTCGCGGTGAACCGTACGAAGAAAGAAATGCTTCTGTTCAAGGACGATTCTGAGCCGTCATCGGGCGCAGCTCGTTGAGGTGTCCAACAGCCGGGTCTGCGGTGTAGGATGAAAAATATCGATCTGATCGTTACTTCGACCTTCGGCCTGGAAGCCGTGGTCAGGCGCGAGCTTGAAGCCCTGGGTTTCAGCGATACCGCCTGCTCTGACGGCAAGATAGAGTTCCCGGCCCGGCTCGAAGACATCCCGCGTCTTAATATAAATCTGCGTACTGCGGACCGGGTGCTGCTGAAACTCGGCGAGTTCACCGCCACCGATTTTGGCGAGTTGTTCGACCGCACACGGGTGATCCCATGGGAGGACTGGATCGCCAAAGACGGCAAGATCACGGTCATCGGGAAGTGTGTGCGCTCGCGGCTGGCCAGTATCCGTTCCTGCCAGTCGATCGTCAAAAAGGCGATAGTGGAAAGGCTCAAGGAAAAATTCCAGACCGGATGGCTGGAGGAGAGCGGAGCCGAATTCACGGTCCAGGTGGCCCTCCTGAAAGATGTAGCGCAGATAACCATAGACACATCGGGGAACGGCCTCCACAAACGCGGTTACCGCACAGAAAAGGGCGAAGTCCCGCTCCGGGAGAACCTGGCCGCAGCGCTGGTGTTGCTGAGTTTCTGGGACCGCGGACGGGTCCTGGTCGACCCCATGTGCGGCGCAGGCACCATACTTATCGAGGCTGCCCTTATCGGCCGTAATATAGCTCCGGGGTTAGAACGGGAATTTGCCGCCGAGAAGTGGCCGGCCATCGGCCCGCTGGTCTGGAGCGAGGCCAGGAGGGATGCCCGGGACGCTATACGGCCCGAAGGCACGCTCAAGCTCTTCGGTTCGGATATAGACCAGGAAAGGATACGCGACTCACGGCAGAACGCCAGCCAGGCCGGGGTGGAAAAGGATATCGTATTCGAACGCAGAGACATCAAGGACCTGCAGCCGGCCGGGGAATACGGGATCGTTATTACCAACCCGCCCTACGGAATGAAGTTGGGCAGCCTTTCCGAGCTGGGCGGGATCTACTCTGTTCTCAACCAGTTGTTCCAGGAGCGCAAGGGGTGGTCCGTATACGTTCTGACCGCGGACAAGAAATTTCCGGGGACTTTTCAGCGCGCCAGGCCTGATAAGGTCCGCAAGCTTTTTAACGGCACGATAGAGGTCAATTATTATCAATACTACGGGCAGCGCCCTCCGAAGGAAGCGGCTGTTCATTAAACCAACAGAATGATCCGCCGGCACCGGCAAGAGGAAGGGCACTGCAATCGGCGAAATATTGCAGCGAAGGCGACTCTAAGGTACTATAGTGCGGTGTAAAAAGCCAACTGCGCGGTTATGCAACAGGGACTCGTGCCGTTCTCGCGGAAATTACCGGTGTTTTAATGTATATTGCCGCTGCCGGCTGAAGGTAAGAAATGGGGAGGAGAGAAAATATCTATGCGGTTAGGACCAATTTCTGGAAAAGAACCCGAAAAAGATATCGTACTGGATAAATTCAAGGACCAGATATCAAAAGCCGGGCTTTTGATAGATTTTATCGATGATGATGGGCAGGTCCATATTTCTAAAAACGGTCTGGATATAGTGGTGAACCTTGATAATACCCGAAAAATGTACGAACGACTGCGGAACGATGCCTGCATAACTGCCCTGGTCGATGTAATAACCGCTGATCCTGATGTATTTTTCAGTTGGGAGACCGTCAAGAAAGATGTCTACCTGTCACTCTTTCCGTCGGATTTCGATTTCCAGAACATTGTGAACCAAAAGGTCACGGAAGATTTCAATAAAGTCTATGTGGTCAAAGGCGGGGGGAGGTTGACGTGGGTAAAAAAGAGCGATCTGGAGGCCTGGAGCCTCACCGAGCAGGAACTGGACAAAGTGGCCGATATAAACGGCAACAAATTGCTGGAAAGGGCGTCGTTGAGGTTCGATATATTGGACGAGAAGAAGCTGGGGTACTTTGATACGGAGGAAGAAGCCTTTAAAGCCACCCTCCTGTTCGCGTCCGGTCTAAAGGAGAAAGTAATAAAGGAATTTGGCTGGCCGATATATGCCGTGATCCCGGTAAGGGACTTTTGCTATATATTTTCCGAGGCAGATTTTGATTATTTCTCGAATGAGCTGGGGGAGGTGGCTTCCAAAGAATACAAGAGATCGGCCAATCCTATCACCAGTGAGTTATTAAAGATATCTGACGGCGGAGTCACGGTAGTGAAGAAATACGTAAGGAAGAGATAACCTTACTGCCCTTATATCCCCTATGTAAGCCACGACATCAGAGAGGCAGGATCCGCGTCAGGCCGACCGGAACGCCTGGCAAAGGCTGTTTTATCAAACTGAGCGGTAACAAGAAAGGCCCGGCTTTATGAAGGCCATTTACGTCAAAGAGTACGGCGGACGGGACAAGCTGATATCAGGGGAACTTCCTGACCCTCAGCCTCAGGAGGGCGAGGTGCTGGTACGTATCAAGGCGGCCGGGGTGAATCCCGTGGACTGGAAGATACGGGCCGGATACCTGAAGAGCCGGATGCCAAACGTCTTACCGATCATCCTAGGCTGGGATGTGGCGGGCGTGGTCGAGGAACGGGGGCTGGGGGCTCGAAAGTTCCAGGCCGGCGACCGGGTCTATGCCTACTGCCGAAAGAACACTATCCACGACGGCACCTACGCGGAATATATCGCGCTCCCGGAATGTTATCTGGCCTCGATGCCGGAGGGGTTGAATTTCATGAAGGCCGCCGCCGTCCCGCTGACGGCCTTGACGGCCTATCAGGGCCTGATAGATAAGGCGGCCTTGAAAAAAGGCGAGACCTGTTTAATTGTCGGAGCCTCCGGCGGAGTGGGCAGCTTCGCTGTCCAGTTCGCCCGTCTGGCCGGGGCCAGGGTCATAGCTGTGGGGTCACGGAAGAATCATGCCTATCTTCGTTCGCTGGGAGCCAGACATACCATAGACTATGCCAGGGATGACGTTCTTTCCACCTTGAGCGCTATAGTCCCTTCTGGAGCGGACGTGGTCTTCGATCTTATAGGCGGAGAAAGCCTGCGCCGCTCCTACGATTGTGTCCGCAAAGGCGGAAGGGTCCTGACCATCGTCGAGCCTGGAGACCAGGCAGCGGCCGCCAGGAGGGGTTTTAAGCTTATTTATCATTTCGTGGAACCGAATGCGCCCCAGCTTGAACTTTTCTCCCGGTGGTTCGACCAGGGGCGTTTGAAGGTAAATGTTTCGAAAGTTTTTCCGCTGGAGGAAGCGGCGAAAGCCCATGAGCTCATTGAAGGCGGTCACACCCGGGGGAAGATCGTATTAAAGGTCGCTTAGGTCCCGACACAGCGGTCCGGGTCTTCGGCATAACAAAGGAGGCCACATGGTTGAGCTAATGGCTCAGGTCCGGGGATTGGCAGGTCTGGTCGATTACCAGGATGGAGCTGTCGTCAGCTCGGAGCTGATCAGGAAAAAAGAGGGGACGGTTACGGTCTTCGCTTTCGATAAGGGACAGGGTCTCAGCGAGCATACGGCGCCTTTCGATGCTCTGGTCTACGTACTGGATGGCAAGGTGGAGATCAGTATAGAGGGACGGCCTTCGATGTTAGAGGCCGGGGATGTGGTGATAATGCCGGCTAATAAACCGCACGCCCTGACAGCGACCGAACAATTCAAGATGATGCTGGTCATGATCAAGGCGCAAGCCTGAGTTTAATGGGATAGTTTTCAGGTTGTTACCCCCCGACATTTTGCTAGAGGGTGATCATGAGGCCCCGTACGGTGGTCGTACACGACAAAATGCAGAGAGGATACCGGTACGTACTGACCGAGCCGGAGGGGAAGAATTTCGCTCCTGATTTCAGGCCCCAGCTGACCCCGGCGGAGATGCTCAAGCTGGGCGTCTTCGGGGGCAAATACATGACCGATTGCCGGGACGAATTCCCGGCCGCTTGGTTCCGGGAGGCCAGATTGGATCCGGAACGGCACAACCCGGAACTTAATCTTTTCAAGGTCAATGCCAGCCAGCCTTTGTCTTACTGGCTTAACCGGGGTTGGATCTATCCGGAAGACCCCCGGGGATGGTTCCAGTGGTACTGCCGGTATTATATGGGGCGCCGCATACCGGAAGAAGACCTTCGTCAGGTCAAGCGCTGGCTCGCCATCCGGCGGCATGTCGCCCAGTTGAAGAAATACTGCGCGCCGGGGGATCTGGAGTGCCGGCCTCGCCAGAGGCAGGCGCTGCTGCACTGGGCCTACGACAGCCGCAAGATGTAAAGATACGCCGGTCTTTCTTTAGAAGACGGCATTAGGGGAGAACTTTGAGGGGGAACGCCCGTGATCAATAATAATGACATCATGAAGAAACTGCGGGTCGCTTTGAAGCTGAGGGACACGGATATTATCCAGATCCTGAAGCTGGCTGATTTCGAGATATCGGCCCCGGAACTTTCGGCCATTTTCCGCACCGAGGGACATCCTCAATACATGCCCTGCGGCGACCAGATCCTGAGAAGGTTTTTGGACGGCCTCATCATCCGTAACCGCGGCCCCCGGGGGCCCGCGGGAGTGCCGGCGCCCGGACACGGGCTTGTAAGGAAGCATCGGGCGATCAAGCCCAGCCGCCCGTGGACCGAGAAAAAGATCGACACTATACGGGTGTACCGTGCACCGGGAGTATAGACGCGCACAGGATCTCCTTTAAGTTTAATAACAACGGGTCAAGGAGAGGGGGGCATGACGCAGAATAGGGAGAAGGAAGCGGTCTGGGAAAGCTCATTGCAAGAGGTCTCTTTTTTTTCCGGCTCAGCTGTCTTCGCCCTGTTGATGGCCGTCATCCTGCATGAGCTGGGGCATGCGCTCGCCTTGTATCTGGCCGAAGGGGAGCTCGCTACCATATCCTTTAATCCGTTCGTCGGCGCGGTGACAAGCTACCAAAACCCCGGGGCCATTCTTTCCACGGCCAGCGCCAGATTTATATCTGCCGGGGGAGTGACATTAGGAAGTGTCCTGGCCTTGTTGCTGTCCGGTCCGTTCCTTATCCGTTATTTTTCCCTGTGGACAGTCCCGTTGGCCATGGTGGCAGTGGTATCTATGGCCGGTAACGGCATGATGCTTGTTCTGGGCAGCCTTATGTCCAATGTCGGCGACGTGACCAGGATGGTCGCTCTGGGGATTCCCAGATGGGTACTTATGTTCTGGGGTATATTTTTACTCGTGCTGGGACTGTTTTTTTTCTTGAGGGTGTCCCCTTATCTTGGGTTAGGATCACGGGTCATTTTCCGCAGACGCTGCTTCATACTGTTGGTCGGCCTCTCGCCTTATGTTTTATGCGTTCTTTTATATAATTTTTTGTATAATGTTAATAAGATCGGTCTTTATTGCGTCTATGTTTGCGCAGGTTTGGCCTTGGGGGTGGCCGGGGTCTATGTTGGAGGTCGGTTACAAAGAGGCTGGTCTTTCACCCAAGGAAAGATATCCGGCCCGATAGATGACAAGCACGTACTTTTCGCCAGCATCCTGGCCGTGGGAGTTCTTGCCTTACTTATCTGGAAGTGCCGATTTTGAGGCCTCGGCCAC
Organism: uncultured Planctomycetales bacterium; assembly: GCA_964438075.1. Classification (GTDB taxonomy): domain Bacteria; phylum Omnitrophota; class Gorgyraeia; order Zapsychrales; family Fredricksoniimonadaceae; genus JAAXVU01. The sequence continues at coordinate 41,195 of CAYTIW010000003.1, forward strand.
GGTCATTGCGTTCTAAAAACCGCTTGCCCTGCGTGATAATATCGATAAAATATCCCCGGATTTTTACCCCGACCTCTGTCTTGTGAAGAAGAGGGATGCCGATGTCATTAAAAATAATTAATATTTATCAAGAATGGTTGAAGAAGTTCTCTCGACCGGCGGTCAAAGGTCTGCCCAAAGGATCTCCTCACCAGCTTGAAAACAAGGTGAAAGCCCTGCAAACACTTTTTGACAAGCTGGACACGGCGATCGCGGTCTTTCGAAAACAATTGGACTTGGAATGCCCTGCAGGTTGCGGACATTGTTGTGAGAACGCGCGGGTCGAGACGACCGAACTGGAGATGCTGCCAATGGCAGCGAATCTGGTACGCTTTGGGTTGGCCGACCTTTATTATCAGGCGGCGGACAAGCTTGATTTCGGCGGTCGCTGCGTTTTTTACGAACCTGAAGCCGGGCATCCGGGACGGGGACGTTGTTCGCGTTATGAACTGCGCCCGCTGATCTGCCGGCTGTTCGCCTTTTCCGGGAATACCGATAAGAACGGCCGGCCGAGGCTGATCGTGTGCGGTAAGATCAAGGACGCCGACCCCCAGCACTCACAGAAGGCGGTAGAACTGGTTGCGTACGGGGAGGTCCGTCCGCCGATCATGTCGGAATATGTCATGAAGGCGGCGGCGATCGACCCTCAATTGGCGCGCGAACAGCTCCCGATCAATCTGGCCTTCAAACGGGCGGTCGACCGGGTCTGGCTTAACCAGAAATTCCAGCGTGTAGGTTAGCGGAGGGAACTCCTGTTATTTAGATCAGCTGTTGACCGGCGGCCGATATAAATTATGTAACTAATATTTCCGGACCATCTTAAAGGATCAGGTGCAATATGCAATCTTACGATATCTTGGACAATAAGATCATCCTGCGTACCCACGACCGTTTTTGCGAGACGCCGGAGGAAATAATCGAAAGTGATCTGTTCCGGGGGATAGTGACCGCGGCTGTCGGGAAGCTGTCTCGCCGGAAATCGATCCTGATGGATGTCTTTGGCAAGACCTCGGCGACCGAGAAAGATATCGACACGTTCATAGAAACGGTCCGTTTCCTGTCCAAGATGCCGGGCGAGCTGGTCCCTAATGTGGTACCGGGCGCGGACACGCTCCTCAAGTCACCGGCACAGTTCAATGACCTGATCGAGTATATCTATAACTTCTGGCGCAGCTTCGACCGTTTCATGATCTCCGATTCGCAGGGCAAGGACCGTGACCGGCGCCCTTACCGCACGTTCAATGAGACCGTCGGGCAGTTGACAAACCTCATACGCCAATTGTACCGCGACGTGCAGGAGAACGTTACCGGCCGTCACCCCAGGATCTTCCGGCAGGTGGCCTCCGGGGCAGAGGTTTCCACCATCGCGGTTTCGCGCAATATCCCGCTTCCGTCCGAATATCAGTTCCTCAACCAGGTGCCGGTCATACGCCAGATGCTGCTTTTCCCACCGCTGATCCTGACCCCTCCCATGAACAAGCGCTCCGGACGTTTCGAGCGGGTCATGGAAAACCCCTTGAAGGGGGTCCATTTCAATCCGCAGGAATGGCTCTGCTACCCGGCGAAAGTTGGCGAACTGATCGTGCTGGTCTATTTCCATTACAGTTTCGCCGAACTGGGGCATTCCATGTGCAACCTTTTCCAACTGGCCGAAGACGAAGACCTGGCCCGCATTCCGGACGCGGTCTACTGTTACGGTCTGCCGGAGGAATCGGTACAGCGCTTCAATGCCGGCCCCACGATCTTTTTTGATGACGAGAAGAACAACATGATGATAGGGGCGGTCCCGCTCAAGAACGAGCTGGGATATTTCGGCTACCTTAAGAAAATGGTTCTGACCCTGCATAATATCATCATGATGAAGCGCGGTATCCTGCCTTTCCACGGGGCGCTGGTCAGGATGATCCTGAAAGGCAACTTGGACCGGACCATACTTTTTATGGGGGACACCGGGGCCGGCAAGTCCGAGACCCTGGAGGCCTTGCGCGGTATCGGCGACGAAGAGATCCAGGACCTCATAATCGTAGCGGACGACATGGGGTCCGTGCGGATAGCTGCCGACGGCAAGGTGCTGGGCTACGGGACCGAGATCGGGGCTTTTCTGCGTCTGGACGATCTCCAGCCCGGTTACGCCCTGGGACAGATCGACCGCGCTATCATCATGAGCGCCAACCAGGTCAACGCTCGCATCATAATCCCTGTTACGACCTACGATCAGGTCATCAAGGGCGAAAAGGTGGATTTCATCCTCTACGCCAACAATTACGACATGATCGACGAAGAACATCCGATCGTGGAACGTTTTACGGACATTGACCGCGCGCTGAGCGTTTTCCGGGAAGGCACTGCCATGAGCAAGGGCACTACCACCTCCACGGGGCTGGTCCATTCCTATTTCGCCAATGTCTTCGGCCCGGCACAGTACAAGGAACTGCATGAGCCTTTGGCCCGACGTTATTTCGAACATTGCTTCCGGACCGGGGTATTCGTCGGCCAGGTCCGCACGCGGCTGGGGCTGGCCAACTTTGAACGCAAGGGGCCGGAAGATGCCGCCCGCGAGCTATTGAGGATCATCCAGCAAAAATAACGATGGGGCAGTGAGTTTCTTTTTCTTCCCGCAGCTTCACCTCTGTCCGATTTGTGCTAGAATAGCGCCAATCGACCGGATCGACCCTTTTACGGAGTTGACATGAAGATAATCAAATGGCTGGTGACCATTCTGGTCATTGTGGGCTGCGTGGTAGCGGTGAAAGTCGTAAAACACAGATCTTTCAAAGCGCGCCTTAAGCCGGCGCCGGTGAAGGTCGGGGCTAGGATCAAAGGCGCGGTGGATGCCAAGCTCAGGATACAGGAATTCACCGACTTCCAGTGCCCTTCCTGCAGCAAGGTCCTGCCGGTCATGGATGATCTGCTGAAGAAGTACAACGGCAGGATAAGCTTCCAGCATAAATATTTCCCTTTGCCCACGCACAAGCATGCCACGAAAGCTTCGATCTATGCCGAATGCGCTTCGGGCCAGAACAAGTTTTGGCCCTATCACGACCTTTTATTCGGCAAGCAGGCCGAATGGAGCGACCTGGATGACCCATCCGGATATTTTGAAGACCTGGCCATGCAGGTGAACATGAACATGGACAAGTTCAAGGCATGCCTGTCCGGCAAGGAGGCGGGCAAGAGGGTCGGATCGGACAAACTGGACGGGGAGATATTGGGGATCAGGGCAACGCCAACTTTTGTTATCGAGGGTAAACTTTTTGTCGGGGGCCAGAATCTGAAGAACGAACTGGAGTCCCGCCTGGACAAATGACGGGGGTGCCGGATGTTTTGGTTGAGGCTTCTAACTGGGGTGGTATTTGCGGTATCCGGGTTCGAAAAGGCTGTTGGGCCGTCGGGGAACTTCCTTTACGTGATCCAGCAATATCAGGTGCTACCCCTCAATCTGGCCAAGATAGTCTCGGTGACTTTCCCGTGGATCGAAATGGTCGTCGGTGTCTTTCTGGTCCTGGGTTTATGGCTGCCGGAGATATTGTTGGTTTCCGGTCTGATGTCGATAGGGCTGATGTCATTGGTCGGGCAGGCGATCATACGCAAGCTGCCGATCAATGATTGCGGATGTTTCGGCGATCTGGTCCACCTGCCGTTGACCTCCGTCATTTTTATCGATATGGCGATGGTGACAGCCGTTCTGGTCTGCGGGCGCTACATGGAGGCTGCTTCGCGGTTCAGTCTGGATAATCTGTTTGCGGAGAAGGAATGAAGCCGGAAAGGCAGGCTGGGTCCCGCCCCCGGATTCAGACAGTTTACCGAGGGGAGATGCCCGATGGATATTGAACTTCTTGTTGCCCGGTCCAAAGTTTTTGTCACGGCTTTCAGCCTAATCTTTTCTATGGTCTTTATGTCACCCATTTTTGCCGACGACAACTTGAAGAAACCTAACGTGGCCGGCGCATTCTATCCGGGCAACGCGAATGAATTGTCCCGGAATGTGGAAGAGTATCTGAATTCAGCCGGGCAGGTGGCGACCAGCGGGCCGGTAGGCGTGATCATTTCCCCCCATGCCGGTTATGTCTATTCGGGCAGCGTGGCGGCATACGGGTATAAGGCCGTTTCCAAGCAGGACGTCAAGACCGTCATAATCTTTTCCCCCAGCCATTATTTTCCCTTTGACGGTGTGGCGGTCTGGGCGGCGGGATCGTTCAAAACGCCCCTCGGCCAGGTTCAGGTGGACGAGGAAATGGCCCGGGAATTCATGGCCCAGGACCAGCGTTTCAAGTTCGACCGCACCGTCTTTGAGCGCGAGCACGGGATCGAGACGCAGTTGCCTTTCATACAGAAGGTCTTCCCGGAGGCGAAGATCGTTCCGGTGATCTTCGGGCAGCCGAACCTGTCGGTGGCCGAGGCGGTCGGCCAGGCGTTGGCCAAAGTTATCGGTCAGCGCACGGATGTCCTGGTGGACGTGAGTTCGGACCAGTCGCATTTCCACCTCGACTATGAGGCCCGCCTTATTGACCGGCGCGGCCTGGATGCCATCGAGGCGATGGAGATAGACAAGTTCTGGAACGGTCATGCTACCGGTCAGATGGAGGTGGACGCTTTTCACGCTATCACGGCCGCCATGATCTACGCCCAGCAGGCGGGATATACCGAAGCCAAGGTCCTGAAGTACGCAACCTCGGCGGATAAGACAGGCGACCTGAGCCGGGTGGTAGGGTACGCTTCGGTGGCCTTCTCTCGACCGGCGGGTTCCCAACCATCGCCTGTCGCGGTGGCGGCGGAGGCCGCCAAGCCGCCTGCGCCCAAAGCCGCGGCCGGCGTGGCAGAACTGGGGGAGGGACAGAAGAAACGCCTGCTGGAGATAGCCAGGACAACTCTTGACAGCTTTGTCAAGACCGGCCGGGCCCCGGAGGTGACGGAGAACGATCCCCGTCTGCTCCAGGAAGAAGGCGCTTTTGTAACTCTTATGAAACAGGGACATCTGCGGGGGTGCATCGGCAACATCATCGGCCAGGGGCCGCTGTTCCGTACCGTGCGCAGCATGGCCATAGCCGCTGCCTCGGAGGATCCGCGTTTCAATCCGGTGACAGAGGATGAGCTCAAGGACATCGATGTCGAGATCTCAGTGCTATCTAGACCGCGTACTGTCTTGAACGCCGATGAGATCGTATTGGGAAAGCACGGTGTCATCGTGAGCCGCGGATATTTCAACCGCGGTGTCTTCCTCCCGCAGGTCGCCACGGAGACCGGCTGGTCGAAAGAGATGTTCCTTTCCGAGCTGTGTTCCCAGAAAGCCGGGTTGCCGAGGGACTGTTGGAAGGACCCGGCGACCACACTGGAGGTCTTTACAGCGGAAGTTTTCGGAGAGAAAGAAGCAGGCCGCTAAACGGATCGAAGCAACGAGGTGATCATGGCTCGCAAAGATAAGTCCAAGAAGTCAAAGAAATCGGTCGAACAAGCCAAGAGGCAGCTTTTTTCAGACCGCCAGAAGAGAGTACTGATCATAGTGATAATAGCGATGTTCATTATGGTCCCGATCGTGGATAATTTCCGTTGCAAGGCCGCGTGCCTGAAACGCATCAAGACGCCTTACCCCGAGATCGCCTGTCAGTTCGAGTGCCCCTGGCCTTGGGAGAGGAAATAGGCCGGACCACGACAGGTTCGTAGCATAAGATCTGATCCTGGATTTTAGAGATTTGTTTTTACGGAGGTCGCCGGTACCCGGAGTAAGATATACAGTGGTTCATTCCTGACCGGGTAACCGTCGGACTTTAAAGAATTTACAGTACACTATATTTTTCTGCTAAGGGCCCCTGATGTCATCTTCCCGTACTATCTGGATCTTCACGCTCATCATTATATCCATCGGGCTGGTGGCGTTATACAGCGCGTCTTATGAGAACGTGCGGGTGTCGCAGAAGGTCTTCTATGACCAGGTGGCTTGCGCCCTTTTGGGGATAGGGGTGATGTCTTTCGTCAGCCGGATACACCACCGTCTTTTCTTCAACGTGGCCTACCCGCTGTACGCGGTCAACGTCATCCTTCTGCTGGCGGTCCTGTTCGCCGGGCGCTCGGCATTGGGGGCCACCCGCTGGTTCAATATCGGCGGCATCAGCTTCCAGCCTTCCGAGTTGTCCAAACTGGCGATCATCTTGATGCTGGGCCGCTATTACAGCTCGCGCAACCCGAAGCTGTCTTTTGATTTCCGGAGCACGTTCCGTTCGTTCAAGCGGGACCTGCTATATCCTTTCTTCTTTATGCTTTTATCGTTCGGGCCGATCTTCAAACAGCCGGACCTGGGCAGTGCGCTTCTGGTATTCGGGATCTTTCTGGTGATGCTGTTCATGAGCGGTATCGAGATCAAGCCTTTTCTGGCCTTCCTGGGAGTGTGTATCGCCGCCGTCCCGTTGGGCTGGCATTTCTTGAAGGATTACCAGCGGGACCGGCTTCTGGTCTTCATGAACCCCAATACCGACCCCCTGGGGGCCGGTTATACTATCATACAGTCGCGTATCGCCGTGGGGTCAGGGCAGATGATAGGGAAAGGCTGGCTGGCAGGGACACAGAACCAGCTGAATTTCCTGCCCGAACGCCACACGGATTTCATCTTTTCCGTGATAGGCGAAGAATGGGGCTTTTTGGGGTCGGTGTTCCTGGTGGTCTGTTATTTCGCCCTCATCTACACGGGGCTGCAGATCGCCCAGCGGACCAAGGACCGGTTCGGCCATTTTGTGGCCATCGGCATCGTCTCGATCCTGGCCCTGCAGGTGGTGATCAACGTGTCCATGACCATTGGCCTTAGCCCGGTGGTCGGCATCACCCTGCCGCTGGTAAGCTGGGGGCGGACGTCGTTCATGGTCTTCATGGTCATGATGGGGATCCTGCTGAACCTGAGCAACCGGAAATCGTTCGGGGTGTGACGAACAGCGTAGCGTATTTTAGATCCGCTCCGGTCGGTACGGTTATCTAACGAACGGCACAAGAAACTTAGGGGAAGAATTGTTTTAGAAATAAGGATGGCCTAGATGCAATTATCAGATAAGAATGTCATGGCGATACTGTGGGGCGTGATCGCGACATTGACGGTAGCCCTGAGCATTCTTGTCTATATCCATGCCGACCGTTCGAATTATCCTGTGCGGAGGACCGTGGGTTGGGTCGAAGCGGACAATGTGGCGTGGAGGGTATTGAACTTGTCGGCCGGGGTAAAGAGCCAGGACTTCAAGCTTTTCCACAACCGTTCCTGGCTGGATATACACGCGGTGCTGAAGATCGAGAACGATGCCGGGGCCGGAAAGGCTCGTTCTGCCTGGCTAAAGGAGCTGCAAATAAGCCAGCGTTACATCCTGGAGAACGGTAAACATGTGGCCTTGATCGAGATCTCGCCGGTATTCGTGCAAAGGAATAAGGCCGGCAAAAGCATTTCCGAAGTGTGCGATATCAAGCTGCAGGAACCTATCGAGAACCGGAAACTGGGATCGAATTATTATCGAGTTCAGATCGGTGAGAAAGCGGTCGACGTTGAGACATATCAGGCCCAATAGGGAATTTTATACGATAATAAGGAAAAGGTTATGAGAGCAAATATTATGGCCAGTCCGAAAGCATGGATCGGCTTGTTCCTGGGAGCGGTGCTGGCACTGGTCTTCTTTATCAGGGTCCCGTACTATTTTAAGCCAGTGCTCGGGGAGAGGGCCGCGGACGATCCCTGCCGGGCTTCCCAGGACGGTGGCAAGGTGAAAGAATATTATCCGGACGGGAAACCGCGTTCCGAGAGGGATTGCAAGAACGGCAGGACCGACGGAGCCCTCAGGCAATTCTACCCTGACGGCACGCTCCTGATAGAGGAGACCTATGTCAGCGGCAAAAGGCACGGGCTCCGCCAGGAATACTATCCGGGAGGCCAACCCAACCGCATCATGCACTTCAGGTCCGGACGCATGGACGGGATCTACCGCAAGTTCAACCAGAACGGGAAAGTGGCGTATGAGACCCTGTGGAGGAACGACCGGCAGACCAGCGATATTTTGAAAGAATATAAGTACTATCCGAACAATAACGTGAAGACTGAATATATAATGCAGGTGGAGCCGGGGAAGTCAAAAGGCAGGGCGTACTTTCGGGAATTCTTTGAGAACGGCCGCTTGAGCAAGGAATACGTTTTTACCAGCCGGGGAAGGGTGTCTTTTTACAAAGAATATGATGCGGCAGGCACTTTGGTGGTGGACCAGAGGGGAGGTTTCACCGGAGTAAGGAAATTGTTCTATGATAACGGCCGGCTGGAAAAAGAGGAGCGTTACGAAAAGGGCGGTCTGGTGGAAGCATCTGATTATGATTCCTATGGACAGCTGCAGATCAGGCTAAGGGGCGGTTTCCTTTTGGGCTATAACAGGAGCGGAGAAGTGGTCTTTGAAAAGGATGTCAAGGGATGGGACGTTGACAGGATAGCGCGCGAGTACTCCGATCTGGAAATGAATTATGTATTTCAATGATGTGCACGGCCGTCGGGGTCAGGGGCCCCGGATTGAGATGATCCTGAAAGTGTTATACAATGTGGGTATAGTTCGTAGGTGTTATGGGTTGTCCCATAAATAAAGGTCGGGAAAACGCATGTTAAAAAGAATCTTAATTCTTTTAATGCTATGGGGAGTATGGCCGTCCGCCGGCTTTGCGTCCGAAGCCCGCAGCTCCCTGGCGGAAAATCTCTTCAAGCAGTACTCGCCTGGCATCTACCAGGTCCAGACCATCAGCACCCATGCCGGAAAGAAGAATTCCCTCGGGTCGGGGTTCCAGATCTCCCCGGACGGTTACGTGGTGACCAATTACCACGTGGTCTCCAGCGCCGTGCTTTTCCCGTCCCTGTACCATATCCGTATCATCCGGGCGGACGGCAACGAACAGGCCGCCCGGATCGTGAACTTCGACGTGGTCCATGACCTGGCTATCATCAAGGTCGGCCAGACCCAAGGCGTGGTTCTGCCTCTGGGTTCATCGGAGATAAACAAGGGCAGGAAGATCTTTGCCTTCGGTAACCCCATGGATTTCGGCATGACCATCGTCGAAGGCCTGTCGAACGGTTACATGGACAAAGCCCTCTACAAAAAGGTCCTGACCAGCCTGGCGCTCAACCCCGGCATGAGCGGCGGCCCGACCCTGGACGAGTCCGGGAACGTGGTGGGGGTGAACGTGTCCACCGCCGGGAATGCCATCGGTTTTGTGGTCCCGGTGGAATTCCTGAAAGAATTGTGGCGGGAAGTGCAGGCCAACGAGAAGCCGCTGGCATTGTCGTCCACCGACAAGGTGCAGCGGCAACTCATCGATCAGGAAAAGTCCTATTTCAAGAAGCTGCTGGAAGGAAAGTGGGACAAGCAAAAATTCGGCGACTTCTTGGTCCCGACCACCATCACGCCGGAGTTCACCTGTTGGGGGGAGCAGCAGGAGCATCCCGAGAGCTGGCTCATCGTCCCCTATCTCGAATGCCGTCTTAAGGACGACATCTTTGTCTCGAATTCCATCCAGACACACCAGGTGATCTTCAATTATTCCTGGCTGCAGAGCCGGGGAAATGACTGGTGGCGTTTTTATACGTTGGCCGATAACCAGCTGAGCGACGGGTACCGGTTCGATCTGCGGGACGTGACCGAATCGGACGTGGAGAATTTCAAATGCTCTGCGTCTATCGTGAAGATAGACCGCAAGCCGTTCTGGGTTTCGACCTGTGCCCGGCAGTACAAGCGCATGACCAGCCTTTATGACATAAACGTGCGGATGGCCTCCCTGGGAGGGGCAAAGACCATGCTGCAGGTGGAACTGACACTGGGCGGCGTGACCAAGGAGACGGTGAAATCTTTCATGGATAAATTCTACCGGGAAATCAAATGGGCAAAATAGTCCTCGAGATCGACAGGCCTTCCGGCCTGCCGGCTGAATACAGGTCTCTGGACCAGGACAGTGTCATGATCGGACGCGGTTTCGACAACGACGTGATCATAAACGACCCGTATGTCGAGGCCCGGCATGTATGTATCCGGAGAACGGAGAGCGGCTGGTCGTGCGAAGACCTGGGCGGGGCCAACGGGACATTCCTTACCGGCCAGGACGGTAAGGGCGAAAAGGTCCGTGTGAACGGCACGGCCACGCTTTGCTCGGGAGATGTCCTGGGCATAGGCAGGACCGCCATCCGTGTCTGGGAAGGTCAGCATCCCGTAGAGCCGGCGCGCATCCTTCCGGTGGCCAGGATCCCTTCCTTTTTCGCTTATCCGCACAAGACCGGGCTGAACCTGTTCTTTGCTCTGTTGGCATTCTACGCTGTTTTCTATTTCGTGTTCTATCATCTGAACCCCCGGAAAGAGATCCCGCTCATGATGATACTGGCCGAGGAGACCCTCGCGCTGGTGTGCCTGGTGGCGTGGGCGGGGGTATGGGCCACGATCACCCGTTCTGCCAAACGCCAGCACCGCATGGGCCAGCACCTTTTATTCACCTGCCAGTGGGTCATCTTGAACTATTTCGCAGGCGTTCTGCTGAAGAACATCATTTTCTTTTTCTGCGATGAAACGGTCGCGATGGTCCTGTCATGCATCACCTTCGGGCTCCTGGGGGGTTTTGTGCTCTATGTCCATATGGCCATCGCCACTAATATGTCCGCTGTCAAAAGGGCTGTCGTGTCCGGCTGCATAATGCTGTCCATGATCGTGCTGGGCGTGCTGCTTTTTTATGGATGGCACGACGTGTTCGAGCCGGACCCCCGGCACTTCGTCAACCTGGTCCCGATGCCGGAACTGGTTATACCGACGATACCCATTTCGGAAGAGATCAAACGCCTGGATATCTTGTTCCAGAAATGATCCCCGGGAGCTTTTCCTGAATATAATGTGGTTCAGGGCCATGAATAGGCCGCCGATGATGGTTTATTCGGTTCAACTCTAATCAGATGTGACGGGACTATGTCTTTGATCGCCTGGCTGGCTTTTTTTTCTTTATGGATCGTTTTCATCAGGAGCGGGTTCGGCCTCCGGGTCGCCTTTCTGGCGGCGCATGTGGTCAATGCGCTGCTGATCGTAGCGGTGACCGAGATCCTGAGCGTGTTCCAGGCCTTGGCCGCATGGCCGCTGGCGCTCTTCTGGTCGGTCATTGTCCTTATTAATTTGGCATGGTTGTATCGTCTCCGGAAGCGTCCGACGGTAAAGTTCGCCTATGTGCCTTTGGATGCGGTGGAGATAGTTATTCTGGCAGCGGTAGTGTTTATAGTTGCGGTGACCGGCCTTATTGCGGTAGTGGCGCCCCCCAGTAATTATGACTCCATGGTCTACCACCTTCCGCGGGTAGCACATTGGGCCTTCAACGGCACGGTGGCCAATTATCCCACCCATACGCTTAGACAGCTGGTGATCCAGCCGTATAGCGCCTACGCGATCTTGCAGACCTATATCTTGAGCGGGTCGGACTATTTTGCCAACCTGGTGCAGTGGACCAGCATGGTGGCCTCGTTAGCGGGGGTATCGGTCATAACGGGGATCCTGGGCGGATCCAGGAGGGCGCAATTATTAGCCGTTCTTTTTGCAGCCACCATCCCGATGGGCATCCTGCAGGCTTCCAGTACCCAGAACGATTATCTGGCCACTCTCTGGGCGGTCTGTGTGGCGGTCTTTGCTTTGCTTTTACTGAATACCGGGGAACGCCGATGGGCCCTGTTGTGCGCTTTGAGTTTCGGTCTGGCGACCTTGACCAAGGGTATCGCGGCTATCTTGGGAGCCCCTTTTTTGTTCTGGGCGCTGTGGCGGGTCAGATGGAATATCGGGGCGAGGCTGGCCATGGGTTTATCTGTGATCTTGATCGTCCTGCTTATTAACGCGGGTTTTCTAAACCGGCTGATGCAGCTGTCCCCCGATCCATTCCGGGCCATGGTAATGGACGGATCGGCGGTCGTGGAACGTCTGGATGCGCGCGGCATGGTGTCCAACGCGGTCCGCGGCATAGCGACCGAGTTGGTCGCGCCGTCGCTGGCATGGAACATTTATTTGTTCAGGGCGGTGGAGGAGGTGCACCGCTGGTTGGGGATCGGTATGAACGACCCCCTGTATTCTTTACCCGGGGATAAGTTCGTTCTTCTGTACTGGCCATGTGAGGATGGTTATGCGACCAGTCTGATACATTCATTGCTTTATCTTATCCTGTCCGTATGGGGATTGTATCTTTTGCTCTCCGGTTGGATCGCGAGGATCGGATCTTCCGGCGCATCTCCATCCGGCAAGAATGCCGGCAGCGCCGATCCTCATATGGGGGGATTTAACGGGCAGATGCTTCCCTTTCTGGCAGCCTTTTTTGTTTCGGTGATATTATTCTGCATTTTTATCAAATGGCAGATCTATATCCCCAGGTTCCATCTTCCGTTCTTCGTTATTTTTTCCGCCATCGCGGCGCTTTTGATCAGCCGATTTGTCGCCCGGAACTGGCCCCTGCTTTTGCTGGCGTTTCTCATGGGAGCATTCTCGGTCCTGCCGTTACTGTATAACGCGGAACATCCGGTCTTTCCCTGTGGCGCGCTAAAAAGGAGCGCCCTGGCAAGCGAAGTCTCCAGGGGAGGGGAAATATTCGACTGGCTGATGAAGAATGGTTATTTTGAGAACAGATCCGGGGAGTCGGGTTATCTGAAGAACATTTCGGATGATGAACTCGAGCGCTTGATGCAGGCTTATCCCGTCGAGTATCCGAAGATATGCTTGGCCTTCAGCGAAGTGGTCTCTTTCTCGCGGGGGCTCTTTTCCGCCCCCAGGGAGGAGATGATGTTAGGAAGGTTCGGCAAACTGAGCCGGGATCAATTCAGCGCTAACGTCAAGATGGTCGGAGAGATCTTAAGGCGCCACCCGGGCTGTCGGGATGTAGGGTTCATTGCCGGCCTCAGGCGGTATGAATATCCTTTATGGGGCATGTTCAATTCGGCCGGGCTGTCAGTGCGCGTAGAGAACGTCCTGGTGGATAATGTCTCCAAGGATTTTCCGTACCCGCGCGGTGAGCCTGAGCCGTGTTTGATCCTGAAAGAGGACAATGAGGGGCCGCCGGAAATAGTTTATCGTGGACGGAAGTATTGGCGCGCCTTGCCGGGGCCCTGGCAGCAGGTTTATATCGATCCTGCCGTGATCTCTCCCTAGCCGGACGATCGATGGACAGGGGCCTAAATAGAAAAATATAATCGTTAATGTCAAAGTCTAACCTGATAAAGCTGTTAATAATATTCTTGGCCGCGCTGTCTATTAGGCTCTGGTTCCTGGCCAGGGTCCAGAGCGACCCGGCCTTCCATATCCCGGTCTTTGACCCCAAGGAATTCAATTTCTGGGCCTTCCAGCTGATGCAAAACGGCTGGCAGTGGCATTCACTGCAGAACCATACGCCTTTGTACGCCTATTTTTTGGCCGTGGTCTACAAGTTATTCGGGTTCCATACCAACGCCGTCGCGGTAGTTCAGCTTCTCGGTGGTTCGCTCGGCGCCTGCCTGATGTATCAGTATGTGCTGCGGGTGGCGAATGGATTTGCTGCGGGGGTCTGCGCCGGCTTGATGGCGGGCTACTGGTGGTTGATCTACACCCAGCTTTACTTGTTCAGCGAGAGCCTGGCGATGTTCCTTAACATTGTTCTTTTATTGCATCTTTCATTTGCGCGCGAATCAGCTTGGAAGTATCTGCTGGCCGGGATCCTGCTGGGGCTTTCCGTGCTGTGCCGTCCGGAGATAATGTTCTTCGGGCTGCTGGTCTTGTGGTGGATGCATGGCCGCGTAGCGGGGCTCAGGCGTTACCTGGTTCTCAGCGGGATATTCATGGCGGGGCTGATCCTGATCGTGACGCCCGTCCTGCTCCGCAACCACCAGATTAGCGGAAGCTGGCTCTTGCGTTCGCAGATCGGCGCTAACTTCTATATCGGCAACCGGCCGGAACTGCTGGGAACGAACGTCTTCCTGGAGCAGGGGCGCATCTGGCAGAAGTTCATGGCCCTGCCTTATGCCGCTGAGCCGGCGGGACGGGTGTTGAGCGAGGCGGAGATCAACCGGTATTTCCTCCGCGAGACTGTTGATTACATGAGCGAACACCCTTTCCGGTGGCTCATGTTCATGGGCCAGAAAGTGTTCACGGTCCTGTCGGGGCGGGAGTATATCCGTTCTGAAGACGTGTATTTCCGCGACCTTTTCGTGCGCGGTACCCCTTTCGTGCTGATATCCACTCAGGCGGTCTTTGTCCTGGCCCTGGTCGGTTTGATACTGTCCTGGAGGAACAGGAAGGATTGGCAGCTGGCGGGTTTATTCCTTTTGTCAATGGTACCGGCTTTCTTTTTCTCCGCCAAGACCCGCTACCTGGTGCCGGCCATGCCTTTTGTCATGGTCTTTGCCTCGATGGGAGCCTGGCACCTGTATCAGGCGTTCCGGGAAAAAGACCGTGCGGCCAGGATGAACGTGCTCGCGCTGGTGTTCACCGCGGGGCTGGTGTCTTTCTTCAATCCCTTGGACCTAAGGGAGCCCGGTCCATCGGAGACCCATTATGCTATCGGCAGCAACCTGCAGTACCAGGGGAACTATCCGCTGGCCGAGAAATATCTGCGATCGGCTTTGCTGGGGAACCCGTCAAATTGTTCGGCTTGGGCGGATTTGGGCATTTTGTATATTGCCACCGGCAAGTATGAACAGGCCCAGCATTGTTTCGGCCGGGCGCGGGACATTGACCCTGGGTACCAGCGCTATTTTGAACTGGCCCGGGATATGGTCCGCAGCGAAGGGTCACCGGCAGGAATGGACTGCTCTTTACGGCTGCAGGGCCAGGGGGATCCGGTAGTAAGAAGCTACCTGGAGCATTTTCATTATCCATGATAAACCCAGGTCGGGCCTTATGGCAGTGTATACTGGTCCATGGAGGTTGTGGTTTTTTCTCCCCCCTGCGTTGACAAAAGCGGGGTGCTAACGTATAGTAAAATCAATTTTTAACTTCTAGAGAATAAATATGCGATTTGAACGTGCGTCGAACAAACATCTGGGCGAGCTCCTCATTGAAAGAGGCGTGCTGAACCGCGACCAACTGGCCGAGGCCCTGGAATATCAGAAACAGAATCCCGGCGTCCTGCTGGGCGAGGCCTTGGTGCAGTTGCAGTATTCCACCGAGGAAGATATAGCCCAGGCCCTGACCTGCCAGTACGGTTTCCCGTTCCTCCCTTTGTCCAACTACGAGGTCGATAAGGAAGTCCTGAGCTCGGTCCCTTCCAATATCTGCGAGCAGTTCTGCCTGATCCCTATCGACAAGATCGGCAAGAGCCTGACCCTGGCCATGGCCAACCCCCTTAATGTGAAGGCCGTAGAAGATGTCGAGCTTCTGACCGGCTGCACTGTACAGGCTTTCGTCAGCACTTCCCGGGAGATAAAGGAAGCGATCAAACGCTACTATGGATCTGTCTAATGTCGATGATAAAGGAACGCATAAAAGCTATCCTTATTCGCGATCAGATCTTGAAGCCGGAAGACCTCGAGCGTGCGCTGGAAGAACAGAAGCGTACCGGCGGTGAGCTCTCCAAGATATTGGTGCGCCTCGGCCTGCTGGACGAAGAGCAGCTGACCTCTCTTTTGAGCGAAGGGCTGCAACTGCCCGTCATCAATGTCTCCCGCATGAAGCTGGACCCGGCGGTGGTCAACATGATCCCGGCGGAAGTCCTCAAGAAATACCAGATCCTCCCGGTATCCCGCCTGGGAGACAACCTGACCATTGTAATGGCCGACCCGCTGAATATTTTCGTCATCGACAATGTCAAGGCGCTTACCGGGCTGACCATAATCCCGGTGGTCGGACGGGCCAAGGAGATACTCGACGCGATCGACCTGTATTCCGCCCCTAAGGCCGAAGATTCTTTCGAGAAGATCATGAAGGACATGAAAGAGTCGGAGGAGGTCGAATTGGTGAGCGAAGGGGGGGACAAGCTGGACGCCAAGGAGATCGAGCACCTGACCCAGGAGGCGCCGATCATCCGGCTGACCAACACCATCATACGGCAGGCGGTGATAGCGAAAGCGAGCGACGTTTTCATTGAGCCGATGGAGAATACTTTACGCATACGTTACCGTGTCGACGGAGTGTTGCGTGAGATAGACCGCATGTCCAAGGCGCTGCATTTTCCGATCGTTTCCCGCATCAAGGTCATTTCGAACCTTGATATTTCTGAACACCGGCTGCCCCAGGACGGGCGTTTCCAGTCGGTGTTTGAAGGGACGAAGGAAGTCGACTTCCGTGTCAATGTCCTGCCGACCGCCTATGGGGAGAAGATAGTCTTCCGCGTCCTGGACAAGAACCTGGACCGCGTCGATGTCGAGAAGCTTGGGTTTGAACCGGGGCCGCTGGAACGGCTCAAGGAGTGCTGCCTGCGGCCGCACGGGATGGTGCTGGTCTGCGGTCCGACGGGGAGCGGCAAGACGACCACGCTTTATTCGGTACTCAAGTTCATCGATTCCCCGGGCAAGAACATCGTCACCGTCGAGGACCCGGTCGAGTACCAGATGAAGGGGATAAACCAGGTGAACATCCGTTTTGAGGTCGGGCTGACCTTCACCGCCACCTTGCGGTCGATCCTGCGACAGGACCCCGATGTGATCATGATCGGAGAGATCCGCGATTCCGAAACGCTGGACATAGCGGTAAAGGCGGCCTTGACGGGGCACCTCGTCCTCAGTTCGCTGCATACCACCACTGCGGCCGGCTCGATCGTGCGCATGATGAACATGGGTATAGAGCCTTTCCTGATCTGCTCCTCGGTGAACTGTTTCGTGGCCCAGCGTTTGCTGCGGCGCATCTGCCCGCATTGCAAAGAGGAGGTCCGGATACCGGATGTCCTTTATACGAAGCTGGCGATACAGAAGGTGTTGCCGGACAAGGATAATGTTTTCTGGAAAGGCAAAGGTTGCCCCCGCTGTCTGAGTTCCGGTTATATCGGAAGGGTGGGGATCACCGAGGTGCTGGGCCTGACCCCGCCGGTCAAGCGCCTGATATTGTCCCAGGCCGGCGAACTGCAGATAAAGGCGCTGGCCCGTAAAGAGGGCATGAAGACCATGCGCGAGGATGCCTTGATCAAGGCGGCCCAGGGAATGACCACCCTGGAAGAGGTCGTCAGGGTGACCGCGCAGGATGAGTCGGTGTGAGCGGCGCTTTTCGCAGCAGTGGCCCTTAACCAGGCAATTAAGACATGCAAACCGTTCGTGAAAAGATAATATCCGCCCTTCTACAGTTCCCGGGGATCGACCAGGACAAGATCGATATGGCCATCGACCTTCAGCGGGCCCGGGGCATTTCCCTGGGAGAGGCGCTTGTCCAGCGCGGCCTGATCCACGAGAAGGACCTTCTGCTCCTTTTGGTCCGCGAGCTGCACATACCGTCAATAGACCTGTCCAAATTCAAGCTGGACCCCCGCTTGAAGGAAGTTGTGCCGGAGCGCTTGGCCCGCCAGTACAAGCTGATACCCATCGCTCTTTTAGGAGACAGCATGACCGTGGCCTTGGCGGACCCGTTCAACATTTTTGCCGTCGATGACCTGCGGGATCTGACCGGAAAAAGGATCGATGTGGTCATGGGCACCGCCACCCAGATCAGCGAGACCATTGAAAGGTATTACGGCGGAACCGACCGCACCTCTGTTTCCGACATCAGCAAGGACATCGACGTCGGCGACTTCGAGATAGTGGCGGACCAGAAGGAAGAGGCCCCGGACAGCGATGCCGGTGGCGAGGCGCCGATAATCCGTATGGTCAACCTGGTCATAAAAGAGGCCCTGCGCCAGCGGGCTTCAGATATCCATATGGAATCAACGGAGGGAAACATGCGGGTGCGTTACCGCGTGGACGGCGTGCTGTTGGACGTGCTGGAGATCCCCCGGGAGAGTATGAGCGCGGTGGTGGTGCGCATAAAGATCATGGCCCGGCTGGACATCACGACCACCCAGGTGCCCCAGGACGGCCGTTTCAAGATGCGCCTGTCCAATAAAGAGGTCGATTTCCGCGTTTCGGTCCTTCCAACGTGCTATGGCCCCAAGGTGGTCATGCGCGTGCTGGATAAGGCCAAGCTGTCGATAGGCCTGTCCCAGCTGGGCTTCTCGGACCACTCGGTCAAGCTCATCGAAGAGGCGATCGTCAAGCCGTTCGGTATGATCCTGGTGACCGGGCCGACTGGCAGCGGCAAATCCACGACGCTGTATTCCATCATCAGCCAGCTCAGCACGGTTGACAAGAACGTGATAACGATCGAGGACCCGGTGGAATACCTGATCGAAGGTTTGACCCAGATCGAGGTGCGGCCGGATATAGGACTGACGTTCGCGGCCGGCTTACGCGCGGTGTTGCGGCAGAGCCCCGATATCGTTATGGTCGGAGAGATCCGGGATAACGAGACCGCTGATATCGCGATCAAAGCCTCGCTCACGGGGCAGCTGGTGTTTTCGACGTTACATACCAACGATGCGGCCGGAGCGCTTACCCGCCTGGTGGATATGAAAGTGGAGCCTTTTCTGGTGGCCTCCAGCCTTATCATGGTTTGCGCTCAGCGCTTGGCCCGTAAGATATGTCCTTATTGCAAGGAGGTCATTGATGTCCCTCCGGAGGCTTTAAGAAAACTGGGCGTCAATTTTAATTCCAAAACGGTATGCTATGAAGGCCGGGGATGTGACCGCTGCCGTCAGACCGGATACCTGGGGCGTTTCGGTATCACCGAGATATTGATCATGGATGACTCCATAAGGGAGATGATATTGCGCGGAGATTCATCTGATGATATACGCGAACATGCCCGCCGTACGCAGGGAATGAAGTTGTTGTGGGATGAGGCCCTGGAAAGTTTGGCGGTGGGGCAGACCACGGTGGCCGAGGTCTTGCGGGTGGCGGCCGCAGAATAACGGTTTTTTGCTACCAAGGCGGAGGCCCCGAATTATAATAGGGACGAAGACTGGCAGGAGACAGGCATGTACTCTGATAGCAATGACAGGCGTTTGTTAGGGGAAATATTGGTGGCTCAGGAATGGATAACTCCCCATCAACTCGAGGAAGCCTTGCAATGCCAGAACAGGAACGGAAGGTCAGAGTATCTGGGAGAGATATTGGTGCGTTTGGGTTATGCCGAAGAGCTGGAAATCGTTACGGCTTTGGGAGTGCAGTGTAATCTGCCTTTTATTGCTGTCAGCAAGCAGGTTATCCCCGAGGCGGTTCTTGGGGTCATACCCCCGGCCATCGCCCGGCGGGACCGGGTCATCCCATTGGACCTGAGCGGGAATATCCTCAGTGTGGTCATGCAGGATCCTTTGCAGGACGAGGTGCGGGAGGAGATGGAAAGGTTTACCGGTTGCAGCGTCGCCACTTTTATTTCAACCCCGACCGAGATCGAGGGCGCCTTGGCCAAATATTATCCCCTGCCCGGCGACAGTCCGGGGGCCTGTGGCCAGATGCAGGCAGCCCTCTGAGAGCGTAATGGTGTTTCTTAAGAACGATACGGTTGATAGCATAAGCCTTTAATAAGGAGTGATTGATGCCAACGTTTAAATATTCCGCTAAGGATCAAGATGCCAAGACCGTGACCGGCAAAGTCGTGGCTAACGATCTGGAGATGGTGGTCCAGGAGTTACGCAGCCGCCATCTCATCATCATAAGCATTGATGAAGAGAAACATTCGGCATTCTTTTCAGCTTCGAGCACGCCTGCCCAATCGATAAAGGTGGAAGATATCATATTGTTCTCCCGTCAGATGGCGACCATGGTCGACGCAGGGATACCGATCCTGCAGACAGTGGAAGCGCTGGAGGATCAGGCGGGTAATCCTTCTTTGAAAAAGATCTTTGGCACGATACGCGATGATATACGCCTGGGTTCAAGTCTGTCGGCCGCTTTCGCCAAACATCCTAAAGTTTTTGACAACCTGTTCGTTAACATGATCAAAGTCGGTGAGACCGGCGGCGTCCTGACCACGGTGCTGGACCGGCTTTCCTCCTACATGGAGAAGTCGGCCCGCCTTAGGCGCAAGGTAACAGGGGCGATGATCTATCCGTCGGTGGTGGTCTCGATGGCGGTGATAATAACCATCGGCTTGCTCGTTTTCGTGGTGCCGACCTTCAAGTCGATCTACAGTTCATTCAATAAGGACTTGCCGCCTTTGACCGCAGCTTTACTGAATTTCAGCGAGGCTTTCAAGAACCAGTGCTTGTATTATTTAGGCGGCCTGATCGTGCTTATCGTCATGTACTTCAATTACAAGAAAACACCGCAGGGGGCTTTGAAGATCGATCAGGCCAAATTGAAACTCCCTGTCTTTGGGGACCTCATCTGTAAGGTCGCGGTGAGCCGTTTTTGCCGGACACTGGCGGTCCTGGTGCAAAGCGGGGTACCTATCCTGGAGGGGCTTGATATCGTTCGCAAGACCATAGGTAACCGGGCGCTGGAGATGGTCGTCGAGGACGTCATCAAGAGTGTCCGGGAAGGCCAGAGTATCGCTGAACCGCTTATGCGCAGCAAGATATTCCCTTCCATGGTCACCAGGATGATCTCGGTTGGGGAACAATCGGGCCAGTTGGACAAGATGCTGACCAAGGTCTCTGATTTCTTCGACGAACAGGTCGATGCCGTGGTCGAGAACCTTACCAGTCTGATGGAGCCTTTCATAATAGGATTCCTGGGGATCGTGATCGGGTTCATCGTGGTCGCGCTTTTCATGCCGATACTGAATATGACCCAGGTACTGAGGTGACGGGGATCATATGCGGATAGCCTTATTGATTCTGATCATGGCATCGGTGATGTTCTCGCCTGCGGCGGCCGGGGATCTGGCGGATATTCAATCTGCCCAGAATTCACTGGCTTACACGTTGTCCAATTTGCGAAATAGCGTTGAGAAGCTGACCAAGGAAAACCAGGAGTTGGGGGCTGTCAACGACCGTTTGCGCCAGCAGTTGGGTTCCTTGCAGAATGAATTAGTGGCTTTGCAGCGCGATGATTCCCGGCTGCTTGAACAGTATTCTTCCCTGGAGAAAAAACATAAGAAAAAAATAGAGGCCATAAGATCGGTAGAGGATCAGGTAGCCAGGCTTAAAGAGGAAGAAGTGAATTTGAGCAAGGCCATGGCGTCTATTTCTGAAGAGATCACGGATAGGGAAAGGGCCGATGCTGATCTTGGTGCCGTGGTGGAACAGAAGGAGTCTGAGGTCAGCGCGGCGATGCGGCAACCTGTGAAGGAGCAGGCCGCGGATGAGCCTGAACTTATTGCCGCCAGGAATAGGCTGCTTCAAAAGTCCAGAGCCGGCGAGGTCCTACTACAGCGCACTCGCGATGAGTGGTTGGAACTGCAGGAAGTGGTACAGGGCGGGAAGCAGCGTCTGGAATCTCTTAAGAAAAGCAAGGCGAATCTTGTGCGGGCGATCGAAGGCAAAGAGGAGGAGTGTGTTCAGCTGGCTGACAAGGTGAGGGCTGAGCAAAGCATAATCGATGATATTTCCGCTCCAGAAAAGATTAGCCCATCCGGGATCGCCATCCTGGAGCAAGAATTGCGGAGTCTGAACTACAAGAGCCGTGTATTGGATAAAGACCTTAGGGCTTGGCAGAAAGGTGATAATAGATCTCAGATGGCCAGCGAGAAAGAATCATCCGAGTTGAGTAAGCTGGAGGTCAAGGTCAATGAAATGGTCGAGCGTAATAACAAGTTAAAGGCAGAAAGGGACCAGTTGCGAAGGCAAATGGTCAATATGGACAAGAAGAAAGCCCGGCTGGAGAAAGCAGTTTATGAGGATAATTAAGCTTTGTGGTGGTTTGACTTCCTTGTCTAACCTGTGGTATATTTGAATTGGTAGAATCAGGCCGTATCGAGGGCCAAGGGAACTGTCGCATACTTTCATAATGACGTGGGCCCGATGCCTTTGATATGGTAATCATAGAAAGAAAGGAGGCGATGGTTAGTTATATCAAGTCAAGATGACCGAGGACTAGTGAAGAGGCGGGATAAAATAGCTGTTATAATAACTCCCTACCTGAGTTGATTCCTCCCTCACCAGATGGCGGTCGTCACCAAACAGCAAGGAGGAATTATGTCTAGTAAAAAAGGTTTTACTCTTGTCGAAATCATGATCGTAGTAGCGATCATTGCCTTGTTGGCTGCGATCGCTATCCCGAACCTTTTGAGAGCGAAGATTTCCGCTAACGATGCCCTCGCTAAGGGAACGTTGCGTTCGCTTTCTACGGCTTCGGAAACTTTCGCTACGACCCAATCCGGGAATTATCCACAGGATATCACCTCACTGACTGGTGCCAGCCCGGCATTCTTGAACGCCGCTTATTGCGGTCAGACGATCTCCGGTTATGCTTACACCTGCACTTTCGGGGTGGCGGCATACACCTTTACCGCGACACCAGTTACGGTTGGGACATCGGGGACGACAACATGGACTATCACAACGGGTGGCGTATTAGCTCCGTAAGTGACGTGAGGCGACTGATGAATTACCGGAGGCCCGCAAGGGCCTCCTTTTTTTTAGAAATTTATATCTATATCAAATGTGTTTTGTTATCATGTTTTCAAAAGACAAATAAAAATGCGACATTTATTAGATTCGTACTTTAAATTCATTAAACGTTTCCTTCCGGATGCGAATCCTGCAGGTGTGATAGGTGTTGATCTGGGCTCCTTAGTCTGCCGGGCGGTCAATCTGGCCACCAAGGGAGGGGTGCTGGAACTGCGTTCTTGGGTTTCGGTGCCTATCGAGGGAGGGGACGAGAAGGCGGCCTTGAAGAAGGCGCTGTCTTACTTCGGAGCGGTCGACCGTTCACGCCCGGTGGTCGTATCGGTACACGGCAAGGGAACTCTGGTCAGGAACATCGAGATGCCCAGGATGTCGGTTAACGACTTGAGGAAAGCTTTTGCGATCGAAGCGGACAAATATTTCCCTTTTCCCAAAGAGACAGTTTACACCGATTGTTATATTCTCGATCCCAAAGGTACGGATAAGAAGATGTCGGTATTGATCGCGGCCGTGAAGAAAGAATTGGTGGACGGCCGGATAACGCTCTTTAAGGAGGCGGGTGTCGAACCTTGCGTCATCACTTTGAGCGGGGTAGCTATCGCTAATGCCTTCGCGATGTTCCCGCCCTCGATGTTGCCTCAGAATGGTGCGGCTAAGGGTGCGGTGGCGGTGGTCGATATAGGTGAAGTGTCTACCGAGCTAATGATCTTTGCGGACAATTCCCTTAGATTTTCCCGGGATATTTTTATCGGCGTGTCCGATTTTATCAAACGTGTGGTGAA
This sequence comes from uncultured Planctomycetales bacterium, assembly GCA_964438075.1. Taxonomy (GTDB): domain Bacteria; phylum Omnitrophota; class Gorgyraeia; order Zapsychrales; family Fredricksoniimonadaceae; genus JAAXVU01. The sequence goes on from CAYTIW010000003.1 coordinate 64,513, forward strand.
TGTCACCGGGTGTTCTCCCATCGAGGCCCGCAACATGCTTTATTCTCCGGGACCGCGGATGGAATCGGTGCAAAAAGCACTGGAAGCGGTGATGGGGAATTTGGTCTCGGAACTTCGGTTGTCTTTTGATTATTTCACCACGGAGAAAAATACCCCGATAGGGCAACTTTATCCGACCGGTGAAGGAGCAGTTGTGCCGGTGGTTGAATCGGTATTGTCCATGAGTTTTGACATCCCGTCTTTTGTCTGGAATCCTTTTGACAAGCTCAACACGAGTCGCGAGATAAGCCGGGATGATATTGAAAAAGAAGGGCGCTGTTTTGTGGCGGCGCTGGGGCTGGCTCTAAATGAATATGATAAAATATAATTTTATCCCAGAGCAGTTTCGCAAAGAACGGGGCAGCTTTCTGTCCCAGGGGGTGGGAGGCGTTTCTTCCGAGATATTCATCGGGATCTTGTTGTTGGTGTTCGCTTTTTTCTTCCTGCTGCATGTTTCTCTGGTCGGGGTATTCTTGTTCCAGGTGGGCGGGCACCAGATGCTGCAGATGAAATGGAACGCCATGGAAGCCGACAAGAAGGTTTTTGATACGATCTCCAACGGAAGTAAAGCTATCCAGAACCGTCTGAATTCATTAAGGCCGATTACGAGCCAGGCGGGTTTTAGCTGGTCCAGGCTTTTCAACGAAATTTCTGATTCTGTACCTAAAGGTATTTGGTTGAGGCAGATCGAGTACAGTAAGGATCTTTTGACAGTTTCCGGAAGTTCTGTTTCCAAGATGGCCAACGAGATGGTGGCGGCTGGTAATTTCGTAGCCACATTGAAGGAGAAGCCTGTTATCAAGCAGTACTTCTCCGGCGTGGATGTGGATTCAATCAAGCGTCGAGAGGATACTAACCTTTCGATAGCTGATTTTAAACTTAAGGCGAAACGAAAATGAACGATAGCCAGTTACGAAAAATTAAGTCGTTAGACCCCAGGGTCCTGTATGTGGTTTTCGGGCTGGGGATACTTTTGCTGGTAGCGGCTGACGTCTTTCTGCTATTGAGGCCACAGGTCAGCGGGTTATTATCACAGAACAAGAAGAACGGAGAGCTTAAGTCGCAGATCGAGAAATTGCAGAATGACAAAAAGCATGTTGGCCAATTCCAGAAAGGGTTGGCTGATATGAAGTCCAAGGTCGCCGAATTCGACCGTATGGTCTATGCGAAGGATGACGTTCCGGTGGCATTGAATAACATCTCCACCCTGGCCAACGAGTACGGGGTTCAGATCGATCAGTTGGCGCCGCAGCGGCAGAGCGAAGATCAGCTGGTAAAGAATGACGACGGCGTTTACAAAAGCATAGCCATCTTTATCGAGGCGCGGAGCGGTTACCACGAATTCGGTCGTTTCATTAATAAGATGGAGAAGGATAATATGTTCTGGAAACTGGACGAGCTGGTCTTTTCGGCGGACAAGATCAATCCGCATAAGCATATTGTCAAAATGGTCATGAGGATACTGGTGCTGGAAAAATGAAGAAGCATGTTTGGGTCCTATTAATGATGATTTGTGTGAGCGGCCTGTTCTACCGACCGGCTATGGCCGATAGCTTCAGTTACAATGACCACGGGCAGCGTGATCCTTTCTGGCCGCTGGTGTCATCCGGCGGGGCGATAATTAATTATGATTCTAACTTTTCCGCCTCGGAACTTATTCTTGAAGGGATCATCGCTGATGGCCAGAGCCGCATAGCCATAATAAACGGGAATATCGTGGAAGAAGGCAAAAAGATCGGTTTTTATACGGTGCGGCAGATTTTGGGTGACCATGTAGTGCTGGAGAAGGATGGACAGAGTATTGAGCTTCGGATGAAAAAGGAGGAATAGATGAAAAAAATATCCGCCATACAGGCTTTAATCATTTTTTCCTTGGTAACTTTCTCCCTCCCAGGGAGAAACGCCTGGGCCCAGTCCTTGGACAAGGCAAGGGGCCAGCCGGCCAAGGCCACTGCTGTAACGGAAGCAGGCTCGGATTCCTCAGGGACTGAAGAGGCGCTGCAGCCTGCGGTCATGGAACTGGACATGACCAAAGAAGGCAATGTCACGCTCGATTTCCGTGAGGCTGATATACGTAATGTCCTGAAAGTTTTGGCTTATAAGAGTGGTCTTAATATTATAGCCGGCCCCGAAGTCGTCGGGATGGTTAACATCCAGTTAAAAGACGTGCCATGGGAAAAAGCCATGGAAGTGATCCTCTCTACCTATGGCTACGGTTATGAGCGCAAGGGATCCATAATAATGGTCACCACCGTAGAGCTCCTCAAGAAGCGCAGGGAGGACGCCAAGCTGATGGCCGAACAGGAACCTTTGAGCACGGAGACCTTTGTCCTTACCTTTGCCAAGGCCTCTGAAGTCAAGGATTCCCTGGACAAGATGAAGACCCCGCGTGGCAACGTGAACTTTGACAAGCGGACCAATGCCATCATAGTCACGGATGTGAGCAGTAATTTACAATTGATGAAGGAGGTAATCAAAGCCCTCGACACCGTAACCCCGCAGGTCTTGATCGAGGCCAAGATCATTGAAACAACTCTAAACAATGATGAGAATCTTGGAATAGACTGGACTGCACAGGCCACGGTCACTGGCGCGAAGCGCGCCACCAGCATCCCTTGGGACGGTATCGACAGGGTGAATAGGTTTATCCCGGCGGATACTTCGGACGCGACCTCCACTTTTACTTACGGCACCATTGATTTCAGCACTTTTCAGGCTATCTTGAAAATGTTGAAAACCCGTTCGGATACGAATATCGTTTCCAATCCGAAAATAGTGACCATGGACAACCAGCCGGCTAAGATAACGGTCGGTAAGCAGTATCCCGTCCCGAATTATACGTTCAACGAGCAGCAGGCCAAGCTGCAAGTATCGGGGTGGAATTATATGGATATCGGTGTTATATTTAACGTCACGCCGCATATCAACAATGCCGGCTTTGTGACCTTGGAGATCGAGCCTTCGGTCACGGATATTATAGATACCGCCGTGGTGGAGAATACCTCCATGCCGGTATTGAGCACCGAGTCCGCTAAGACAACGGTCATGATTCAGGACGGGCAAACGCTGGTGATCGCCGGCCTGATCAAGACCAAGAACACGGAATCCCGCAGCCGGGTGCCGATACTGGGGGATATCCCGATCCTGGGTATGCCGTTCCAGAAGCGGACGACGTCCGTTATCAAATCGGATCTTTTGATCTTTTTGACGCCGCACATTATTACGCCCAAGACCGAACAGTTGAAGGCAAAATAGCGGCGGCGTGGTAGTAGGAGTTCTATATATTTTGTAGTAGGAGCCGCAGTTTGGGCTGCGGCCAAAGTCAATTTGATATTCCCGGTACCCGCAAACGGGTGGGGGGATTAAGTTCTCCCCGGGAATCAGGTTCGTTCCCATGCGTGGGGCGGATCCATGGTAAAGGAGATTGCGTGTCCCGTGAGATTTTGATTCACGTCGCCGATGCGGAGCGACGGGTTGCTATCATTGACAACAAGAAATTAGACGACTTTTATATAGAACTTGACCGCTACCAGTCTATACTCGGCAATATCTACAAAGGTCGGGTCGAATCCATCCTTCCTTCCATCAATGGCGCATTTGTCAATATTGGCCAGGACCGGAATGGCTTTCTATACCTGACCGATGCTGACCACCCGCATGTCGATGACTTCACGCATGGTGCCTCGGCCAGATCACCTGTTGGCCAGAGTTTCTTGGACAAGCTTCTTAACCGCAAGCCTAAGCCCGGCGAATCCGGTATGGAAAAGGGCGGTGAAAAGAAGGAGGGCGATGGCCGAGAAGACCGTGGAGGGAGACGGCACCGCGGTAAAGGCAAGCCCAGTTCTCTCAAGGTGGGCCAGGAAGTATTGGTCCAGATAGAGAAAGATCCTTTCGGCACCAAAGGGGCTCGCCTTACCACTCATCTATCCATCCCCGGTCGTTTTATTGTCTACATGCCTTACGATAATCACCTGGGGGTTTCGCAGAAGATAGAATCTCCGGAAGAGCGCCAGCGGTTGCGCGAGGTCCTGAAAGAGGCTGATTTTGTAAAGGAAGGCGGGTTTATAATCCGCACCGTTTCGGCCGGGCAGGACAAGCGGGAACTGCTGAATGACGCTCGCTTTGTACACGATAAATGGCAAAAAGTCCTGAAGCTGGCCAAGGAGAAGAAGGCTCCGGCGTTGATATATAAGGAAGGCGATATTATTTGGAAAGTCGTCCGGGACTTCTTCCGGGATGATGTTTCAGCCATCCATGTGGACTCCCGCGATGAATATGAAAAGATCTGCAAATATATCGAAGCGCTGGTCGATAAAAAGGCTTTGAGGAAGGTCCACTATTACGGCGGCGAGGTGCCGATCTTCGAGTCGCACAAGATCTCGAACGAACTGGAGAAGATATACGACCAGAAGGTATTCCTGAAGACCGGGGCTTACATTGTTATAGAACCGACGGAAGGCGTAACGGTAATAGATGTCAACAGCGGCCGTTACAAGGTCCAGGCCTCACCGGAAGAGGCGGCTTTCAATGTCAATATGGAAGCCGCTCCGGAAATAGCACGCCAATTAAGGTTGCGCGACCTCGGCGGTATTATCGTTATCGATTTTATCGATATGTCCCGCGAGGAGCACAAGCGCAAGGTTTTGGATATTTTGCGGGCCGAGTTGTCCAAGGACACCGCCAAGACCGAGGTGAACCGGATATCCAATCTGGGGCTGGTGGAGATGACACGCGAGCGCACCGGCAAGACCCTGGAATCCATCAAGTTCGCGGAATGCCCCTATTGCCGGGGCCGGGGAAAAGTCAGGATAGATTAAGATGTTTGTTCGCAGGTCCTGTTGTCAGCCGCCTCCGCAGTTGCCAGATTGGCTGGTCGGTACTCTGGCCTTTGGCATGTTGATCCTTTTTGGCGCCTATGCGGTCTTGCTTGTTAAAACTTTATTTTGAAAGCAAATCGGCCAGGGCAAAATAATTGCTCGCAAAAAAAAGTTTTTTTCATATAATATTGGCTCCCGATTTCTATTCGTTCAAACTCGGCCGGTCCAGCCAGCGATATGCATACCGTTGCCGGGGATGATGATAAGCAATTAACATGCATTGGAGGTACATATGTACGCAGTTATTGACATCGGCTCCTTCCAGTTCAAGGTTTCGGAAGGTGATTTGATTGACGCGCCCAAACTTGACCGCGATGTAGGGCAGCAGTTCGATGTGGCAGAGGTCCTTCTTATCGCCGACGGTGAGGATGTCAAAGTCGGCAGTCCCTATGTTAAGGGGGCAAAAGTCACCTTGGAAGTCGTAAAACAGTTCAGGGACAAGAAGGATTACAAGTTCATTTACCGCAAGCGTAAAGATTGGCGCAAGAAACAAGGGCATCGCCAGGAACTTACAGCTTTGAAGGTGGCGAAGATAAGCGCGTAATTGCAGGATTAACCCTATGGTCATACGTCGGGCGTCAGGCGTGAAAAGACCTTGGTCTTTTTCCGTCTGACGTCTTTTTTTATGGCATTCGTTGATACGGCACGCATAAAAGTTAAGGCTGGCGACGGCGGCAAAGGCTGTGAAAGCCATTATCGCGATCTGTGGATGAGGTATCCTCGCGCGGACGGCGGTGACGGCGGTGACGGCGGGAGCGTTATCTTTGTCTCCGATCCGCACATGCAGACCCTTCTGGATTACCGGTTCCAGCAGCATTACCAGGGTAAACGGGGCGGGCACGGTTCCAGCAAGGGAGCGGCCGGCAAGGACGGTGATGATTGTGTCCTGCGGGTCCCGGTGGGGACCGTGCTTTGGGACGACGGGACCGGATTGCTGATACGCGACCTGACCAAACCCGGCGAGAAAGTGGTGGTGGCCAAGGGGGGAAAGGGCGGCATCGGGAACCAGCGCCGAAAGACCGTGGTCCCTCCGACCCAGGGAGAAGAAAAAGTCATTCGTCTGGAGTTAAAGATCATTGCGGACGTCGGGATAGTGGGTTTGCCCAATGCCGGCAAATCCACCCTGATCACCAGTATTTCCAAGGTGCGCTCCAAGATCGCCCCGTACCCGTTCACGACCAAGCAGCCCATACTGGGGATAGTGGAGGCCGGGGAATTCAAATTCGTCATAGCTGATCTGCCCGGGCTGATCGAGGGCGCGCATCTGGGCCGCGGCCTCGGCCATCAGTTCCTGAAACACGCCGAGCGTACCAAGATCCTTCTACAGGTCATCGACATGGCGGGCACTGAGGACCGCGACCCGCTGGATGATTATGAGACCATAAACCTGGAACTGGAGCAGTATAGTAACGAACTGGCGCACAAGCCGAAGATAATTGTGGCCAACAAGATGGACCTGGCCGGGGCAAAAAAACATCTCAAACGCTTCCGTAAGGAGTATGATGTTGATATTATTGAAATATCGGCTTTGGACAAGAACGGGCTCGACACGTTGTTGGATAAAATAGTCGACATCCTGAAAGAAAAAGGTCAATGAGTTCGAAACTATGGAAAGAAAATTCCCTCGTAAACTGAAAAGGGTAGTGATCAAGGTCGGTTCCAGCCTGCTGGCCAATCAGCTGATGAAACCGCATGAGGCGTCCCTGCGGTCTTTGGTGGACCAGATGTGCGATCTGGGCGACCGGGGCATTGAAGTGGTCTTTGTCAGTTCCGGGGCGATAGCGTTGGGTTTGGGAGAACTGGGTGAGCGGGTGCGTCCCTCGGACACGCCTTCCCTGCAGGCCGCCGCCGCGATAGGACAGGCGCTGTTGATGCGCCTGTATTGCGATTATTTCAAGTCCCGGCAGCGCACATGCGCCCAGGTCCTTTTGACCTGGGACGATTTTGCCGACCGCACCCGTTTCAACAACGCCCGCAATACGCTGAAGGTCCTTCTGGAACGCGGGGTCACCCCGATAATCAACGAGAACGACACCATATCTACCGACGAGATCAGATTCGGCGACAATGACAAGCTGTCGGCGCTTGTGGCGAGCCAGGTCCATGCCGACCTTCTGGTGATGCTTTCGGATGTGGACGGCCTTTATAAAAGGGAAGACGGTAAACTTACGGAACTTTTCAAGGAAATACGAGAGATCACTGCCTTGATTGAGAATTCCGCCGGCGGTGTCGTCAACAAGAACATTTCCAAGGGGGGCATGAAGACCAAGCTGGATGCGGTCAAGATTGCCTCATCCGCCAACGTGCCGTGCGTTATCGCCAACGGGCAGACGCCTGATGTCATCCGTCGGGTAGTGATAGAACGCGAAGCGCTGGGGACGCTTTTTTATGAGAGATCGCAGAAGCTGCTCACGCGCAAACACTGGATCAGCTTTGTGGCCAAGCCCAAGGGGCGGGTCACGGTGGATGACGGGGCCAAACGCGCCCTCCTGAAAGGCACGGTCAGCCTGCTGCTCCCGGGGGTTGTCCGCGGCGAAGGTTCGTTCAAGGCCGGTGATGTGGTCATAGTCGAGGATCTGAGCGGCCGGGAGATCGCCCGCGGGATCAGCAATTATTCAGCGGCAGACCTGGTCCGGATAGAGGACAAGAAAGCCAAACGCGAGTTTATCCATATCGATGACATGGTGCTGGCGGAGAAGCCGGCTTAAGCTGAGAGGATTTATGGAGCAGGTCAAGACATTATTACAACAAGTGCAGGGCGCCAAGAAAGCGGCCTTGCAGTTGGCACTGGTTCCGGCCAAGGAAAAGGACCGGGCCCTCAGGGCCATGGCCAAGCGGCTGTGGGCGCGGCGCTCTTTCATCATCAAGGAGAATGCTCAGGACCTTGCTGCCGCCCAGGAGGCCGGACTGTCCAAGGCGCTTATCGACCGTCTGGCGCTCAATGATCAGCGTGTGAAGTCGATGTCCGACGGCATATTGGATATCGTTCAGCTTGAGGATCCGGTCGGCGAAGTGATGGCCAGCTGGAAGCGCCCTAACGGTTTGCGGATAAAGAAGGTCCGCGTCCCTATCGGTGTGGTGGGGATCATATATGAATCACGTCCGAACGTGACCGCGGATTGCGCTGCACTATGCTTGAAGTCCGGCAATGCCGTGGTCCTACGCGGAGGCAAGGAAGCGATCAATTCCAACCGGGCGATATTTGAAGTCCTGAGCGGCGCTTTGAGGGACACCAAAGTGCCTCCGGAGGCGGTCCAGTTCATCGATACGACCGATCGTGAGGCGGTTATCGAATTGCTGCGCCAGGACCAGTGTGTGGATCTTATAGTGCCCCGCGGGGGAGAAGGCCTGATACGTTTTGTCGCTGAGAATTCGCGTATCCCGGTCGTGAAACACTATAAAGGTGTTTGCCATGTTTATGTTTCCGGCAAGGCGGATCTCAAGATGGCTGAAGAGATCGTCTTCAACGCCAAGGTCCAGCGTCCGGGCGTCTGCAATGCGATCGAGAAGATGCTGGTCCACCGCAAGGTGGCCAAGACATTCTTGCCGGTCATGGCCAGACGTTTAAGGTCCGCCGGGGTGGAGATACGCGGCGACGAGGAGACTTGCGCGATAATCCCGGATGCGGTCCCGGCCACGGCCCAGGACTGGAGCGAGGAATATCTGGACCTTATCCTGACGGTCAAGGTCATAGGCGATGTCCAGGAGGCGGTGGAACACATCAACAAATACGGCACCCGGCATTCGGACGCTATTGTGACCAGGGACAAAAAGGAAGCGGAAGCGTTCCTCAGGGGAGTGGATTCGGCCTGCGTTTACCTTAACGCTTCAACGCGTTTTACCGACGGATACGAATTCGGCCTCGGTGCCGAGGTGGGCATATCAACGGACAAGATCCATGTCCGGGGGCCCATGGGGCTGGAAGGCCTGACATCTTACAAGTACGAGATCTACGGTAACGGGCAAATAAGGAAATAGAAGGATAACCAGGGTCCGCTGCAGATGGAGCGGGGAAAGTCCGGGGCGGTCCCCGGGCTTCCTATCCAGCTGCGGCAGTGCTCTGATCGCTGATGGTATGAAAAAGATCGGACTGCTAGGGGGCACTTTTGATCCCATTCACATTGGACATCTGCTGATGGCCCGCACGGCCATGGAGCAGCTGCGCCTGGATAAGGTTATTTTTATACCCTCCTGTGTGCCTCCCCACAGGAAAGTGCCGACCCTGTTTGCCGCCGAGGACCGTTTGGAAATGGTCAGGAGAGCGGTACTGCTGGCCCCGGGGTTCGAGGTTTCCGACTTTGAGATAAAGAAAGGCGGTAAGTCATATTCGGTCGATACCGTGCGTCATTTCCGGGACACACTGGGGAAGAACGCCAAGCTGTTCTTTTTGGTGGGGGGCGACGCGATCAAGGAACTTGACTCCTGGAAGGAGATCGAGCGGCTGAAAAAGCTCTGCTCATTCGTTTCCGTCAATCGTCCCGGTTATCCGCGCGGCGAGGAGAAGTTACGTTATCGTGCGGTCACCATGAACGGGATAGAAATGTCCTCCACTGAGATCCGTAAGCGCATCCTGGCCGGCAAATCCATTCAGTTCCTTGTGCCAGACGGTGTTTTGGGTTATATTAAGTCCAAAAATTTATACAAAATCAGGAGCTAGAAAGGTTTTTTATGGGCAACGTGAGGGACATAATAAAGTTCGGCACTGACGGCTGGCGCGCAATAATAGCGGATACCTTTACTTTCGAGAACGTTGCCGTCCTTTCGCAGGCGTTCGCGGTATGGGTCAATAAGGATGCCCGCCGGATAGAGGGTGAACCCCTTCGGGTAGCGGTCGGGTACGACAACCGTTTTCTCTCAAAGGAGTTTGCGGAAACGGTCGCTTCCGTTCTGGCGGCTAACGGAGTTGCGGTCGTTCTGTCGGACTCCTCTCTCCCTACGCCGGCCTTGAGCCTGGCCACGCGGGATCTTAAATGTGTGGCCGGGGTGGTCATCACCGCCAGTCATAATCCGCCCGACTATAACGGGTTCAAGATCAAGACCGCCGAAGGCGGCGGGGCAGGCAAGAATATTACCGATGCCGTCGAGAACTATCTTGGCGTGGAAGCCGTGAGGAAGGTGGATTTCAAGCAGGCGGTCGCGGATGGCAGGGTCAAGGTGATGGATCTCAAAAAGGATTATCTAAAATTCATCCGCGGGTACGTCAACCTCAAGAAGATCAGGCCTGCCCGTTTCCGCCTGATCCAGGACGTGATGTATGGTTCGGGGGGCACTTTGTTGGCGCAGTCGCTCAAGGGGACCCAGATCAACGTGGAGTTGCTGCATGCCGAGATGAACCCCGGGTTCGGGGGAACGCGGCCGGAGCCTCTCCCGCAGTATCTGGCGCTTCTTACAGAGAAAATGAGAAAAGGCAGGTATGACCTGGGGCTGGTACTGGACGGCGATGCCGACCGGATCGCGGCGGTCCTGCCGGGAGGAGAATTTTTGTCTCCGCAGAAGATACTGGCCCTCCTTGCATTGCATTTGTGGAAGAACCGCGGCAAACGGGGCGGTATAGTAAAGACCATCTGCGGCACGACAATGATCGACAATATGGCCAAGGCCCATGCCATTCCGCTTTATGAAACGCCGGTAGGATTCAAGTACATCTCCGACCTTATGCTTACCAAGGATATAATCGCCGGTGGAGAAGAAGCAGGCGGTATGGGTTTGCCGAACTACATACCGGAACGGGACGGTATCCTGGCGGGTTTGTTGCTTCTGGAAATGATGGTCTATGAGAAGAAGAACATGAAGAAGATCCTCGCCGAGGTGGAGAAGCAGTACGGGCGTTATTATTACGACAAGACCCAGATATCTTTAAAAGAAAAAGTTAGAACGCTTGATCCGGTCAAGCGTATCCAGCAAGTGCTTGGGAAAAAGGTGGTAGGCGTTAAGGATTACGATGGGGTCAAACTGGAACTGGAGGACGACAGTTGGATAATGGTCCGCGCTTCCGGTACCGAGCCGATCTTGCGCGCTTACGCCGAGTCCAGGACCGCTAAACGCACCAAGGAATTGCTTAATTACGCTTTAGATTTGGCCAAAACATTATAAGTCAACCGTCCGCGATCTTAGTACCAGGAGGCCCGCTTAACCATGGCCAGGAAGGTTAGCTCTCATCCTTGCCTATTTTTGATCCCGCGGGGTTGCTGACTTATGAGCGAATTCTTTAGAACAATTTATTACTGGCTGGCGGTCGGTTTTGTATCGTTGGTCAGTTTTATTTTTTACCCCTGCCGCGCCTACGGCCGCGAGAATGTCCCCAAGACCGGCGGATGTATTTTAGCTTCCAACCACGAGAGCAATGTCGATCCGATCCTGCTTCCGGTTGTTTGTCCCAGGCAGATGCGTTTTATGGCGAAGGATTCCCTGTTCCGCAATCCGGTTTTGGGAGCGTTGATACGCTGGGGCGGGGGTTTCCCGGTCAGGCGTTCCAGCGCCGATCGTGCTGCCATGAAAGAATTCCTCCGCCAGCTTAAACTGGGATATGCCGTGCTTATCTTTCCTCAGGGAACCAGGGGGGGCAGCAAGGTGCAGGTCGGGGTCGGTTTCTTTGCTGTTTCCAGCGGCGCCCCGGTAGTACCTGTTTACATCGACGGCACGGAAAAGGTTTTGCCCAAAGGGGAGAAATTCCCCCGGCGGACGCCGGTCACGGTAACTTTTGGAGTGCCCTTTTCTTTACCCCGGGATATGCCTTATGAAGATGCAGCGGAAAAAGTGATGGAGAAAATAAATGCCCTTGCCCCCGCGTGACCGCGACCCTCAAGAGAACGATTATGACCGGATGCTTTTGGAGTCGCTGACCCTTATCGATACTTGTCGAAAATACAATTCCTGGCTGGCAAGCCATTTTATTCCTTGGTTAAGAGGAGATGTCATAGAGATCGGGAGCGGGATCGGCAGTCTGGCTCAGTATTATGACATTGGTTCCGTAAGGTCCGCTTTTCTGACCGATATCTCACCATCGATGCTGCGTCGTCTCGAAGACCGTTTCGGGGCCCACCCCAAATGCCATATACGGGAACTGGATATCTTGGCGCCTTCCGGCTTACCTGCGGATATGCTGGCGCGCTTCGATTGCCTGATATGTTTGAATGTGCTGGAACATATTGAGGATGACCGCCAGGCCTTGGCCCGGATGTATGACATGCTCAAGCCTGGCGGCAGGTTATTGCTGCTGGTCCCGGCTTTGCCGCTGTTATATGGCTCTATTGATAAGGCCGCGGGCCATTTCCGCCGTTATTCAAAGAAAGGACTCCTCGCGCTCACTTCAGCTTTCGGTTTTGAAACCATTAACTCCTATTATGTTAATTTCTTCGGCATCCTGACCTGGTTCCTATCCAGCCGTATCCTCTTGAGACAAAATATTCCCCCGTCCGGGTGCCGAGCGCTGGACAAGGTGGTCCCGTTCTTACGCTTCCTCGAGTCCGGTCCCAAGCCGCCTATCGGTCAGTCGCTGGTCTATGTTGGAACAAGGCCGAATGGTCAGCCCGCAGAGTATTTACGGCCCGGGAAAGTTTAAGTATCTCGACGGTTCGTAGTATAAATACTATTTGACAATTTTACTATATTATTGATAATTAAAGCCCATTGGCCTGAGGCCTAATGATCCTAATATAAACAGGTAGCCTGGCCATCAGGGGCAGGCCAGATTTGCGGCGCCGCCAGGGGGCGGTGTCGTCAGCTTAAAAAACAGGGAAAGGTGTGTATTAACCATGGCAACAGAACCAAAAAAATCATTAATGGAGGAACTCTACGGTAAAACCCTCAAGACCTTTGAGGAGGGGCAGATCGTCCAGGGGACCATCGTTGCAAAGGGCAAGGATGAGGTGACGGTCGACATCGGGTTTAAATCCGAAGGCTTCGTTCTTCTCGAGGAGTTCCGTAACCCCGCCCTTGTCGAGGTCGGGCAAGTATTGGATGTGCTTATCGAGACTATCGAGGATGAGGAAGGAAAGCTCGTCCTGTCGCACAGCAAGGCTGAGAAGCAGAAGGGCTGGGTGAAGATCGCCGACGTGATAAACGAGGGCGATGTGGTCGATGGCCGGGTGGTCAGGATTGTGAAGGGCGGTTATATCGTTGATGTGCAGGGCGTGGAAGCGTTCTTGCCGATGTCCCTTTCAGCTTTTAAAGGGGTCCATAATGAAGATATCATGTCCAGGCCCTATAAGTTCGTTGTGGCCAAGATGAACAAACAGCGTCGGAACCTGATCCTGTCCCGGCGTGAGGTGGTTCAGAAGGAGCGTGAGGAGAACCGGGAGGTCCTTTGGAACCAGCTCATAAAGGGGCAACGCCGCACAGGGGTTGTTAAGGGGATAACTGATTTTGGCGCCTTTATTGATTTGGGCGGTGTAGACGGTCTTTTGCATATCACGGACATGAGCTGGTCCCGCATCAGCCACCCTTCGGAGATCGTCCATTTAGGGCAACGCATTGACGTGCAGATACTGGATTTTGATAAAGAGAATTCCAAAGTTTCTCTGGGCCTGAAACAGATCACCACCAATCCCTGGGAAGCTGTTTACGATAAATATCCCGCCGGCACTATAGTAAAGGGCAAGATCGTCAATATCATGCCGTACGGCGTCTTCGTCGAGGTGGACAAGGGCATCGAGGGGTTGCTGCATGCCTCCGAGATCACCTGGCAGAAGAAGATGGCCAATCCGCAGGAGATGTTCACTGTGGGCCAGGTGGTGGAAGTGCAGATAATCAACGTCGACAAGGACCAGAAGCGTATTTCGCTTTCGATGAAACAACTGGAAGATAATCCGTGGCTGAAGGCCGAAGAGAATTTCCCGATCAAGAGCGTTGTCAAGGGAACGGTACGCGGCTTCGCGGATTATGGTGCTTTTGTGGAGTTGGAGCACGGACTGGAGGGGATGATCCACGTTTCCGATATGTCCTGGACCAAGAAGATCAACCACCCGCAGGAGATCTTGCAGAAGGGCCAGCCGGTGGAAGTTATGGTCCTCGCTGTGGACGGCAAGGGACGCAAGATCACACTGGGTCTGAAACAACTGCAGGTCAATCCTTGGCCGGAGATCGCCAAGAAGTATCCGGTAGAAACGGTTTGCGAGGCGACCGTAATTATGAATTCGAATTTCGGCGTGTTCGTAAAGCTGGAGGATGAGGTCGAAGCGCTGGTTTATTCGTCCGAGATCGAGAAGGAAGAAGCGGCTAAGCTGAAGCCCGGGGATAAAATACGCGTGCGTGTTATCAAGGTCGATGTCGAGCAGATGAAGATAGGCGTCAGCGCCAAGATACAGTAGGGAAAAGGTCTAAGCATAGCGAGCGCGGGACGTGTCTTTTACCGACCTTCGGCCTGCTAATTCTTTATGGATATTCAGGAAGCCATCCAGATCATCTCTCGTGGTACGACCGAGATCATTTCGGTTGAATTATTAGAGAAGAAGCTCACCAAGAGTGCAGCGGACAAAAAACCTTTGGTAATCAAGGCTGGTTTCGATCCGACCGCTCCGGATATCCATCTTGGGCACGTGGTGTTGCTTAGGAAGATGAAACAGTTCCAGGACTTGGGGCATCGCGTGGTGTTCCTGATCGGCGATTTTACGGCGCAGGTCGGTGACCCGACAGGTCGGAACGAGCTCCGCAAGAAGATGTCACCTGAGGATGTCGAGCGCAACGCCAAGACATATAAAGAACAGGTCTTTAAGGTATTGGATGCAGAGAAGACCGAAGTGGTATTCAACAGCCATTGGTTTAACCGTTTCAGCGCCCAGAATTTGATGGAGCTGGCGGCCCATTCGACCGTGGCGCAGACATTGGCACGCGCTGATTTCAAGAAACGCTTCGAAACAGGTGCTGAGATCAGTCTTCTGGAGTTCATTTATCCGCTCTTGCAGGGGTATGATTCGGTGCATCTAAAGGCTGACGTAGAGTTGGGCGGGTCTGATCAGAAGTTCAACCTTCTCATGGGAAGGCAAGTTCAGGAAGCTTACGGCCAGCAACCGCAGGTCGTGGTCATGACGCCTCTTTTGGAAGGGTTGGACGGCGTACAGAAGATGTCCAAATCTCTCGGCAATTACATCGGCATCAACGAGCCGGCGCGCGACCAGTTCGGCAAAGTGATGTCGGTCAGTGATGAATTGATGTACAGATACTTCGAGCTTCTGACGGACCGGGAGTTGGGCGCGGTACGCCGGATGCATCCGAAGGAGGCGAAGATGGAACTGGCGGGCGAGGTTGTCCGTCAATTCCACGGAACCGATGCGGCCCGGGATGCCCGCGAGCATTTTGAGAGCGTGTTCTCTCAGAAACAGGTCCCGGATGACGTATTGA
>CAYTIW010000003.1:79866-96125 GCA_964438075.1 uncultured Planctomycetales bacterium
AATATACTTTACTCTCATTTCTTTGCCCTTGTAGCTCAGTTGGTAGAGCACGTCCTTGGTAAGGACGAGGTCACCGGTTCAATCCCGGTCGGGGGCTTATGACATCTCGGGAAAGAGATAGAACCCATGCGAGAGATAATACATTTTCAGTGTACGGTATGTGACCGTATCAATTATTCCGGCACTAAAGACAAAAAAAAGAAGCCGGATCGTATCGAGGTGAAGAAATACTGTCCTTTCGACAGGAAGCACACGCCTCATAAAGAGATGAAAAAATAGGCCAGTAGCTCCAACTGGTAGAGCGACGGTCTCCAAAACCGCAGGTTGTAGGTTCAAATCCTACCTGGCCTGTGTAATTTAAAATATGTACATTGGACTTTATATAAAAATTGCGGCTGGTATTGCGGGGGCGGTTGCCGTCTTTTATGTTATTCGTTATTGGAAGCAGATAAGAAAATTCATCGAGGAAGTTATCGCCGAGCTGAAAAAGGTCAACTGGACTCCGCGGAAGGACCTCATTAATGCGACCTTGATAGTGATCGTCAGCGCGATCTGCTTGGGGTTATATATAACTTTCACGGACCTCATCGTTTCCCGAGGTCTCAATTTTATTCTTAGGTGATTCATCTCATGGATTGGTACGTTATTCATACTCAGACCGGTGCCGAAGAAAGAGCCAGGGCAGGCATCGAAAGGCGCATTCAGACCACGCAGCTGAAGAATTTTGTGGAAGAGATAGTCGTTCCTACCGAACAGGTATCAGAGGTTCGTGGGGGGAAGAAGCGCATAACCACCCGCAAGTTTTTCCCCGGTTACATTCTTATCAAGATGGACATGAACAAAGAGAGCTGGTATCTCATCAAGACCACTCCGGGAGTCACCAGTTTTATCGGCCCCGGCCGTCAGCCCCAGCGTTTGACCGAAGCCGAGGTCAACACCATCCTCAAGCGCACAACCGAGACAGAATCTAAGCCGTCCCCGAAGATAGTATTTGATCTCAATGAACCTGTTCGCATCACTCAGGGGCCGTTCGCCAATTTTAACGGAACGGTCACTGATGTGGTCCCCGAAAGAGGGAAGCTGAAAGTGAGCGTCCCGGTCTTCGGTCGGGCCACCCAGGTCGAGCTCGAATACTGGCAAGTCGAAAAAATTTAACATAGATCTAGGATATAACCATGGCCAAAGAGTTAGTAGCAAAAGTAAATTTATATGTAACAGCCGGGCAAGCCAATCCTGCTCCTCCGGTCGGGCCAGCGTTGGGCCAGCACGGCGTCAACATCATGGAGTTCTGCAAGAAGTTCAACGAGCAGACCAAAGGCAAGGATCCGATGCCCCTGCCGGTCATAATCAATGTTTACAAGGACAAGTCTTTTGACTTCGTCATCAAGACCCCGCCGAGTTCGGCGTTGCTCAAGAAGATCGCCAAGTTGGCGAAAGCTTCGGGGATCGCTGGCAAGGAGTCGGTCGCGACGATCACTCGGGCTCAGGTCGAAGAAGTCGCCAAGGCGAAGATGGAAGATCTGAATACGGCGGACCTGCAGCAGGCGATCAGGATCGTTATGGGTACAGCCAGAAGTATGGGCATTGCAATAAAGGATTAACATGTCTACCAAGGTCAGCAAGAGAGTCAAAGAAGTTTATAAGAAGTTTGATGCCGCCAAGGCCTATCCGCTCAAGGAGGCCATTAATGTTTTGGAGCAGTCGCCAAAGGTCAAGTTCGATGAGACGGTGGAATTGCATTTTCACTTGAACATCGATCTCAAGGCTTCCGACCAGAACATCCGCGGCACGGTCGTGCTTCCCCACGGGACCGGAAAATCTATCAAGGTGGCCGTGGTCTGCCAGGGCGAGAACATCAACAAGGCCAAGGAAGCCGGCGCTGATACGGTAGGCAGTATTGATCTCATTCAAAAGATAGAACAAGGGTTCCTGGGTTTCGATTGCCTCATCGCGACCCCGGACATGATGAAAGACCTGAGCAAGCTCGGTAAGATATTGGGTCCTCGCGGGCTGATGCCGTCCCCCAAGGCCGGAACAGTCACGACCGATATCGAGCGCGCCCTCAGGGAAGTGAAAGCCGGCCGGGTTGAGTTCAAGAACGATAAACAGGGCGGCATACATCTCGGCATCGGAAAGCGCTCCTTCAAAGCCGAGCAGTTGTACGATAACGCGAAGCAGATCATTGATGCGGTAACACACGCCAAACCAGCCGCGATCAAAGGTGTCTTCATCAGAAGCGTTTATTTGTCTTCAACCATGGGAGCGGGTGTAAAGGTGGCGCTATGAAAGTTGGTCGCTTATATAGAGAGAAGATGGTCAAGAGCATCCAGAAGGGGATCGAGACCAAACAGAACGCTTTTGTGGTCAATTATACCAAGCTCGGTTCCGGCGAGATATCGGCCCTGCGCAAGAATTTACAGCAGAAAAAGGCCAAGATGTATGTTTCGCGCGGGAGCCTGGCCAAGATAGCGCTCAAGAGTTCTATACTGTCTCCGGTCATTGAAGTCCTGAAAGGTCATACCGCTTTCGTGTGGAGCGATGCCGATGCGGTCGATATCGCGAAGCTTTTGATCAAATTCGCTGAAAAGAACGAATTATTTATCATTCAAGGCGGTTCGATGGGCGGCAAGCTCCTGAAGAAGGAGGACGTAAAGCGTCTTTCTGAACTGCCAGCTAAGGAAGTTATCCTCGCCCAGTTGATCGGTTCACTGAAATCTCCGATGACCAGGGTGGCGAGGGCTTTGAACAGTAAACAAACAGAGTTGATCCTGATATTGAAACAAATAAGTGAAAAAAGGGGAGGTAATTAAATGTCAGAGAACGCTAATCTTTCGCCTAAGCTGGAAGAGCTTGTAAAGGGCATAGAGGGACTTACTGCTCTTGAGCTTTCCGATCTCGCGAAGGCTTTGGAGACCAAGTTCGGCGTGACCGCCGCAGCTCCAATGATGATGGCGGGCCCGATGATGGCTGGTGGCGCTGGTGCGGCTGCTCCGGCAGAGGAAAAGACCGCTTTCAAGGTCGTCCTCAAGGAGGCAGGTGCCAACAAGATCAATGTTATCAAGGAAGTCCGTGCGATCACTAATCTGGGCCTCAAGGAAGCCAAGGACCTTGTCGAAGGCGCTCCGAAGACCATCAAGGAGGATGCCACGAAGGAAGAGGCCGAGGATATGAAGAAGAAGCTTGAGGCTGCGGGCGCTAAGATCGAGCTCCAGTAATTTACGATATGCCGTTGTTTTGCCAGGACGGGGGAAGTGTCCCTCGTCCTGTCCAATCCCTTCAAAAGAAGACTCAAGGATATGGCAAAAAAGACATTCAAAGAGTTCAGTAAGTTCAGTGATACGTTCGAATTACCCTCGCTCCTTGATATCCAATGCAAATCTTACGAGAGTTTCTTGCAGAGAGAGGTCGACTTCGACAAGCGAGCTGACCAGGGCTTGGAAGAGGTCTTTCGCGAGGTCTTCCCTCTGGAGAGCTATGACGGCCAGATACGGCTCGAGTATCTGAGCTATTCTTTCGGCAAGGAAAAATACTCCCGGCCGGAATGCCAGAGACGGGGGATGACCTATTCCGCTCCCCTCAAGGTCAAGCTGCGCCTCATCACCCCCGTTGATATCAAGGAACAAGAGGTATATTTCGGCGACTTTCCTCTCATGACCGAGAACGGCACTTTCATCATCAATGGCGATGAACGGGTCGTGGTATCACAGATACAGCGTCCGCCGGGCGTGTCTTTCGAGGCGGAAACGCATCCGACGGGAAAGACCATCTATTACGGCCGGGTCATACCGTCCAGGGGCGCCTGGTTCGAAATCAAATATGATCTTTCGGACGTCCTTCTGGCCTACATTGACCGCCGCCGTAATTTCCCGGCCACCCAGGTCTTCCGTATCATGGGGCTCACCAGCAAGGAAGACATGGAGAAGATGTTCGGGGACACCTTCGAGAAGCTCAAGCCCACTCTGGATAAGGACCACACCGAGTCCAAAGAGGATGCCTTGCTGGATTTCTACAAGAAGATGCGTCCGACGGAACCGGCCACGGTGGAAGTCGCGGAGGCTTTGTTCTACCGTCTTTTCTTTGATCCCAAGCGATATGATCTTTCCAAGGTCGGACGCCATATCGTTAACCGCAAGCTCGGCACCAGCGTTTCGATGGATAACCGCGTGCTCGATATCGAGACGGTGGTAGCGACCACAAAGTACCTTTTTGGCCTGCGCGAGGGGCACGGAGATACCGATGACATCGACCATCTGGGGAACCGTCGCATCAAATCAGTGGGCGAGCTCGTCCAGAACCAGGTCCGTATAGGTCTGGCCAGGCTGGAACGTTCGATAAAGGAACGCCTGGTGGTGATGAGCAATTTTGAGAACCTGACCGCGCATCACCTCATCAACTCGCGTCTTTTTTCCAACCAGATCCAGGATTTCTTCGCGCGCAGCCAGCTGTCACAGTTCGCCGACCAGGTCAACCCTGTCGCCGAGATGACGCACAAGCGCCGTCTTTCGGCGCTCGGCCCGGGCGGCCTTTCGCGCGAGCGCGCCGGGTTTGAGGTCCGCGACGTCCATTCCACGCATTACGGCCGCGTGTGCCCGATCGAAACGCCGGAAGGTCCGAACATCGGTCTGATATCTTCTTTGACCACCTGCGCCCGAGTGAACGATCTGGGTTTCATCGAGACGCCGTACCGCAGGGTCGAGGAAGGAAAGATTTCCCGCAAGGTGGAATATCTGACGGCGGACGTCGATCAGAATAAATATATAGCGCAGGCGAACACTCCGGTGGAAGACGGCAAGATAGCCGCCAAAGAAGTGTCGTGCCGGTTCAAGACCGACTTTCCCAAGATGTCGCCCAAAGAAGTTGAGTATATGGACGTGTCGCCGAAACAGCTGGTTTCGGTGGCGACGTCATTGATCCCATTCCTTGAGCATGATGATGCCAACCGAGCCTTGATGGGGTCCAACATGCAGCGCCAGGCTGTGCCGCTCATGGTCACCGAAGTCCCTCTCGTCGGCACCGGCATGGAGGAGAAGGTGGCCCGCGATTCCGGGGTCATGGTCATATCCAAGCATGCCGGCACGGTAACGAAGGCGGATGCCAACGAGATCGTGATCGAAGGCAAGCATTCGTACAATCTTAAGAATTACCAGCGTTCCAACTCTAATACCTGTGTCCACCAGACTCCGCTGGTAAAGCCCGGAGACAAGGTGGAAGTGGGCCAGATCCTGGCTGACGGGATGGCCACCAAGGACGGCAAGCTGGCCTTGGGCCGCAATGTGCTCGTGGCCTTCATGCCTTGGCGCGGATACAATTTCGAGGACGCTATCATCATAAACGAGCGTATCGTGCGCGAGGACGTCTTTACCTCAATTCACGTTGAGCGTTTCGAGTGCGAATGCCGGGAGACCCGCCTCGGGAACGAGGAAGTCACCCGCGATATCCCCAACGTCGGCGAAGAGGCCCTGAGGGACCTGACCGAGGACGGTATTGTCCGTATAGGCGCCGAGGTCAAGGCCGGTGATATTCTCGTCGGCAAGGTTACACCGAAAAGCGAAAAAGAACTTTCGCCGGAAGAGCGTCTGTTGAGGGCTATTTTCGGCGAGAAAGCCGCTGACGTCAGGGACACCTCGCTGACTCTGCCTCCGGGCATCAACGGCGTGGTGGTCAACGTGGAAGTTTTTCAGCGTAATGAACGCGGACGCAAATCCAAGGCTGAAAAGACCAAGGAACAAGGCGAGATCGCGAAGATCAAGGAATATTACCGTCAGGAAGTGGAGTTCCTGGCCGGCGAAAAGAATAAGAAGCTGGCTGTGATCCTGGGGCTGGACCAGAAGAAGGTCGGGCTTTTGACCAGCGATGACCTGGAAGAGGAGAGCGAAGGCCGCGAGGTTATCGCCCTTTTCAATGACCGGGTGGCCGAGTTGACCGAGGAAGAGTCCCGCGAGATCGACCGCGTACGCAAAGGCGATGAGCTGCCGGCCGGCGTTCTTAAGCGCGTGGTGGTGTATGTGGCCGCCAAACGGAAGCTGTCCGTTGGTGACAAGATGGCCGGCCGCCACGGTAACAAAGGTATCGTGTCCCGCATCCTGCCGGAAGAGGATATGCCTTTCCTGGAGAACGGGACCCCGGTGGACATAGTACTTAACCCGCTGGGCGTGCCTTCACGCATGAACGTCGGACAGCTGCTGGAAACGCACCTGGGCTGGGCCGCCAAGGCGTTAGGTTTTTACGCGATCACTCCGGTGTTCAACGGCGCCACCGAAGAAGAGATCCGCGACCTTCTCAAGGAAGCCCAGCTTCCAGAGGACGGGAAGACCGTCGTTTGCGACGGTCATACTGGCTTGCCCTTCGACCAGAAGATAACGGTCGGCCAGATCTATATGTTAAAGCTGAACCACCTGGTCGATGAAAAGATCCATGCCCGTTCGATAGGCCCTTATTCATTGGTCACGCAGCAGCCTTTGGGCGGCAAGGCCCATTTTGGCGGGCAAAGGTTCGGAGAAATGGAAGTTTGGGCGCTGGAGGCTTATGGCGCTGCTTATACTCTGCAGGAAATGCTGACGGTCAAGTCTGACGACGTATTGGGGCGGAGCCGTATCTATGAGGCCATTGTCAAAGGAGAACAGGCCTTGGCGCCTGGGACCCCGGAGTCTTTCAACGTTCTGGTAAAAGAGCTTCAGGGTTTGTGCCTGGATATCAAGCTCGAGAGGGCGCAAGCCGAAGAAGAACAAAAGGGTGAGAAGGAATAATGAAGACCAATACCGATATCACCAAGCAGGACCGCATCACCATCAAGATCGCCTCGCCGGATGTCATCAAGTCGTGGTCGAACGGGGCGGTAAGGAAGGCCGAAACGCTCAACTACCGCACCCTCAAGCCTGAAAAGGACGGTTTGTTCTGCGAACGCATCTTCGGTCCCGTGCGCGATTGGGAGTGTAATTGCGGCAAATATAAGGGCATAAAATTCAAAGGGATCACCTGTGACCGTTGCGGCGTGCTGGTGACCCGTTCTTCCGTACGGCGCGAGCGTATGGGGCACATAGACCTGGCATGTCCGGTCACGCATATATGGTTCTACAAGGCGGTCCCCAGCCGTTTGTCGGCTCTTTTGTCCCTGGGGTTGCGCGACCTGGAGAAGATAATTTATTACGAGGAGTATGTGGTCTTGGACCCCGGCTCAACCCCTTTGAAGAAGAAGGATCTTTTGTCCGAGGACAAGTACCAGGAGGCGTTGGTCAAATACGGGGCAGGTTTCAAGGCCAAGATCGGGGCGGAAGCGATCCGGGACCTGCTGCGCGAGATCGACCTTGCGACCTTGGCGAAGAAACTCCGTAAGGACCTGGAGAAATCCAATCCCAACGGTACCAATTTCAAGAAGATTTCCAAGACGCTGAAGATCGTCGAGGACTTCAAGGAATCCGGCAACCTGTCCGAGTGGATGGTGCTGGACATCCTTCCGGTCATCCCGCCCGATCTGCGTCCGCTGGTCCCGCTGGAGGGAGGCCGTTTCGCCACGTCAGATCTGAACGATCTTTATCGTCGGGTGATCAACCGTAATAACCGGTTGAAGAAGCTGATCGATTTAAGCGCCCCCGAGATCATAGTCCGCAACGAGAAGAGGATGCTGCAGGAGGCGGTGGACGCCCTGCTGGACAACGGCCGGCATGGCCGACCGGTGCTTGGTTCCGGCAACCGCCCTCTCAAGTCCTTGTCCGATATGTTGAAGGGTAAGCAGGGACGTTTCCGTATGAATCTTCTCGGTAAACGCGTCGATTATTCGGGACGTTCGGTCATTGTGGTCGGCCCGGAGATAAAACTATTTCAGTGCGGTCTTCCCAAGAAGATGGCGCTGGAACTTTTTGAGCCTTTCATTATACGCAAATTGCGTGAACGCGGTTTTGTGCACACGATCAAGGGTGCCAAGCGCATGGTCGAGCGGGCGAATGTCGAGGTCTGGGATATCCTCGATGAAGTCATCAAGGACCATCCGATCATGCTCAACCGCGCACCGACCCTGCACCGTTTGTCGATCCAGGCTTTTCAGCCGGTGCTCATCGAGGGTAAGGCCATAATGCTTCATCCGCTGGTCTGTACGGCGTTCAATGCCGACTTCGACGGCGACCAGATGGCCGTACACGTTCCTTTGTCGATCGAGGCGCAGACCGAGTGCCGTCTGCAGCTTTTGTCCGCCAACAATCTTTTTTCTCCGGCGGATGGCCGTCCGATCGTGTCCCCGACCCAGGATATTGTCCTGGGTTTGTATTATCTGACCAAGGAGCGTCCGGCGGCGCAAGGTGAAGAACGCGTGTTCTCGAACCGCAAGGAAGTCCTGGTCGCGTATAACGACGGTTTGATAGATTTACATTCGCGTATCCGCGTCCGTTTGAACGCTCACCTATGGGGAGAGGACAAGTCCTCGACAGTTATAAAGGCCGAGGCGGACGGGAAGAAAGAGAAATTCGTTTCTTTGCCGGAGGGCCAAAAGGCCCGGATAATCGAGACTACGGTCGGCCGCGTGCTTTTTAACGAGAGCGTGAACCCGGTCCTGGGATATGTGAATGCGGCCCTGGATAAAAAGAAGATCGGGGCGGTCATCGCCGATTGCTACAAGCGTCTGGGCCATAATGAGACCGTGTTGTTCCTCGACAGGCTCAAGTCCCTGGGGTTTAGGCAGGCGACTTTGGCCGGTATTTCCATCGCGATGTCCGACTTGACCATACCTAAAGAGAAAGAGACGATCATCACCAATGCAAAGCAGGAAGTCCGCAAGGTCGAGGATCAGTACCATAAAGGAACTATCACCGGCCGGGAGCGTTATAACAAGGTCATCGATATCTGGACCCATACGACGGAGATCATTTCCGACCTGGTGTTCAAGAAGATGGATCCTTTCAATCCGGTCTTCATCATGGCTGATTCCGGAGCGCGCGGTTCCAAATTGCAGATCCGCCAGCTGTCCGGCATGCGCGGATTGATGGCCAAGCCTTCCGGTGAGATCATCGAGAACCCCATCACGGCCAGTTTCCGTGAGGGATTGACGGTGTTGGAATATTTCATTTCGACCCACGGCGCCCGTAAGGGTTTGGCGGACACCGCTTTGAAGACCGCCGACGCCGGGTATCTGACCCGCCGCTTGGTCGACGTGGCCCAGGAAGTTGTCGTTAACGAATTCGACTGCGGAACCTTGAACGGCATTGCTGTATCGGCGATCATCGAGGGCGACGAGGTCGTGGTGCCGTTGCGTGAACGGATCATCGGACGCGTGGCGCTGGACAGCATCGTGGACGTGATCACCGACCAACGCGTGGCCGCAGCCGGGGAAGAGATCACTGAGGAGAAAGCGGATCTTATCGAGCAGCTGGGGATTGAAAAAGTGCGTATACGCAGCGTATTGACCTGCGAAGCCGAGCGCGGTGTGTGCATTAAGTGCTACGGCCGTAATCTGGCGACCCACCGTCTGGCCGAGTTGGGTGAGGCAGTTGGCATCATCGCCGCGCAGTCGATCGGCGAGCCGGGCACGCAGCTCACGATGAGGACGTTCCATATCGGTGGTACGGCCAGCCGCACTGTTGAGCAATCATTCCTACGGTCCAAGAATAAAGGTTTTGTGAAATACCACCAGTTGCGTGTGGTGCAGAAAGGCAATGAGTTCATCGTTTTGAACCGCAATGGGACGGTTTCCATTAATAATGAATATGGCCGTGAGTACGAACGCTATCCCTTGCCGCAGGGTTCGTCATTGTCCGTGCCTGACGGGCAGGAAGTTGACAAAGGGGTCATTTTTGCGAAGTGGGATCCGTATACCATCCCGATCATAACCGAAGTCAAGGGGCAGGTGAATTTTGAAGACCTCATCGAGGACGTTTCGGTCCGTGGTGAGTTGAATCCCGTGACCGGAATAACGGAACGGGTCGTGGTCGAGCATAAACAGGAGTATCACCCGCAGATCGTCATTACGGTCGGCACCGAGGTGGCGGGCATCTACTCGATACCGGTCGGGGCGCACATCCTTTTCAACGACAAGGACATCGTCGAGGCTGGCGAATTGATAGCCAAGATCCCTCGCGGCGTGCAGAAGACCCGCGACATCACCGGCGGTCTGCCGAGGGTGGCCGAGCTTTTCGAGGCTCGCCGTCCCAAGGACCCGGCGGTGATATCCGAGATCGATGGCTTTGTCGAGTTCGGTGAGGACCGGAAAGGGAACCGCACGATAATCGTAAAGAGCCAGACCGGAATGACCAAGGAATACACCATCCCGCACGGTAAGCACCCGACCGTTTATAAAGGGGATAAGGTCTTCGCCGGCCAGCAGTTGACCGAAGGGCCCATCGTCCCGCAGGATATTTTGCGGGTCTCCGGGGACAAAGTCCTGCAGGAGTATCTGCTCAACGAAGTGCAGGAAGTGTACCGCTTGCAGGGTGTGCGCATCAATGACAAGCATATCGAGCTTATCATTTCGCAAATGCTCAAGAAGGTGCGCATCGATGAAGCTGGCGATACCGACTTTCTGGTAGGTGAGCAAGTAGACCGCAATGTGTTCAAGAAAGCCAATGAAGCGGTCATGAAAAAGAAGGGCAAACCAGCCCAGGCTACGCCTCAATTACTGGGCATCACCAAGGTGTCTCTCACGACGGACAGTTTTATCTCAGCAGCCAGCTTCCAAGAGACAACAAGAGTGTTGACAGAGGCTGCATCGTCTGGTAAAATCGACCTTCTTTCTGGGCTGAAAGAGAACGTTATCGTCGGGCATTTGATCCCGGCCGGTACAGGTTTCCACGAGTACACTAATATTGAAATGGTAAAGTATGCCAACAATTCAGCAGTTGATCAGAAAGAGCAGAGTACAGAAGATAAAAAAGAGTAAGTCTCCCGCCCTTGGCTCATGCCCGCAAAAACGCGGCGTGTGCATACAGGTCAAGACGATGACTCCCAAGAAGCCGAATTCCGCTCTTCGCAAGATCGCGCGTGTGCGTCTTTCGAATAAAGTGGAGGTCACTTCTTATATCCCCGGGGAAGGTCATAATCTGCAGGAGCACTCGATCGTGCTGGTCCGTGGCGGTCGCGTCAAGGATCTGCCCGGTGTGCGTTACCATACCGTCCGCGGCACGTTGGATGCGGCAGGCGTTAACAACCGTAAGAAATCCCGCTCCAAATACGGGACTAAGAAAGCGAAGTCTTAATTTATGAGAAGAAGGCGTGCCGATAAGAGGATCGTAGATCCTGACCCAAAGTATAGCAGCGAGCTGGTATCCCGATTTATTTCTGTTGTCATGCAGCGCGGTAAAAAGATCGTGGCCGAGAAGATCGTCTATGGGGCATTGGATATGCTGGCCCAGAAAATAACCGAAGAGCCGGTCTTGAAGGCGTTCAACAAGGCCGTTGATAATGTACGCCCCCGGGTCGAGCTTAAGGCCCGTCGGGTGGGAGGCGCGACTTACCAGGTTCCGATCGATGTGGCGACCGGTCGCGGAACCTCCTTGGCCTTGCGCTGGATTCGTGATTTTGCCCGCAAGAAAAAAGGCAAGCCCATGATGCAGAAGCTTGCTGATGAACTGATCGCCGCCTACAAGCAAGAAGGGGCTGCGATCAAGAAACGCGATGAAACGCACAAGATGGCCGAGGCCAATAAAGCTTTCAGTCATTTCCGTTGGTAAACAATTCTTTATAAGAAAAAGGTTAGGCATAGATGGCTTCGAGTGAACAAGTCCCTCTAGAAAGAGTAAGAAATATAGGTATTATTGCGCATATTGATGCGGGCAAGACCACTACGACCGAGCGAATTTTATATTATACAGGGCAGATCCATCGCTTGGGTTCGGTTGACGAGGGTAATACCGTAACGGATTACATGGAGCAGGAGAAGGAACGCGGTATAACTATCGTGGCGGCCAATACAACGACTTTCTGGAAGAATCATAAGATCAACATTATCGACACTCCGGGGCACGTGGATTTTACTATCGAGGTTGAGCGATCGCTTAAGGTCCTTGATGGTGCAGTTATAGTTCTTTGCTCAACGTCCGGAGTCCAGTCCCAGACCGAGACCGTTTGGCGCCAGGCCGAGCGTTATAACGTCCCTAAGATCGCTTTTATCAATAAGGTCGATCGCCTGGGCGCAGATTTTGAGCGCGTTTTAAAACAGATCCATGACCGCCTAGGCGCCAACGCTGCTCCGATCAACATCCCGGACGCGCACGAAGACAGTTTCAAGGGAGTAATCGACGTTATTAACATGAAGTACGTTACGTGGGAAGATGAGGACGGCCTGAAGATGGTCACGTCCGATATTCCTGCGGAATTCATGGAGAAGGCGAAGCAGTATCATCATCTCCTGATCGAGAAGGTGGCGGAAGCCGACGATGCGATCATGGAGAAATATGTCCACGAGCAGCCGGTACAGGCCGAGGAGCTCAAGGCCGCCATCCGTCGAGGCGTTATTAAGGCCAAGTTCCTTCCGGTTTTGGCCGGCACTGCGCTCAGGAACCGCGGTGTCCAGTTGGTTTTGGATGCGGTCAATGATTTTCTGCCTTCGCCGTTAGAGGTCATGCAGGCGAAGGGCAAAAATCCAGAAACGGGAGAAGATGTCTCCTGTGTCCCGGCCGATGACCAGCCCTTAGCGGCTTTGGTCTTCAAAGTTGCGTCTGACCCTTATGTAGGAAAACTTTTCTATACACGTATTTATTCTGGCCTCCTTAGCGCTGGCGAACAGATCTACAATTCTACCCGCGACAAGACGGAACGTATTTCAAAGGTGCTCCTGATGCAAGCCAACAAGCAGGAGATTATTGCCAAGGCTGGTGCGGGAGAGATTGTGGCACTTGTGGGCTTGAAAGAAAGCAAAAATGGTGATACACTCTGCCGCGAAAAAAGTCCGGTGGTGCTCGAGAGCATGCGTATCCCGGAACCGGTCGTGTCCATGGCCCTGGAGCCGAAGACCAAGGCGGACCAGGACAAGCTCGGCATTATCCTTCGCAAGTTTCTGGATGAGGATCCTTCGCTTCGTGTGGAGTATGATCACGAGACATCCCAGACCATCATTTCCGGTATGGGCGAATTGCATCTCGAGATCATCATCGACCGCATGAAGCGTGAGCATAATCTGGATGCCAACATCGGCCGCCCGCAGGTCGCCTATAAAGAGACGATCACGCGACGGGCAGACAAGGTGGTTGGGAAGTTTATTTCGCAGTCTGGCGGACGCGGCCAGTACGGCCATGTTGTTATCAATATTGAGCCGGGGGAAAAGGGGAGTGGTGTCAAGTTCATCGACGAAATCTTCGGTGGCGTCATCCCGCGTGAATACATTAAGTCTGTTGAGGCCGGCATCGAGACCCAGTCCAAGAACGGCGTTCTGGCCGGATACCCGGTGGCGGATATAGTCGTTACCCTGATCGACGGCTCGTACCATGAAGTTGACTCCAGCGATATCGCCTTCCAGATGGCGGCGAAGTACGCCTTGAAAGATGGGCTGGTTAAAGCAAATTCGGTCTTTACTGAGCCTATCATGCAGGTGGAGATAGCGGCGCCGGAAGAGTTCATGGGTTCGGTTATCGGCGACCTGAACACCCGCCGGGCTAAGATCACAGAGTTGGGCAGTCTGGGCAATGTGAAGACGTGCCGTGCCGATGTGCCTTTGGCGGAGATGTTCAATTACGCCAATGCGCTCCGTTCGCTTACTCAGGGACGCGCAAGTTTCTCGATGGAGCCTTCTTATTACGCTCAGGTCCCGGGGAATATCAGCGAAAAGATCATCGGAGCGCGTCAGGAATACTTAAATAGAAAAAAGAAAGACTAGATAAGGGATAAAAGGGAGGACGATCATGGCTAAGGAAAAATTTGCAAGAACAAAACCGCACTTGAACATCGGTACTATCGGCCACGTCGACCATGGTAAGACCACGCTATCGTCGGCCATTACCACCGTGCTAGCCGAGAAGGGCCTGGCTCAAGCGCGCGCCTATGATTCCATCGACAATGCCCCTGAAGAAAAGGAGCGCGGCGTTACGATCAACATCGCGCATCTGGAATATCAGACCGACACTCGCCATTATGCTCATATCGACTGCCCTGGACACGCTGACTACATCAAGAACATGATCACCGGTGCGGCCCAGATGGACGGCGCGATCCTGGTCGTTTCCGCAGCCGACGGCGCGATGCCGCAGACCCGCGAGCATATCCTGCTGGCCCGCCAGGTGAACGTCCCGCGTATCGTGGTCTTCCTTAATAAGTGCGATCAGGCCGACCCGGAGCTCCTTGACCTCGTGGAGATGGAGATCCGCGACCTTTTGACCAAATACAAGTTTGATGGCGACAAGACCCCGGTCATCCGCGGTTCAGCCCTTGAAGCGTTGAATAACCCGAAGGATATTGGCGGCAAGGCCAAATGTGTTATCGACCTCATGAAGGCCGTTGACGAGTGGATACCGATGCCGGTGCGCGAACTGGACAAGCCGTTCTTGATGGCGGTCGAGGATATCTTTTCGATCTCCGGACGCGGCACTGTAGCCACGGGCCGTATCGAGCGCGGTATTTGCAAAGTCGGCCAGGACATCGATATCGTTGGTCTGCGACCGGAAATCGGCAAGACCACCATCACCGGCGTCGAGATGTTCCGCAAGGAACTCGATGAGGGACAGGCGGGCGATAACGTCGGTCTGTTGTTGCGCGGTGTTGACAAGACCACTGTCGAGCGCGGCATGGTCCTGGCTGTGCCTGGTTCTATCAAACCCCACAAGAAATTCAAGTGTTCGGTCTACATCCTGACGAAGGAAGAGGGCGGCCGGCATACCCCGTTCTTCAAGGGATACCGTCCACAGTTCTATTTCAGGACTACCGACGTAACAGGTACCGCGGAGCTTCCGGCGGGTGTAGAGATGTGCATGCCCGGTGATAATGTCACGCTTACCGTTGAGCTTATTGTGCCGGTCGCATGCGAAAAGGAGCTGCGTTTCGCCATCCGTGAGGGCGGCAAGACAGTCGGCGCTGGTGTTGTAACCGAGATCATTGAATAACGTCAACCGAAAGCTGTGAAACGGCCATGCAGAAGATACGGATAAAACTCAAGGCATACGATCATCGGTTGATCGATCAGTCTACCCAAGAGATAGTGGATACGGCGATCAGGACCGGGGCCAAGGTCAATGGCCCCGTTCCGTTGCCGACGAAGAAGGAGCTGTATACGGTCCTTCGTTCTCCGGTGATTGATAAGAAATCCAGGGAACAGTTTCGATTGGCGACCCACAAGCGGCTCATCGATCTTGTTGACCCCACCTCAAAAACAGTTGAAGCCCTCAGGAAATTGAACTTGCCTGCCGGTGTAGACGTCGAAATCAAACAATAAAAGCGGTTTGTTATTTATGATCAGTGGTTTATTAGGAAGAAAGATAGGGATGACGCAGATTTTTGACAAGGAAGGGAACATCGTTCCCGTTACCGCCTTGGAAGTAGGCCCTTGTTACGTGTTGGAGCTGAAGGATGCGCCCAAAAAGAAGGTGGTCCTCGGTTTCGAAGAGATACGTGAGTCGCGCTGTTCCAAGCCGCGTATGGGGTTCTGCAAGAAAGCCAATTCTCCTGCGCTTCGTACCGTGAAAGAGTTCAACTCGACGGATAACGCTCCGTACCAGGTGGGGCAGAAGATACTGGCTGATTTTTTCCGTCCCGGTGACTACGTGACGGTGGTCGGCACCTCGATCGGCCGCGGTTTCCAGGGAGGCATGAAACGCCATAACTGGTCAGGCGGAGGGGCGGGCCACGGTTCCATGCATCACCGCCGTATCGGTTCGGTCGGAGCTAACACTTTCCCCGGCCGGATCATCCGCGGCAAGACCATGCCCGGACACATGGGGGACGCTCAGATCACGGTCCAGAACCTCCGTGTTATGCAGGTGGACGCAGAGAACAACATGTTGCTGGTCAAAGGTGCGGTTCCCGGCTGCAAGAACGGGTTGCTTTCTATCGAACGTTCTTTCAAGAAAGCCTACCGCTCGCTGGATGAGAAGAAGGAAGTGGTCATCCACAAGCGCAACCCGATGAAACAGGCCAAGGCAGCAGCCAAGGGTAAAGGTAAGTAATGTGTAACCACGGCCCAATGACCGTGGCTCTATCGATAAGGTAAAGAAGGAAGTAATGCCCAAGCTCACTGTTTATAATATCGCAGGTAATGAAACCGGCGCCATCGAACTGCCAGAAGCTTTTGCCAAAGAAGTCAATGACGCGGTGATCCATCAGGCCGTGGTGATGTATCAGGCCAATCAAAGGCA
>CAYTIW010000003.1:96225-104934 GCA_964438075.1 uncultured Planctomycetales bacterium
CTTAAGAACAACAAGATCCTCGTGACCAAGGCCGCGATGGAACAACTGCTCAAGAGAATACAATGATCACCAGCTACGATATTATCAGATGTCTGTTGCGCACGGAGAAGGGGACTCTCGTTGAGAAGCACCGGCAGTACTTATTCCGGGTCAGCCCCAAGGCCACCAAGACCGATATCCGCAAGGCGGTGGAAGATATTTATAAAGTCAAGGTCCAGGCAGTTAACATCGTCCTGATGCCTGGCAAGTTGAAGCGTGTACGCCTGAAGTACGGGTACACGTCCGACTGGAAAAAAGCGGTTGTCACTCTTAAAGAGGGCAACAAGATCGAGGTTGCTTAATCATGGGTATCAAGCGTTTTAAGCCCACAACACCTGGTTTAAGGCATGCGGCCCTTTGCGATTTCAGCGAGCTGACCAAGCATAAGCCGGAGAAATCACTGCTGGTCCCGATCAAGAAGACCGGTGGCCGCAACAGTTACGGCCGGATAACTTCCCGGCACCGCGGCGGCGGGCACAAAAGGATGTACCGTCTGATCGATTTTAAGCGCGCCCGCCTGGACGACGCGGCAACTGTCCTGGGCATCGAATACGACCCTAACCGGTCCTGCCGTATCGCGCTGGTCGAGTACCAGAGCGACAAGTCCAAGAGCTATATCCTGGCACCGGTGGAATTGAAGACCGGCGAAACGGTGGTAAGCACCAATTCGGAGAACGCGGAGATCAAAGCCGGCAATTCGCTTCCGCTATCGAGGATCCCCCTGGGGACCCCGATACATAATATTGAGATCCAGCCCGGCAGAGGCGGCAAGATCGTGCGTTCAGCCGGTACTTCCGCCCAGCTCCTGGGCAAGGAAGGCGAATACGCGATCTTGCGTCTCCCTTCCGGCGAAATGCGCCGCCTGCTGATAAATTGCCGGGCCACGATCGGCCAGCTGTCGAATGTCGAGCATGAAACGCAGTCGATCGGAAAGGCCGGAAGGAACCGCTGGCTCGGTATCCGCGGGCAGTCGCGCGGCGTGGTCATGAACCCGGTCGATCATCCGCACGGCGGCGGCGAGGGCAAGACCCCGCAGGGGAATCCGCATCCGGTAACGCCGTGGGGCAAGCCGACCAAAGGTTATAAGACACGCAAGCCGCGTAAATATTCGGATAAATTTATAACCAAGAGAAGGAAATAAGGGATATGTCACGTTCTGTTGCCAAGGGTCCTTTCGTGGATGAATCTTTGAGAAGGAAGTTCGACAAGATGGTCGCTTCGGGACAGAAGCAGCCGATCAAAACATGGTCCCGGCGCTCGACCATAATCCCGGATTTCGTGAGCTACACGTTCGCCGTGCACAACGGGCACAAGCATATCCCGATATTCGTGACGGAGAACATGGTCGGTTTCAAGCTGGGCGAATTTGCCCCGTCGAGAACCTTCAAGGCCCACGGCGGCGTAAAGGCCAAGAAGGCCATGCAGAAGAAATAAGGCGTAGGGGGCCGGTTCCCTGTACGGGGAGTCCGCATGGCCGCCCATACCAGCAAACGGAAAAAGGTTTTTATGATCGCAAGAGCTAAGGGAAGATACCAAAGGGTTTCTCCGACAAAGATCAGGAAGATTCTCGACCTTGTCCGCGGCAAACAGGTGCCGGTGGCGCTGACCATCCTGGCGCACCTCAATAAGCCGACCAAGGAAAAGGTCGTTAAGGTTCTGGAATCCGCCGTTGCCAATGCCAAGCAGAAGGGATTGACGGAGGATCAGCTGGTGGTCTCCAAGATAGTGGCCGACCAGGGTCCGGTCTGGAAACGCTTTCGCGCGGCAACATTCGGCCGGGCGACCGAGATCCTCAAGAAGACCACGCATATTACGGTTGAACTGGATCTTAAAGTTAAATAAGGGATGTGAAAAGTGGGTCAAAAAGCTTCTCCAATCGCATTACGTATCGGTATCAACAAGAACTGGCGTAGCCTCTGGTTCTCGGACCGCAAGGACTTCGCGCGGAACGTGGAAGAGGACTACAGGATCCGCCAGTACATCAGAAAGAAGTTCGTCCAGGGCGCTGTCGCCGGCGTCGAGATAGAGCGCTTGGCCGGGCAGATCAAGATCCGAATCGCTTCTGCCAGGCCCGGTGTCATCATCGGCCGGCGCGGGGCGGACATCGACCGTCTTAGAACGGACCTGGGCAAGATAACCACCAAAGAGATCAACGTGGATATCAAAGAGATCAAGAACCCTGCCACCGATGCCACCCTGGTCGCCCAGAGCGTTGCGTTCCAGATGGAAAAACGCGTCGGTTTCCGCCGTGCTATGAAGCGCGCGGTGGAGCAGTCGGTACAGGCTGGCGCCAAGGGCATCAAGATCATAGTCTCCGGCCGCCTCGACGGCGCCGAGATCGCGCGTCGCGAAAAGTATCACATCGGGAAGATCCCGTTACAGACATTCCGTGCCGATATTGATTATGGCTTCGCGGAAGCCCTAACGACCTACGGCTGCATCGGCGTAAAGGTTTGGATATACAAGGGCGACACATTGAAAGATGCGTTGAAAGTGGAAGCATAAGAGGGGTATGAAATATGGCATTGCTGCCTAAGAGAGTTAAATATCGCAAGTCCCAGAAAGGCAAGTGCCGCGGGGTAGCTTCCTCTGGCAGCCGCCTGGCTTTCGGTGAGTACGGCCTCAAGGCGATAGACAACGGGCTTATCCGCTCCAATCATCTGGAAGCGTGCCGCGTCGCCATGGTGCGCAAGCTGCGCGGGGCCGGCAAGCTTTGGATAAACATTTTTCCCCACAAGCCGGTAACGAAGAAGCCGGCTGAAACCCGTATGGGCAAGGGGAAGGGGGACCTTGACCACTGGGTAGCGGTGATCAAGCGCGGAAGGGTCATTTTTGAGGTCAGCGGCGTTCCAGAGGACTTTGCCAAGAACCTTCTGCGCCTGGTGGCGTTCAAGCTTCCGGTGAAGACCAAGTTTATCACTCGTTCGCATCAGTTTTAATTGAGGCCTGTCATGGACTTGAAAGAACTTAGAAACCTTAACGAAAAAGAGCTTACGCAGCGCGAGGAATTCCTTAAAAAGGAACTGTTCGGCCTTCGCCAGCAGAGCCGGTTGGGGCAGGTGGAAAAGCCTTCCCGTTTCAACGTGCTGAAGAAAGAGGTAGCGCAGATCCAGACTATTATCAATGAAAGAAAGAATCCCGATGGAAAAAAGAGCTAACAAGCGCAAAACTCTAACGGCAACCGTGATCAGCGATAAGATGATGAAGACGCGGGTAGTGCAGGTGCGCGCGCTGGAACGCCATGCCAAATACGGTAAATTGCTGGTGACGCATGACCGTTACAAGGCGCATGACGAGAAGAACGAGTCCCATGTCGGCGACGTCGTCATTATCCAGGAGACGCGCCCTATTTCCAAGGACAAGCGCTGGATCGTCGTCGAGATCGTCACCAAGGGTGCCAATAAAGAGGCGGTCGCGATATGATCCAGCTTAAGAGTCTTTTACAGGTCGCTGACAATACCGGCGCGCGCACGGCTTCCGTTATAGGCGTTTTGAACGCCAAGGGCAAGTTGAGCGCGCAGATCGGCGATATCGTCAGGGTCAATATCAAGGAATCCATTCCCGATGCAGCGGTTAAAAAGGGACAGAAAGCCAAGGGCGTGGTGGTGCGGACCAAGAGGCGTATCCGCCGTTCCGACGGTTCATACGTCCGCTTTGACTCCAATGCCGTGGTGCTGATCGATGATGCCGGCAACCCGCGCGGGACGCGCGTGTTCGGCCCCGTTGCGCGCGAGTTGCGCAATATGGAATATATGAAGATTATCTCTTTAGCCCCCGAGGTCGTCTAATGTTACGTATCAAGCGTGATGATCAAGTCATGGTCATAGCCGGCAAGGACAGAGGCAAGACCGGCAAGGTGATCCGAGTTCTCAAGGAACTGAATAAAGTCGTGGTCGAGAACAGGAATATCGTCAAGAAGGCGGTCAAGAAGAGCGACCAGTATCCGCAGGGCGGGTATATCGAGATCGAGAAGCCCTTGCATATATCGAATGTCATGCTCATTGAACCGAAATCCAACAAGCCGACACGCTTTAAAGCCAAACTGCTGAAGGACGGTACAAAGCTTCGTGTCAGCCCCAGGACCGGTGAAACGATCTAAGAGGAGTTTGCGGTGAAACCTGTATTGCAAGAGAAGTATTTGAACGAAGTTGTCCCGGCGATGAAAGAGAAATTCGGGATCAAGAACCTCATGTCGGTGCCGCGTGTCGAGAAGGTAGTGGTGAACATGGGTGTGGGCGAGTCCAAGGACGACATAAAATTTTTGGAGCAGGCGGCAGAGGACCTGGCCATGATCACCGGGCAGAAACCGGCCATACGCCGCGCGAAGAAAGCTGTTTCCAATTTCCATCTTAAGCAGGGGCTGCCGGTGGGGTGCAAGGTGACCTTGAGGCGGGCCCGCATGTACGAGTTCCTCGACAAGCTGATGAACGTGGTGTTGCCGCGTATCCGCGACTTCAACGGGGTCTCACGCAAGTCGTTCGACCGGGAGGGAAATTACACCTTGGGCATTAAGGAACAGTCCATATTCCCGGAAATAGACTCCACCAGACGTGATTTCCGCGTGCAGGGTATGGATGTCAGCATCGTGATCAAAGGCGGTGACGTCGAGAAGAACCGCGAGCTCCTACGCTTTATGGGGATGCCTTTTTCGAAATAGCAGATAAAACAAGGACATTACGGAAAATATGGCCAAGAAAGCGCTGATCAACAAATCAAAACTGAAGCCGAAATTCTCGACCCGGCAGCATAACCGCTGTCATTTGTGCGGCCGTTCCAGAGCTTATTTGAGGCGTTTTGGTATATGCCGTCTTTGCTTCCGTGAGCTCGCCTGGAAAGGTGAGATACCCGGTGTTAAGAAGGCCAGCTGGTGAGGTTTCGTGTTCCCGGCGGAGCCGGAGCCTGCCCGCCTCTCAGGGGCTGGTTGCAGGATGGAATAAGAAAAGATAAAGATAAGGAATAAAGACAATGGCAGTTTCAGATCCCATCGCCAACATGCTCACGATCATCCGTAACGCGCTGAAGGTGCACAAGGATACCGTGGATGTGCCGGCTTCAAGGCTTAACGAGAAGATACTGGGCATATTCAAGCAGGACGGGTACATCGAAGATGTCCGTCTCTTGAAGGATCAGAAACAGGGTGTTCTCAAGGTTTACCTCAAATATGAGAACAAACAGCCGGTCATCGCCGGATTGCAGCGTGTTTCCAAGCCCGGCTTGCGCGTATTTGTGCAGAATGACGAGATCCCGCGCGTGTTGAGCGGCATGGGGACGGCGGTCATCTCGACTTCAAAGGGCGTTCTGGACGACAAGGAAGCCCGTAAACTAAAAATCGGAGGCGAAGTCCTCTGTTACATTTGGTAAGGTGATATGTCTAGAATCGGTAAGATACCACTGGCGTGTCCAAAAGAACTCAAAGTGAATATAACCCCGACGGCCGTTAACATGGAAGGGCCGAAGGGCAAGCTGAGCGTCCCTTTGCCGTATGGCATAAAGGTGGAGCAGAATGACAAGGGACTTTGTGTTTCGCGGGTCAATGACACCAAGCAGATCAAGGCCAATCATGGCACTATCCGCGCGTTATTGAAGAATATGATCTCCGGCGTGACTAAGGGCCATACTAAGGACCTGGAGATACAGGGCTTAGGTTTTCGCGCTCAGGTCTCGGGCCAGAAATTGTCGCTTAGCCTCGGGTTCAGCCATCCGGTGGAGTACATTGTCCCGGCCGGTATCAAGCTGGCTTGTCCCAAGCCGACCGAGATCAAACTTGAAGGCGCCGACAATATCCTGCTAGGTCAGGTGGCGGCACAGATCCGCAGCGTCAAGCCGCCGGAGCCATACAAGGGAAAAGGGATCCGCTACGTAGGCGAGGTCGTGAAGCGCAAGCAGGGTAAATCCGTAACCAAGTAAAGTCTATGTCTAATATAAAGGAAATCAAAAGAGCTTATCGTCACGACCGCATCCGCAAAAAGATGTCGGGCACGGCGGACCATCCCCGCCTGAGCCTGCACAGGAGTTTGAAGAATCTATCGGCATGCATCGTGGACGATACGGTCGGCAAGGTGTTGCTGGGCAAGACCACCTTGGCGAAGGAGATCAGGGAGAAAACCAAAAACCATGGCGGCAATATCAAGGCGGCCGAGATACTCGGCGAAGCTTTGGCCAAGGACGCGATAGCGAAAGGTATCCGCAGGGTCGCGTTCGACCGCGGCGGTTACAAGTATCACGGCCGCATTAAGGCTTTCGCCGAAGCTGCCAGAAAAGCCGGATTGGAATTTTAATCAGTTATGGAAGACAATAACCAGAACCAGACACCACAGGCAGACCAGAATACCCATCCCGCTCCGGAGGCGGCAGATCAGTCTTCAGCCCCGGCGCAGTCACCTTCTCAAGGCCCTAGAAGGGGCAGCTCCCGCGGCCGGTCCCGCAATGCCCGCGGCGGCCAGGCCGACATGCAGTCGGTCGACAAGGCTGGCGATAAGAAGCTGGCCTACTCTTCGGATAATTTGCCGGCCAAGGGGCCGGGAGGACAGGGGCGCGGACGCGGCCAGGGCGGAAGGAAACAGTTCGGCCCCAAGCCTGAGGGCGAGTCGAGCGGAATGGTGGAGTCCGTGATCCGGATCAGCCGCGTGGCCAAGGTGACCAAGGGCGGTACGAAGCTTTCCTTCAGCGCGCTGGTGGTGGTGGGCGACGGCAAGGGCAATGTGGGATACGCCTTGGGCAAGGCCGGCGAAGTTGCGGTTGGGATCAAGAAGGGGCTCAATGCGGCCAAGAAATGCATGATAGAAGTGCCGCGCCGCGGGACCACCATCCCGCATGCGGTCATAGGCAAGTGGTGCGCGACGGAGGTCCTTCTGAAGCCGGCCAGCGACGGTACCGGCGTTATCGCATCCGGCGCTGTCCGTGCTATCTGTGACGGCGCGGGAATAAAGAATATTTTGACCAAGGTCCATCGTTCAAGCAATCCTTTGAACGTCGTCAAGGCGACTTTTGAGGGACTGTCCCGTTTAAAGAAGATAAAGGTTAACGTAGAGAACGCGCCCGGAGCGGAGAGCGTTCAGCAAACCGCAGACAAGGTTGAATAGATATGCAGCTTCATCAGTTAAGGTCCCCGGAAGGTTCCAGAAGGCGCAAGAAGTACCGTGGCCGCGGTGCCGCCTCCGGGCTAGGCAAGACTTCAGGCCGTGGTGATAAAGGGCAGCGTTCACGTTCAGGACGCGGTATCCTGTTAGGTTTGGAAGGCGGCCAGATACCGCTTATCCGCAGGATACCTAAAGTCGGTTTTCACCCGCTCAATCCGGTCCGGTACCAGGTCGTCCATGTAGAAGACCTGAACCGTTTCGAGGCCAAGGAGAAAGTGGATATCGCGGCCCTCAAGGCCAAGAGCCTGGTCAGCAGCCTCCGTAAGCCGGTCAAGATCCTGGGGGACGGCGAACTTAAGAAGGCTTTGACCGTGGTGGCCGACAAATTCTCCGCCAGCGCGGCTGAAAAGATCGCGAAGGCCGGCGGCAAGGCCGAAGTGGTGGTCAAAGTTAAGGAAGAGGCGGTCCAGCCAGGCAAAAAGGTAAAGAAATAACCGCGTATGCTTTCACAGTTCTTCAAGGCTTTAGCGACTTGTTTTAGGATCGAGGATCTCCGGAAGAAGATCTTATTCACGCTCGCTATGATAGCGGTCTATCGTCTCGGCTGTTTCATCCCCACTCCGGGGATCAACGGCGCCGAGCTGGCCAAGTTCTTTGAAAAGGTCGCGCAGTCCACCGGCGGCGGCAATGTTTTTTCGATCATGAACATGTTCTCGGGGCGGTCCCTGGAGAAATTGACTATTTTTTCTCTGGGCGTCATGCCTTATATATCCAGTTCGATCATCATGCAGCTGCTGACGGCGGTGATCCCCGCCCTTGAGAAGCTGTCCAAGGAAGGCCAGGCCGGGTACCAGCAGATCAACCAGTACACCCGTTACGGGACGGTCGGGCTGGCGGCGATCCAGTCGTTCTTTATCGCTCTTTGGCTGGAAAGTTCCCAGGCCACCTTTTTCCAAGGTTTGCATATCGTGAACAACCCGGGGCTGCCGTTCCGGCTGACCACCATGATCACGCTGACAGCGGGTACTCTGCTTATCATGTGGCTGGGGGAACGCATACAGGAACAGGGTATAGGCAACGGGATGTCCATCATGATCACGGCGGGCATTTTGTCATCCGGACCGGCGGCGGTCGAGCAGACTGTTCTGTTGCTGGCGCCCAAGCACGCCGG
The DNA here is from genome assembly GCA_964438075.1 of uncultured Planctomycetales bacterium. GTDB lineage: Bacteria > Omnitrophota > Gorgyraeia > Zapsychrales > Fredricksoniimonadaceae > JAAXVU01. The sequence continues at coordinate 104,515 of CAYTIW010000003.1, forward strand.
GGCCGCGCAGTTGCAGCCCCTGACGGTGCTTATGCTGTTGTTCTTCTTTGTGACGGTCGTGCTTTTGACCACGCTGGTCACGCAGGCCCAGCGCCGCATACCCGTGCAGCACGCGCGCCGGGCGGTAAGCGGAAAGACGGCGGGTATCCAAAATTCGTTCATCCCGCTCAAGGTGGACACAGCCGGCATCATCGCCATCATTTTCGCCCAGTCGATATTGCTTTTCCCGGCCACGATCAGCAGTTTCATACCGTCCCAGGGTTTTCATGCGTTCACTTCCTATCTGATGCGCGGGCATTGGCCGTATTACGTGCTCTATGCCGGGCTGATCGTTTTCTTCTGTTATTTTTATACGGCGGTGGTCTTTAACCCGGTCGATGTGGCCGAGAACATGAAAAAGCACGGCGGCTTTGTCCCGGG
>CAYTIW010000003.1:105034-112553 GCA_964438075.1 uncultured Planctomycetales bacterium
CACCTGAGGGGGCGGAGATGATCATCGTCCTTCTGGGCGCACCAGGTGCCGGCAAGGGGACATTGGCTACGGCACTCAAAGATGAACTGGGCGTGCACCATATTTCCACGGGTGACCTGATCCGCGCCGAGATCAAGGGGAAAACCCCGATCGGGCTCGAGATCAAGCGTTACGTCGATTCCGGCGGATTGGTCCCGGATGATGTCGTGACGAAGATGATCGAGGGCAAGATCACGGAAACTGCCCGTGACGGCAGGGGATATATGTTCGACGGTTTCCCGCGCACTTCGGCGCAGGCCACCGACCTGGACCGGATATTGCTGAAGAGCGGCCTCAAGGTGGATCTCACGCTTTACATGGAGGCCTCGCTGGATATCATACTCAAGCGCTTGACCGGCCGTCGGGTCTGCAAGGCTTGCGGCGCCCTTTATCATTTGACCGGAATGCCGTCCAAGAAGGCCGGTGTCTGCGACAAGTGCGGCGGCGAGTTGTATCAGCGTGCCGACGATAACGAGGCGACTATCACAAAGCGTATGGAGGTTTATGCCGAGAGCACTCGGCCTATTATCGACTTCTACAAGGTGCAGGGGAAACTCAAGACCATCAACGCCGATCGTGGCGCTGACGAGGTTAAAGCTGCGCTCTTGAAGATATTGAATGAGAACAAGCCCTGACATCCGGATAAAGACTCATGAGGAACAAAAGCTCATGTGGGAGGCGGGAAAGATCCTCTCCCGTATCGTGGCTGGCATTAAAAGTTCTTTAAAAATAGGGATGACGACAGCCGAGATCGACGGCCTGGCCGAAACCTTGATCACCAAGGAAGCGGTGAAGGCCGCTTTCAAGGGATACCGCGGTTATCCGGCCAATACCTGTATTTCGGTCAATGAGGAGGTCATACACGGTATACCTGGCCCGCGCGTGATCAAGGACGGCGATATCGTCGGAATAGATATCGGCATCATCTATCAAGAGTATTATTCCGACATGGCCGTCACCGTTGGTTTCGGCGACCTGACGGCCGGCAAGCAGAAGCTTATCGATGTTACGCGCCAGGCGCTTTTCCGGGGCATAGCCGAGGCCCGGCCCGGCAACCGGCTGGGAGACATCTCCCACGCGATACAGCAGTATGCTGAAGCCAAGGGGTTTTCCATAGTTCGCGATTTCGTCGGGCATGGTATAGGGCGGCAGTTGCACGAAGACCCGGAGATACCCAATTACGGCCCGCCGCGCCAGGGGCCGCTGTTGCAGCCGGGCATGGTCTTTGCCATCGAGCCGATGGTCAACATGGGCGTGGCGCACACCAGGATGCTGCCTGACGGATGGACGGCGGTAACGGCTGACGGGAAGCCTTCGGCCCATTTTGAGCACACGGTCGCGATCACGGAATCGGGGCCGGTCATATTGACGGAGTGATGACAGGGTATGTCTAGGGAAGATCTGATAGAAGTTGAAGGTACGGTGGAGGAGGCGCTGCCGAACGCGATGTTCCGTGTTGTGACCGACCAGGGCCATAAGGTGCTCGCCCATGTTTCCGGCAAGATGCGTCTCAATTTCATCCGTATCCTTCCGGGGGATAAGGTCAAAGTGGAGATCTCGCCCTATGATCTTTCGCGGGGGAGAATAACGTACAGGAACAAATAAGATGAAAGTCAAATCATCGGTAAAAAGGATCTGCAGCAAGTGCAAGATAGTCAGGCGCCAGGGCGTGGTGCGTGTGATCTGCGATAATCCGAAACACAAACAAAGACAAGGATAAGGGCTTATGGCGAGAATTTTAGGTATTGATCTCCCGAGGGAAAAGCGTGTCGAGGCCGCGCTGCCGTATCTTTTTGGCATCGGGCTGACCCGCTCGCAGAAGATACTGAAGGCCACGGGCATCGACCCCAACAAGCGGGCCAATGACCTTAGCGAAGAAGAGATCCTCAAGATAACGAATTTTATCCAGAAGAATTTTGTGGTCGAAGGCGACCTGCGCCGCGAGATCCAGCAGAACGTTCGCCAGCACATGGATATGGGGACTTACCGCGGGTTGCGCCACCGCAAGGGGCTTCCCGTGCGCGGGCAACGCACCCGCACGAACGCGCGCACGCGCAAGGGCCGCAAGCAGACCGTAGGCGGAATGAAAAAGAAGGAAGAATAAGAGGATAGTCCATGAGCAGTCCAACGAAAGCGAACAAGCCGGCCAGCACTTCCCAGGCGGGAGCTGCGCCAACCAAGACCTCGACCAGGAAAGCCAAGGCCAAAAAGCGCGCCCTGAAGGGAGTGACGTCCGGCATCGCCATGATCGCTGCCACCTTCAATAACACGATCATCACCATTACCGACCGCCAGGGCAACACGATCGTCTGGGCCACGCCGGGCGTGGTGGGGTTCACCGGGTCCAAGAAATCGACGCCTTTCGCGGCCCAGGTCGCCGCTGGCGAGGCTGCCAAGCGCGCCAAGGACCTCGGCATCGAGAGCGTGGATGTGCTGGTCAAGGGGCCCGGTTCCGGCCGCGAGTCCGCGATCCGGGCGATCTCGGCCGCCGGCCTGCAGATCTTGTCCATACGCGACGTCACGCCGATCCCGCATAACGGGTGCCGTCCCAGGAAGAAGAGAAGGGTATAAGAAGTCATAAGTCAAAGGTCATATGAGGCAGGAGTTATTATTTCATCTTTTAGGCAGCAGCTTTCTTTTTTATGACTTATGATATATGACCTTTACAGTATAAATACTTTTTAATTATCAGAAAGGTTCACTGATCCATGGCACGATATCTAGGTCCTCGTTGCAGGCTTTCCAGGAGAGAAGGGGTCAACCTCGGCCTGAAGAAGAAGTGGTCGCTCGACAAACGCGAAGCCGCCCCGGGTCAGCACGGGTTCCGGCGGGCCAAACTGTCCAACTACGGGATGCAGCTGCGCGAGAAGCAGAAAGCCAAGCGTATTTACGGCGTGCTCGAGCGCCAGTTCAAGAATTACTATCTCAAAGCCACCGCTTCCAAGGGTGTCACCGGAACGGTGCTGCTGCAGATGCTGGAGACCCGCCTGGACAACGTCATCTACCGTCTCGGCTTCGCCATCACCCGGGCGCAGGGCCGGCAGATGGTCAGCCACGGTCTGGTGAGGGTCAACGGCAAGAAGGTGAACATCGCCTCCGCGTCCGTCCGGGTGGGGGACGAGATATCTTTCGCCGCCAAGGACGCGACCGGCAAATACGTCAAAAAGAACCTGGAGATGAACGAGGGCTGGGCCGTGCCGGCATGGCTGCAGGCCGATAACGACAATTTTAAAGGCAAGGTGCTCCGCCTTCCGGCGCGCGAGGACATCGTGGTCCCTCTGAGCGAACAGTTGATCATAGAGCTGTATTCGAAATAACGGACAGGATTTTCCTGATCTCCAATTCTTAAAGGAGGAATAAACTCATGGGAGTTAAATGGCGTGATTTTCAGATGCCCAAACGTTTGGACTGTGATGAAGCAACATATACCGACCGTTACGGGAAGTTCATCGCGGAACCGTTCGAGCGCGGTTATGGCGTGACGCTGGGGAATTCCCTGCGTCGGATCCTTCTTTCGTCCATCGAAGGCAGCGCGGTGGTTTCGGTACGTTTGGACGGGGTCGAGCACGAGTTTTCCACCATCCCGGGTGTCCTGGAAACGGTGGCCGATATCGTTCTTAACATCAAAGAGCTGGTCCTCCGTTCGCATTCCAAAGTGTCCAAGACCATTTACATCAAGGCCAGCAAGAAGGGCGAGGTCAAGGCCAAGGACATCATCTTCGACGAGACCATTGAGGTCCTGAACCCCGATCATCATATCTGCACCCTGACGCAGGACGTGGAATTCAACGCGGAACTGGAAGTCTGCCGCGGGAGGGGTTATGTCCCGGCCGAGATGAACAAGAAAGAGGGCGCTCCCCTGGGGACCGTCGCGGTCGATTCCATTTTTACGCCCATCGAGAAGGTCAATTTCTTCTCCGAGAATACCCGCGTCGGCCAGCGCACGGACTACGACCGGCTGATCCTGGAGATATGGACCAACGGGGCCATGAGCCCCAAGGAGGCGCTCCTTTACGCCGCCAATATCCTGCAGCGCCACCTGGACGTGTTCGTGGCCTACGGCCAGCTGCCGGAGGAAGAAGAGGAAGAGGAAGAGATATCCGCCGAAGAAGAGGCGTTGTACGCCAAGCTGCGGCTGCCCATCTCCGAGCTGGAGCTTTCGGTGCGCAGTTCCAACTGCCTCAAAGAGGCCAACATCAAGAACATCTCGGACCTGGTCCGCAAGACCGAGGAAGAGCTGCTCAATTTCCGCAACTTCGGCAAGAAGTCGCTCACCGAGATCGACGAGATACTCAAGGCCATGGGGCTCAGCCTGGGGATGAAGATCGACCTTAAAAAGTTAAGAAAGAAGAACGAGTCATAATATGAGACATGGAATTGCCGGAAACAAGTTCGGTCGCAACCAGAAACTGCGCCAGGCTACGGTCAGGGACCTGGCCAAGGCGGTCTTAAAACATCAACGCATCCGGACCACCCGCGCCAAGGCCGCTGAAGCCAGGAAGCTGGTCGAGAAGTTGATCACGATGGGCAAGGAGGATACCTTGGCCGCCAGGCGCCGGGCTTTCGCCATCCTTTGCGACCATGAACTGGTGAAAATGCTCTTCAATTCGGTTGCTTCGCGTTTCAAGTTCCGACAGGGGGGATATACGCGTATCATCAAGTTCGCCGTCAACCGCCCCGGGGACAACGCCGAAATGGTGCTTTTGGAGCTGACCGAGAAGGACCAGGCCGCCCTGGACGATGCCCGGGCGAAAAAGGAAGCCCGCAAGGGAAAGAAGGACAAGGATAAGGACAAGGCTGAGGATACTAAAAAGGCCAAAGGGTCGGTGGAGGACGCGGATATCGTGGAGGAGAAGAAGGCGGACAAAAAGGCGAAGCCGGCCAAAAAATCTTAAGCTGAAGGATAAATATAAGTAAGAAAATAATATAACAGTCCCCGGAGGACCAGATGCTCAAGATCAATTCCCGCATCCAGCAGGTAGTTGGGTCGACCACTCTGGCGATCACTGCCAAGGCCAAAGAGTTGAAGGAACAGGGAAAGGATGTGGTGAATTTCGCCGCCGGAGAGCCGGATTTTGACACCCCTGAACATATCAAAGAGGCCGCCATCAAGGCCATCAACAGCGGCTTCACCAAGTACACCCCTTCCAGCGGCGCCGAGGACCTACGGCAGGCCGTCTGCGATAAGTTCAAGCGCGACAACCATCTCGATTACAAGCCGGGCCAGATCGTGGTTGGCTGCGGCGCCAAACATTCCATTTTCAATACCGTCATGGTGCTCTGCGACGCCGGGGAAGAGGTCATCATCCCTGCGCCGTTCTGGGTAAGTTACCCGGAGATGGTCAAGGTCGCCGGCGCCACCCCCAAGTTCCTGCCGACCACCAAGGCCGGCGGTTTCAAGGTCACGGCCGCCCAGCTGCAGTCCGCGATCACCCCGCGGACCAAATTGTTCATCCTCAATTCCCCCTCCAACCCGACCGGTTCGGTCTACTCGAAGAAAGAGCTTGAGGCTATCGCCGAGGTCTGCGTCAAGAACAACGTCTATGTCATCTCGGACGAAATATACGAAAAGCTGCTCTATACCAGCGAACCTTTTACCTCGATCGCTGCCCTGGGCAAGGATATCTACGACCTGACGGTCACTATCAACGGTGTTTCCAAAGCCTATTCCATGACCGGCTGGCGCATCGGTTACGCGGCCGGCCCGGCCGGGATCATGAACTATATGAAGAACTTGCAGGACCATTCCACCTCCAACCCGGTGTCGATCAGCCAGAAAGCGACCATTGCGGCCTTGAATTCCGCCGAGGATTCGACCACGGCCATGCGGGACGAGTTCCGGAAAAGGCGTGATTTAATGATGTCTCTCGTTGACGGAGTGCCCGGCGTTAGTTATATTAAACCGGATGGCGCTTTTTATCTTTTCTGCGATTTCTCCAGGTTTGGCCGCTGTGCCGAGGTTGCGAAGGATATCTTGAACGAAGTCAATGTGGTGGTGATCCCCGGCGATGGTTTCGGGGCGGAAGGTTTCCTGCGTCTGACTTTTTCCACCTCGCAGGAGCGGATCCGCGAAGGGATCAAGCGCATCAAGAACTGGGTCGAAAAAAAGGGATAGGGGTTTATATGGAAATCCGTGAACTTTTGATGGCAGCGATAGACCGTAACGCTTCGGACTTGCACCTGACTTCCGGGATGCCGCCCATCCTGCGTATCGACGGGGAGCTGTCCCCGCTGGATTACGCTACGCTGAGCGCGGAAGAGCTGCGCCGGTTGATCTTCAGCGTCATGACCGAGAGCCAGAAGATCCAGTTCGAGGAAGAGAAAGAGATGGACTTCTCGGTGGCCATGGCCGGGCTGGACCGTTTCCGCGTCAACGTGCACATCCAGCGTGGGAACACCGAAGCGGCCTTCCGCCGCATACCTATCCGCATACCCACCATGGAGGAACTGAAACTGCCCGCGGCCATGGGCGCCCTGGCCCGGAAGGTGAACGGCCTGGTCCTGATCACCGGTCCGACGGGCATGGGCAAATCCACCACCATGGCGGCGATGGTCCAGCAGATCAATATGGAGCGCAAGTGCATGATCATGTCCATCGAGGACCCGATCGAGTTCCTGCACTCCAACAAGAGGTCGATCATCAAGCAGCGCGAGGTCTTCCGGGACACGCATTCGTTCGCGGAGGCCCTCAAGCGCTGCCTGCGCCAGGACCCGGACGTCATAATCGTCGGTGAAATGCGCGACCTGGAGACGATCTCCACGGCCTTGACCGCGGCCGAGACCGGCCACCTCGTCCTGGCCACGCTGCACACTCCCGACGCCGCGCAGACCATCGAACGTATCGTGGACGTGTTCCCGCCCTACCAGCAGCTGCAGGTGCGCCAGCAGCTGTCGAGCTGCCTGCAGGGCGTGGTCTCCCAGCGGCTGCTGCCGCACGCCAGCGGCAAGGGTCGGGTGCTGGCCACCGAGATCATGGTCGCCACTCCGGCCATACGCAACATGATCCGCGAGCACGCGGTGGAGCAGATACCGACGGCGCTGCAGACGGGGGCCCAGTACGGGATGAAGCCGATGGACAAGTCGCTCCGCGAGCTCCTGGAAGGCGGGCAGATCGACCTCGACACGGCCCTGACTAACGCCAAGAACGTGGACGATTTCAAGCAGTTCATCCGGAACACCACGGCCACCGTACCCACAAACCATCCCAAATTTTCAAGGTAGGCCTGCCATGTCCTTTCGCGTAACGTTGCTGCCGGGAGACGGCATCGGTCCCGAGGTCGCCCTGGCCATGAAGAAGTGCGTGGACGCCACCGGCGTTCCGATAGCCTGGGAAGAGGTGGAGGTCGGCGCCCCGGCCATCGCCAAACACGGCACGCCTTTGCCGCCGGAAGCGGTGGCCTCCGTCAAAAAGAACAAGGTCGCCATCAAGGGGCCCATCGAGACGCCCATCGGCAAGGGGTTCCGTTCGGTCAACGTCCAG
>CAYTIW010000003.1:112653-117469 GCA_964438075.1 uncultured Planctomycetales bacterium
CACAAGGCCAACATCATGAAGTTCACCGACGGGCTGTTCCTGCGCACCGGCCAGAAAGTGGCCGCGGATTACGCCGGACGGGTCGCCTTCGAGGATGTCATCGTCGACAACATGTGCATGCAGCTGGTGCAGAAGCCGGAGCTCTACGACGTCCTGGTGCTGCCCAACCTCTACGGCGACATCGTCTCGGACCTCTGCGCCGGACTGGTGGGCGGGCTGGGCATCGCCCCGGGCGCCAATATCGGGACGCAGGCCGCGCTTTTCGAACCGGTGCACGGCTCGGCCCCGAAGTATGCCGGCCAGAACAAGGTGAACCCTACCGCGACGATCCTGTCGGCGGTGATGATGCTGCGGCATATCGGCGAGACGGACGCGGCCCTCCGCTTGGAAAAGGCGGTCTGCGACGTCATCCGGGAAGGCCGGGACGTCACCTACGACCTCAAGCCCGACCGCAACGACCCTGCCGCGGTGGGGACGCAGGAGATGGCGGAAGCGATCTGCCGCAAGCTCAGGAAATAATATCCCGGCAGCCCCGGCAGACGGGCCCCCGGCCCGGGACCGGGGCAGGCGGCCACGAGCCCGGCCAGGGCCCGCTTTCCCTATTCAGCTTTTACAGGTATAATCCCTTTCATGTCCGCCACAACGCCGGTCCTCAAGCCTGATGTCCAGACCTACCTGTCGCTCTACCGCCAGGTCAAGGAGGTGCTCCTCGAAGGCCAGCGCCGCATCGAGTCGGAGAAGGTGCGGATCTACTGGGAGGCCGGCCGGCTGATCCGGGAACACCTCTTGCAGAACGGCGGCCGCGCCGAGTACGGCCGCGAAGTGGTGCCCCGGCTGGCCCGGGACCTTTCCGTCAGCAAGGACCTTTTGCACCGCTGCACCAAGTTCTACCAGACCTACCCGGATTTCGAGAAAGTGGTCGCGCGACCACAATTCAGCTGGACCCATTTCAAGAAGCTGATCACGGTCCCGGACGAAGACGAACGCCAGCAGCTGGAAGAATCGGCCGAGAAGAGCGCCTGGTCGTCGGACGAACTGGCCGAGCGCATCAAGGCCATCCGCCCCGAGCCGGAGCGCGAAGACCCGCAGGCCGGGACCAGCGCGGAACGGCCGGCCGCGGCCACGCTGGCGCTGCAGGGCCCGCTCGAGCCTTTGCGCGGCGAGCTCTACACCTACCGGATCTTCCGCCGCCAGGCGGTCTCGCCCGGAGCGGAGGCCGACCTGGTGCTGGACCTGGGTTTCTCCGTTTACCGCGACGCGGACGCGCGTCTCATTTCGCTCTTTGCCGCCGGAGACATCGTGGAGTCCCGCCCCCGGGACGACGTCTACCGTTTCTTGAACACCGACCGGACCGAGAAGGACCTTTACACCTACGAGGCCCGGGTGGAGAAGGTGCTGGACGGCGACACGGTCAAGGCCCACGTCGACCTGGGGTTCGGGACCTGGACGCGGCAGAGCCTGCGCCTGCGCGGCATCGACGCCCCGGAACTGGGCAGCCGGGAAGGCGAGGCGGCCAAGGCCTTCCTGCAGTCGGTCCTCAAGGAATCCGCCCGGGTCATCGTCCGTTCCAGCCGGTCGGACAAGTACGACCGCTACCTGGCGGACATCTTCGTCCCCCAGGGGGATGCCGGCGAGGAGATCTTCCTGAACAACCTGCTCCTGGAGAAAGGTTACGCGTTGCGCTGGGAAGGATAGGGGAGGTCCGCGCGGCAGCGCCCGGCCCGGCCGGCTGACGGGGCAGGCGGGGCTGAGGACAGGCTTCAGGTTCGCTGGCCGGATATTGCGGGCGGCCGGCGTTTGAGATATACTGGCATCCGCCGCCGTCCGGAGATCGGGCGGGTGATCTGAAAACACGCGAGGCAGCATGGCCGGGAAAAAAATACGGGTCCTCATCGCCGACGACGAACCGGACGTGGTCTATGTCCTGAGGAAGCACCTCATCGCCGAAGGTTTCGACGTGGTCACGGCCGAGGAAGGCCGCGAGGCCTGGGAGCTGATCGGGAAGACCTTTCCGGACATCATCGTGCTGGACATCAACATGCCGGGCATGGACGGCCTTTCGATACTGCGGGCGCTGCGTTCCGCGCCCCAGACCGGCCAGTGGCAGAAGGTCATCATCGTGTCCGCCAAGGACAAGCTGGAAGACATCCGCCGGGGAGTGGAACTGCAGGCCGACCATTACCTCACCAAGCCTTGCAGCGTCGAAGACGTGGTCAAGGCCGTGCGCCTGATGGCCGATATGCGCCCCCTCAAGCTCAAGTGGTGAGTCCCCTGCCGCCGGAGGGGAGTCCCGTCAGCCTTAGGGAAAAAGGGAGACGAAACCGCCCCGGCTTCAGGATTTTTGTGTTAACATGGTGCCAACCTTAAAGAGGGGAAAGGAGAAAGTATCATGAACTGCGCGTCCAGATGTTGCGGGAGCAAGAAGGCTTCCAAGAAAGCGCCGGCCAAGAAGAAGGCCAAAAAGAAGTAGGGCCGAGCTGTTGCGGATCCCGCCGGCGATCCGGTCCTCCGCCGGCGGGTGACCGAAGCCCGTCATATGTCTGGCGGGCTTTTTTCTCATTATAGGTCCGTCGCAGGACGCAGACCGTCCTGGAGAGGGCCGCTGTCAGATAAGGGGGCCGGAATATGGCTGAGGCAGCCGATGAACATGACCAGTGAAATTCTAGCGGTAGAACAGTTGCGCAAGACCTACGGCCCGAAGACCGCCGTGGACGGCGTCTCTTTCCACGTGGCGGCCAACGAGATCGTGGGCCTGCTGGGCCCTAACGGGGCGGGCAAGACCACCACCATCAACATGATACTGGGGATCCTGGAACCCACTTCCGGGGCGATCACTGTCGGCGGGCTGGATATCTCCAGCCGGAGGCGGGAGGTCCTGCAGCAGACCAATTTCGCCGCGGTGTACGCGCCCCTGCCCGGCAACCTGACGGTGGAGCAGAACCTGCGCATCTTCGGGCTGCTTTACGAGGTCAGGGACCTGTCCCGCCGGCTGCCGGAACTGCTCCGGCAGTTCGAGCTGGAGCCGCTGAGGAAGGTCAAGGCCGGCGTGCTTTCCTCGGGCGAACAGACGCGGCTCTGCCTGGCCAAGGCCATGCTGAACGACCCCCGGCTGCTTTTGCTGGACGAACCGACCGCCTCGCTCGACCCCTCGGTGGCCCGGGACATCCGCCACAAGATCCGCGAGTTCGCCCGGGCGGGCAGGTCCGGCGTGCTCTGGACGTCGCACAACATGTACGAGGTGGCGGAGATCTGCGACCGCGTGCTTTTCCTCTCGCACGGCAAGGTCCTCCTTGAGGGCGACCCCAAGACCCTGCCGCAGGAGTACGGCAAGAAGACGCTGGAGGAGCTCTTCATCACCGTGGCCCGCGAACCGCTTTCCCTGGAGACCGCCTGACATGTCTCTTTACCGCCTTTATGCCATCGTGCTGCGCCAGCTCTACCTGATCCGGGGGAGCATCTCGCGGGTCATGCCGCTTTTCGTCTGGATCGCCATCGACATGGTCCTGTGGGGGTTCCTGACCCGCTACCTGAACAGCGTCTCATCTTCGGGGTTGAACTTCGTGCCCGTGCTCCTGGGCGCAGTCCTGCTGTGGGATTTCTTCATCCGCATCATGCAGGGGGTGACCATGGCTTTCCTGGAGGACGTCTGGTCGCGGAACTTCCTGAACATCTTCGCCACGCCGGTCTCGACCGCGGAGTACGTCGCAGGCCTGGTCATCACCAGCATCGTGACCAGCGCGCTGGGCCTGGCGGTGATGCTCTTCATGGCCAGCGCCTTCTTCGGCCTTTCCTTCCTGGTCTACGGGGTGATGATCGTGCCTTTTCTCTTGGTGCTGTTCCTTTTCGGCATCGCGCTGGGCATCCTGGGCAGCGCCCTGGTGCTCCGGCTCGGTCCGGCCGCGGAGTGGTTCATCTGGCCCCTGCCGGCTTTGGTCTCGCCATTTGCCGGCGTGCTGTATCCGGTCTCGACCCTGCCGCATTGGATGCAGTGCGTTTCCCTGGTCCTTCCGCCCTCGTATGTCTTTGAATCCATGCGCGCGATACTGGCAGGCGGGACGGTCCCCTGGACCGTGCTGGCGGGGAGCGCCCTCCTTTCCCTGGCCTATATCTTCCTGGCCTACGGGTTGTTTTCCCGCACCTACCGGTTCGCGGTCCGTTCCGGGCTCATCGCCCGCTACAGCGCCGAAAGCCTCAATTAGCCGCGTTCCCGTACCGGAAAAGAACGGGGCCGCAACGGAAAAAACGTTTTCCCGCCAGGCCTTCCGCCCGCTACTTTTTGCCCTCCCTGACAGCTATACTTGTTACAAGTTGTTTCTTTTTGAGGGACTTCGCGGGGAGGGGCCGGTGATCGATTTCAACAATGATTTCAAGATCCTGATCATTGACGATGAGCCCGATATACGGGAAAGGCTCAGGAACGTGCTTGAGCGCCGGGGTTATTCCGTAATGACCGCGGAGAACGGGCTGGAAGGCCTGCGGGCGGTGAAGGAACACGATATCGACATCGTCTACTGCGACATCCAGATGCCGAAGATGGACGGCCTGGAGTTCCTCAAGGACGTCCGCCGTCTGAACATCAAGGCCGAGGTCATCATGGTGACCGGGACCTATACCGCGGACATCGCGGCCGGACTGGCGGGCAAGGGGGCCTGCGACTATCTCTCCAAGCCCCTTAAGATAGACGACATCCTCAACAACCTGCACCAGACGGAGCGGCGCATCCGGGAAAGGCGGGAGATCGCGGCGTCAGCGCCATCCGGCCAGCCGTCCGCGTCCGGGCCGCAAAGATCGTCTTGATACAGAGCTGAACACAAAG
>CAYTIW010000004.1:0-62781 GCA_964438075.1 uncultured Planctomycetales bacterium
TTGCCAGCAACCCCAAGAACAGGACCGGAAGTATCACGAACATATCAGGAAGAAAAACGGAAGCGTATGATGGCCCAATACATACCGACAGCTTTGGGCCAATTTATCTTTTTGCCCTCCTCAACAGAGCGGGCCTCGTATTCTATCGGTACCTCTATGATCTTTAGTCCCTTCTTGACCAGCTTGGCCGTGACCTCGGTCTCAAAAGCGAAGTGATCGGACTCGATGGAAATGGAGCGTATATCCTGGACCCGGAAAAGCTTAAAACAGGTATTGACGTCCGTGAGCTTGGTGCCGAAAAGCAGATTAAAAGTGATGTTCGAAACCACGTTCGCCCAGCGATTAATGCCGTGCATGGAACGGATCGTCCCCTTGAAACGCGAACCGTAAACAATATCTGCTTTACCGCCTAGAATAGGGCCTATCAGGTCAGAATAATGCGACGGGCTGTATTCCAAGTCCGCATCCTGGATAAGGATATAATCTCCCCTCGCCTCCGCTATCCCCCTTTTGATCGCTGCCGCCTTGCCTTGATTGGGTATCTGGCGGAAGACCCTGACGTGGTGGCCGTTTGAAAATGTTTCCGCTATCTGGGCGGTCTGGTCCGAAGACCCGTCGTCCACCACCAGTATCTCTTTTTCCATACCGTTGGGCAAAGGCTCATCCCTTACGGCCTGCAGGACCTGGGCGATCGTCTGCTCTTCATTATAAGCCGGTATGATTATGGTCACTTTATTGTTCATAGGTCATTCCAACATTTCCGGTCGAAGCCTGATATAAAAAGCCATGATCTTATCCGCTCCCCACGCCCGCACGAACGGAGCGCCCTTGACCACTCTGAGCTTGGGATCCGCATCCTGGTCGATTGTGACCAAAGCGCACGGCGCAACACTAGACTCGAGTTTAGCCGAAACATTTTTTACTTCCACGGGACGGAACCTGATGCCGCTGCCCCGCGTCAAGCTCCATAAAGGATACTCCCAACTGTCTTCTTTCTCCAACAGCCCCACATCCTGGCAGGAAGCTTTTTCCAACAGCACCTTGGTGATCCCGTAATACGGTATCAAATACCTGTTTTTGGCGAAAGCGACCGGGTCTTTGGGACCGAAGACATTAAACTGCCCGACCAATGGCCTAGTATAATTAAAAATTGCCGCCCAAAAAGCGAAAACAGACAAAACCGCAAAAAAAGCCAGCAGGGGCCAGCGCCAACGGTCAGCCATCACTCCGAACAAAGGGGCGAAAAGCATCATCGACGGAAGATGCAGCCTGTTGGACCAGGGCTGCCATTTTAACAGGACCCAGAGCAGGACCACGCCGCAGCAAACTGAAACCAGGTAGAGCCAGACCGGTCTTGCCGGACGCAAGGCGGCGATCACGCCCAACATAAAGATTATCATCACAACCTGGACAGAATTGCCGGCAAAATCCTCGTCCATCACTAAAGGAGCCTTGTTTATGACCCCCAAAGAATCGACGAACACCGCCCGGTCGTCGACTTTTACCCCTGAAAAAGCATGCCATCCGCGGATGCCGTCGACGAGCATGTCATTCGCCGGCCCCCAAAGGAACCGCATTTCGGAGGCCATCTGCCTGAGCCCGTTGGACGCGACCGAAAGAACATCGTGCTTCTGCATCATCAGGGCCGCGCCTTCTTCATGCAGGAAAGACTTGCCGTCCTGCAGCATCATGTTCCGCGCATAATGCGGTCCGGCTATAAGCAGGAAAGCGGCTGCCCCCAGTAAGATAAATTTCCAGTGTCGGATCACCCCCGAGCCCGCGAACCAAAGCAAGAAAGGCAGCAACACGAAAGCCGACGACTTGGTTAGCACCGACAAGCCCAGCGCAACGGCGGACAATAAAAAATTGTCAGGCCGAGACGCCATTATCGCCGACAATCCCCACCCCGCGCAACTCAGCACCCAAAAGCTTAGCGCCAGATCATTTTGCGTGCTGCTGGCCTGCAGCACCGCCATGGGGGTCGAGGCAATAAATACCCCGGCAAATATCTGCCCCCAACGCCCGGCGCCGAGCAAATGCGCCACCCAGGAGCCCGCAACAACACAGCCCAGAAAGGAAAACCACTGCACGAGATTGAACCATCGTTCGCCACCGGACAATAAATAAATGTGCAGAACCAGGAATTCCGCCCCGGGATTGTTAAAGATCTGGCGCGGTATATGGGTCGCGTAATGTTGCACGCTGCCGGTGGATGCCCACTGCATGACCCTGGGCAGATGATACGTCATGGAATCCCAATTGTTGGGCGGCGCCATAACAGCGGTCAACAGCGTCAGCAGAAGCATGATCACTATGAAAAAGAACCCCGCCCATTCGTACCAAGCCCAAGAACCCAGGACATCCTTTGGTACCAGAGGTACATAAAACTTCCTCAACAAAAAGAACAACGTCAAAAATAACGCCAAGCTCCAAAAAATACGGATAGATAATGGCGACAACCCTTTTAAAATGCCCAGAGCCTCCACAGAAAGAACAGCCCCGGCACCGCAGAAGAGGGCTGCCCGCAGATATGCCTCACGCCAATCCCTCTCTTTTTCGCCCCGGAGAAACAGCAAAAAAAGACCGGCAAAGGTCAAAAGCGGCAGAAGGACGAACATGCTAGGCCCCAGCCTTATACCGATTTGTCAAAGGCAGTCGCCAATCCTTGCCAAAGGCACGCTGGGATATTTTGACACCCGGAGGAGCCTGGCGTCGTTTGTATTCGCTCCTATCCACCAGATCGATCACCTTGCGGACAATGGCCGCATCGGACCTGGACCTGGCCATTTCCTTAAAAGAACCGTGGCGTTCAACATAAGCCACCAAAAGCTTATCCAGAAGATGATACGGCGGGAGCGAGTCCTGATCAGTCTGGTTGAAACGAAGCTCAGCCGAAGGGGCGCGCTTAAAGACGGCTTTGGGTATTACCTCGCGTCCGGCTTTGGAATTCACATAAGCCGCCAGTTCGTAAACCCTCGTCTTCAGAATGTCCTTGATGACCGCGTATCCGCCGGACATATCACCGTAAAGCGTGCAATAACCGGTCGCCATCTCGCTCTTGTTACCCGTCGTGAGGACCAGCCAGCCGAATTTGTTGGAAAAAGTCATCAAAAGATTGCCGCGGATCCTGGCCTGCAGGTTCTCTTCGGCCGTGCCAAAAGGCAACCCCTGAGAATAAGGCTTGAAGGCCGTCAGAAAGGCATCCAGAACCGGCTCGATAGGGATCTCGTGAAAAGAAATGCCCAGATTCGCCGCCAGACGTCGGGCGTCTGATTTTGTATCCTCGGCATTGAAACGGGTCGGCATGGAAATACCGCATACATTGGCCCGGCCTACGGCATCACAAGCCACCGCGGCCACCAAAGAAGAGTCGATCCCGCCGCTCAAACCAATAACGACTTTCTTGAACCCGTTCTTTACTATATAGTCACGGGTACCGGTGACCAGCGCGGAATAGATCTCTTCGATCAGAGGCAAAGGTTTTACCAAATGCGGCGATAGGGCCGGACGATCTTTCTTTTTATCCGTTTTTACCAACATCGCTTTGGCCACGCGTTTTTTTGCCACCGGGATATCATAACAGACCAGGTCTTCCTTGAACTGTGCCCCTCGGGCCAGGATCTTTCCGGCAGGGGAAACGACCAGACTGGCCCCGTCAAAAACAAGCTCATCCTGTCCTCCGACCAGGTTAACATAAGCGACATAAGCCCCGGTAGCACGCGCCACACGGGCGATCAACTTTTCCCGCTCGGCACCTTTACCCGCCTCATAAGGGGAACTGGATATATTGATAAGCAGCTTCGCTCCGGCCCGACACTGTTCATTAAAAACACCTTCGGGGACCCAAATGTCTTCACAAATATTTACGGCAAACGGAGCTCCGTCCAAGCTAAAAAGCCCGGCCGACCTGCCGGGCATGAAATAACGCTTCTCATCAAAAACACTGTAATTAGGCAAAGAATGCTTGTGATAAATGCCGACGACCTTCTTGTCCGAAATGACTGCCGCGGCATTGTAGAGCTCGTCCGTTCTGCCTTTGTCGACAAATCCAACGATCGCCGTAATACCGCTTACCCGCTTCGCAATGCCGTGCAGGCTTTCTAAATTATTGGCGACAAAATGATTCTTTAACAGCAGATCCTCGGGAGGATATCCAGTGATGCTCATTTCCGGCAAAGCTACAATATCTGCGCCCTCGCGCAAGGCCCGGTCGCAATAGGCCAGGATCCAGTCGCAGTTACCAGATAAATCACCGACCGTCGTGTTGATCTGTGCCAATGCGATACGGATCATTTGATCATATCCTAGCGCTGAATAGGATTAAGGATCACAAACTCAGCGCCCGGTTCCCTTTAATTATTCTAACGAAGTTATCCACCAGCCTGCAGCCGTAAAGGTGAAAATCCTCCCGGATCTCCTGATAACGCTTTAGCATGGCGTTTCTCTCGGCGTTCTTTTCCGGGGCGTACTCTTGGGACCACTCGTCGATACTTCTATCCGTGATCTCCGCGTGGAACTGCAGCCCGTAGGCATTGACCCCGTATCGGAACGCCTGCACCGGGCAACGCTCTGCGGTCGCCAGGATCACAGCTCCTTGTCCTTCACCGCCTTGCGGGGGGACGCACATGTCGCCATGCCACTGAAAAACCTCCATCACCTTGGGCAGCCCGGAGAAAAGCGGATCATGCGAACCCGCCTCGGTAAGCTTAATATTGAACCAACCTATCTCCGCTGCGGGCGAACGTTCTACCTTTCCGCCAACGGCTTTGGATAAAAGCTGCGACCCCAGACATATCCCTAAGAACGGTACCCTCCCAGCTGCCACCTGCTGGAGAAAAATATTCTCACTTGCCAAGAAAGGGTACTCTTTCTCCTGATAAACGTTCATCGGGCCGCCCAGGCTGACGACCGCCTCCAACCCCTGAACATTACCAGGTAGCTGGTCGCCTGAATGCAAATTGCATACGCCCAGTTCGTATCCCTTTTCCTCCAAACGTTTACCCAGAGTTTCAGGACCTTCTATATCAATATGTTTAATGAAGAGAATCATATCATATTTACCCCAGTTGACAATTATTTAGCTTTACGGGCGATGAAGAAGGGCTCAAGCGTTTTTAGCACCTGAGCCCTTTCTTACTCCTTCACTTGATCAAATCGTAACACTGCGCCTGAAATAATAAATTCTACCGGAAAGCAACCCCTTCCGGAAAGACTGCTGTTCTAAAGCATAAAAAGCATTTCAGCATAACTGGGAACCGGCCATGCGCTTTTGGGGACCAGTGCTTCCAAAGAATCAATGGTCTCCCTAAGTTCATCCATAAGCCCCTTTTTCTCCAGACCTGAGGCCCCCTTGCTGATAGCCTCCTCGAGCTTTTCAACCTGTTGCAGTGCTTTATCGTTCAATTTAGATACCTCTGCCAGTGTCTTTTTGGTTGAACCCGTCTGGACGCCGACGGACTCGACCGATTTTACGGTATCGGCCAGAGCGTTCATGTAAGAAGCCACAGCTGGCAAGTACATGGTCCGCACCATATCCACAGCGAGCGAAGATTCGTACCGCAGTATGGCTTCATAGGCCTCCATGTAAATATCATAACGGGACTTCAGTTCCCTTTGCGCCAGTACCCCATGCTTCTCGAAAAGAGCGGCCGCTTCCGCAGTATTCAACACCTCGAGAGCTGCCGGAGTATTACGGTTGTTCGGGAGCCCTCTCTTTTCAGCCTCCTTGACCCAGTCTTCGGTGTAGTTATCACCGTTAAAAATAATGCGTTTGTGTTTCTTGATGATATCGCGTATAACCTTCTCGACCGAAGCATTGAAATCCTTCTTGGCCTTTTTGTCAGCTTCCAACTGATCGCAGATATCTGAGATAGCATCTGCCACTATCAGGTTGAGCACAATGTTCGGGCCCGCCAGGTTGAAATTGGCCCCGACCGCGCGGAATTCGAACTTGGACCCCGTGAAAGCAAAAGGGGATGTCCTGTTACGGTCCGTAGCATCACGCGGCAGCTCGGGCAGCGAATCAATACCCAGGTGCAGGGTCCCTCCCTGCCTGGTCTCCTTCAGGTTGCCCTTCTCTATCTGCTCGACTATATGGGTCAGCTGTTCACCCAGGAATATGGAAATGATCGCCGGCGGCGCCTCATGCGATCCCAAACGGTGATCATTGCCGGCGGAAGCAACCGTCGAACGCAAGATAGCGGCATGAGTATCCACCGCCTTGATCACGGCGCAAAGAGTGACCAGGAACTTCTCATTCTCGTGCGGGTTGTGCCCCGGGGACAACCAGTTCTTTCCATCCGGACCCACAATAGACCAGTTGTTATGTTTTCCAGACCCGTTAATACCGGCGAAAGGCTTTTCATGCAGCAAACAGACCAGACCATGTTTCTCGGCGGTCCTGTTCATTATCTCCATGGCAAGCATGTTATGATCGACCGCCACGTTCAACTCCTCGAAGACCGGAGCGATCTCATACTGCGCAGGAGCGACCTCATTATGACGGGTCTTGGCTGGTATGCCGGCCTTCCAAAGTTCCCGGTCTAGTTCTTCCATAAACTCGATAATACGGTTCTTGATCGCGCCAAAATAATGATCCGCCATCTGCTGATGCTTCGCCGGTTCTTTGCCGAACAATGTGCGTCCAGTCTGGAGCAGATCTATCCGTTGATAATAGAAATCACGGTCAATAAGGAAATACTCCTGCTCCCCGCCCAATGTAGCATAAGCACGCTTACCGTTACTGGGTATGCCGAAGAGCGCGGCTAGACGACATACTTGTTTGTTCAAAGCCTTCATGGAGCGCAACAAGGGGGTCTTTTTATCCAGAGCCTCGCCATGCCAGCCAATGAAGAATGTGGGGATACACAAAATAGCGCCTTTAGAGGTCTCTTTAATAAAGGCAGGACTGCTTGGGTCCCATCCGGTATAGCCTCTAGCTTCAAAGGTAGCTCGTAAACCACCCGAAGGAAAGGACGATGCGTCAGGTTCACCCTGGATAAGCTGCTTGGCGCCGAAGTCCGTAATAAAACCATTGGGTGAGAAATCCAGAAAGGCTTCCTGTTTTTCCGCTGTAGTCCCTGTCAATGGCTGGAACCAATGGCAATAATGAGTTGCCCCCTTCTCCGAGGCCCATTCTTTCATTTTTTCAGCCACTTCCTGAGCCGCATTAGGATCTAGTTTCCCGCCGGTCTTAATAGTATTTTCGATCGATTTGTAAGATTTTGCCGATAAACGTTTAGCCATCACTTTAAGGCTGAACACATTCTCGCCAAATATATTGGCGATATTGTCGCTAGATGGAACCTTAGATCTTGATGATTTAGCCACTTACCTGCTCCTCTCTTATCCCCCAAAGGGGTCTTACGTTTCTGCCCTCTTGCGATAACTCATAAGCATAATACCTCTAGAGAGTTATAGCCTGACCCGGGCCAAGTCCCAGTATTTGTTCTATTTCTTTTCCAGAAAAGATTCTACTAACAATAAAAAAACCTCTTTCGGAGCCACCTTGCTCCAAAAGAGGGCCTCATCGCCCTGCTTACTATTATCCCGATAACAACATTGTTTCCCGGGCAGAAGAAAGTATACGCAAGCATTCACTTCTTGTCAACTTTAAATTTTTCCAAACAACAAGCGTACCAAAAGCGATAACTACTCAGCTACTTCTTTCAAGATACCATAAAACACTCAATAAGAAGAATGGCTGGCGTGTCCAGGTATATTCGCATGAGTGGGAGTGAATATAGGGCACTCGGTGCCGGCATAATTTCCCATCGGGAAACCCGTGTTATTGGTATGCTGGGCATGGCTAGTATGTGAAGCGTTTGCCGCCAAACCTCCCAGTATACCCAATCCAGCCACGGTGCCGAGCCCTATCTTCAATATGGTTTCCTTACTAACATACCCGTCTTCGTTAGCTAAAAAATCATTAAGTGACTTTTTGATCTCGCTCGTTTTCATTAAGGATTCGCGTTTCTTGGCCATGCTTATCCTCCCTTATACCCAACTTTTCAATATATCTATTGTCTTTCCGCCTTCCAATAACTTCTCAAAAATATACCGGAACTGGAACTCCTGGATCCGCTGCGCCTGCGAACAAGCTATCTTGGGTATAACGTTCTTCTGCAGGGCGTAATTAACGGCCGGACAGTATCCGATCCATGGAGAAAAAGCGGACGCATAATACCATAAATTGGAACACGAAGAATGCAACAACTGCAACAGGTTATCTTTTTTCAACATATCTTCATAATTCTCGTCAATAATATTACCCAGACGGAACATATCTTCGCCCAGCATCCGGGCTTCATCGCAGGGATAACAACTGCCATCCGGCATATACGCCATAGTGGCACGCCCGGCACCGCAAGGGTTCATCATATCAACATACCCTGGATCTCTATTGAACAACACTTTGCTTAATATGACACGAGCTGTACGCTCTCCTATCTTTATACCGCGCCTATTCAGTTCTAGTATATACTCCATAGCTTCAATATAAAAATCAAAAAATTCTTCAATATTATATCCCAAATCTCCCCAACAAGAGCAAACCGAACCCACATTATTTACCGGCCGTAAACAGATCTCAGGTTGCTGCCATCTTACATATTCATCGACCAATTCCTTTGCATAAGGCAAAGTACTGTTAGTTATGGTAGGCAAGAACGAGACCTGGCGACCATATTTCTTTTTATATTGTTGCGCTTTCTCGGTCACTCGTGTGTATGTCCCCCGACCTTCAAAGTCCTTGCGATTTGCATCATGGATCTTCTGGGGGCCATCCAAAGACACACATAATTGTACGTCGTTATCCGCCAACACCTTCATCTTTTCTTCATCGAGCAACAAAATATTGCTGACCAAAGAAATATTCAAGTCCTTCCCCACCGTATTGGACTTCCTGGCAGCCTCTATCAGCAATCTCACGACGGGCCAGTTCAAAAGCGGTTCCCCTCCCTGAAATTCAAGCGAGACCTTCGGGCTCTTTACATCGAACAGATATTTCAGCACCCGGATAGCGACCTCAGGGGACATGTCCTTAGGGTCAGCGACCCGGGTCTGGCAATAGGAACAATTCAAATTGCATCTGGTCGTTACAACTGCGATATGCAGCGCGGTATCGCTGAAAAGGTTCGCGTTCCTTGAACGAAAAGCATCCAATAAATTACGCAAATTAGACTCATCCGCGATCAATCCCCGGTCCTGCAAACGCTTAAAAAGGGCCGTCCCCTCCTCAACACGTATCCCCTCCAATTCCCTGAATTCATGAGGCTCCAAAAAGTCCCAAGCCCCCAGAACATTGCTCACCAGATATTTATCCTTTATCCGGGTCGCATTATGCGGCAAGACAACAAAACTGGCTGTTTTTTTCATCATTCACTCACTATCGGTTTAAATTCTTCACTACCGTAATATTCCGGGTATTCCTTCCAAGGGCCTTCGCAATCCTCCATTCGAGAACAATATTGGCATTGCGGAAATTTTACTTTGCCGTAATTGATCCTTATGTCCTCAAACTTAGGTATACGCGTACCGCGATCCCAAAGTTCTGTGCTCGGCATAAAAAACTCCGAGACATTTTTCTCATAACCCCGCATCAAACAAAGCGGAACCGCTTCCACGCAGACCCGCAATCCCGCCTTCTCGCCAAGATCGATGGATTTCTTTATGTAAGGCATAACATCGGTCTTGCGCGGAACGATCTTTTTAAAATGCCTCAAAGCATTACCCATCGCATGGACAAAGGCGAACTGATACTGATGTATCCTTAGCCCTATCAGAAGCTTAGCAATATCCGGCAGATGGCGATAATTCTTTTTAACCACCACGGTATTAACTAAAACCCGCACCCTCCCGCGCGACAATTTCCTGACATTATGGATACCTAGAACCGTCTGCCTGAAACTACCTTTTCGACGGGTCAGGGAGTCATGCAACTCGGCGGTATGCCCATGCAAAGCCGGATTTAACGCGGTCATCCCGGCTATGATCATCTTTTTAGAGAAATCCTCTGAGGCAAAAGATCGTCCGTTTGTTTGAATATTGATTATTGCGAAACCCAGTTCCCTCGAATACGCCACCAGTTCGCAGATATCTTTCCTAATAGTACACTCGCCGCCGCTGAAAACGATATCCCGTGCGCCACCTTTATAAGCCTGCCTTAATTCTTCCTTGATTTCGCCCGTGGTCTTATCCGGATAAACGCGCTTATCCGCAGCCACGCAAAACCAGCAATCATTAGTACATGTAAATCCGACGTTTATCGTCGCACGTTTCAAAGGTGAGAACGCTGCTGGGAGCGGGTCATGCGTGACTGGCATGTTTAGCCAAATATAAAAAATTCTCGCAGACCGCCAGACAATCTTCTTCCGTCCAAGCCTCCGACCTCAACTCGAAATATTTACCCTTTTCGCTGATAGTTACACCGCCATCAGGATACTGATCCTTCAGCTTAATTAAGGCGGGGCGGGGATACAAAGACTTGGCGAACTTGATGCAATATCCGCTCTTTTCTTTCTTCAAAAACGGAACACTCATTTCTTTCCCTTCTGAGACTCCTTCTTCTCTTCCTGCTCCAATTCCTTTATAAGATCCTGTATCTCTTTCTCCTCGGCTTCCTGCACCAGAGAAGGTGCGGCCGAAAAAAGGGCTCGCTGAAGTAAAATCTTCGCACTTTCCGCGTTGGCTTTCAAGCTCGTAAAATAATGGGCATAGTTCAATAATTCCTGGCAGAACTCTGCCGCTATTACTTCCAGATCAGCTTTCTTATTTTTGGGACGTAACCAGACAGCGACCTTATCCGCGCCCTCAGAGTCCAAATAAACATAAGCTTTATCCATGAATACATAACCGGCAGCATAGACGGTAGGCAGGGAGTATACTTTGGTCTTTACTGCCAGCTTGATCCACCCACCGACCTTCTTAAAACTCTTATGCATAATCATCTCTCCTTTATTATCATCTAATGAGGAAAGCCTAGACATTGAATAAGCCCCGGCGTCACGACTTAAAAGTATATACGATTTTCTTTTATAATTGGAAAATATTTTAACCGCCCCGCTGGAATTCTGACATCAAAATTATAGATTCAGCGATCTCCTTCATTGAGCGGCACGTATCCATGCTCTTTTTGTTGATCATCCGGTAAGCTGCATCCTCTGATAAACCCTGCATCTGCATGAGAATGCCTTTGGCGCGTTCCACTAATTTGCGGGTCGCCAGCGCTTCCTTGGCTTTCAAGGCTTCATCCATAAGTTTGGTGTTCTCAACCGCCACTGCAGCCTGATTGGCCACCATCTGCAAGACATCGATCTCCTGCTGAGTGAAAATATGCGGCTCTTTGGTATAGATATTTATTACACCAACCGCCACGTCCTTAACTATCATCGGTACCGCCAGCATTGAGCTCAACCCTTCCTTAACAGCAATATTACGGTAAAAATATCTCTTTTCATGCCTCACGTCTCCCACCACGAGCGGCCTGCGGGTCTTGAGGACCTCCCCGGTGAGGCTGGAGTCTACTTTCAGGTTGGGTTTCTTCTTATAATCCTCAGACAAGCTCTGAGTGGCCCTGATAACAAGCTCTGTCCCTTTCGGGTCAAGCAGCATAATAGAACAAATCTTGGAATTCAGCATTTCGGCCGTAACCACGACTATCAGATTCAGGATCTCATCCAGATATTTCTCTGAACTTATTGTCTGGCTAACCTTTACAAGGCTGTCGAACTGCAGTGCTTTCAACTTGGTCTCCGTAAAAAGCCGCGCATGTTCGATAACTCCTCCCAGTTGCCTGGCAATGGCGCTTAATAATATCTGCACATTGGAAGGATATTCGTGCGTGCTCTTATGCTGAACGTTGATAACCCCGATGGCTTTACCTTTGTAAATAATAGGGACCGAAAGCAGAGCTTCATAACGATCCTCTGCCAGCACATCAAAGGCCTTGAAACGATGATCTTCAAAGGCTTTTTCAGGGATAGCAACGGGCTTGCTGGTCTTTGCCACCCAACCAGTGATGCCTTCTCCCACCTTAAGGCTTATCTTACCCAGTTCACTCTTGTGCGGGGTCTTAGAAGCCCGCAGGACCAAAGTTTCGTGAGATCCGTCGAAAAGATAAACAAAGACCGAATCAGCCTGTGTAATCTGAGTGGATGTTTTAACGACCTCGCTCAGGACACCATCGAGATCTGTTTCTGAAGTCGTAATGTCCACAATCCTTCGCATAATTTTTAGCTCATCGGATGGGGATAAATGCCCTCTACCTTTTGCCATTTGGTCTCCTTATAAATTTAGTTTGCCGCGCTTAACGGCGATCAAGGCGTATGCGCCCATTTCTTATCATTTACTACCTTTTGCCAGTCTTTAGACTTCCTATAATAAAACATAATTATTTTATGTGTATAAATTTTCTATCGGCATGAAAAATATGCCCCGAGCCAACTGGTGTCAATCAAGGGATATTGCGCCGCCAGGAAAAACCAGCCCGGATCTTTCTCAATCTAAAAGAACTACTGAAGCATCCGGAATATTAGAGCGCTCCTTTTTATGGACAACGAACGCATTCTCAGATTTGCCATCGATAAATCCTCATCGATCTCCCTTATCCCGCTTGCTGGTTCGCGGCACCGCCCCAGACTCTCGAGAGGAAGATTTGTAATCTGCAGGAAGCTGCTGGGTCCCCGCAGACTCCGGCAGATAATCCCGCAAAGCCTTTATCGTCTTCAGACCCACATGACCGTCCGGTGCCAGACCTTTTGCGCGCTGAAAATCTTTAACCGCATCGCGGGTTTTCTTGCCGATTTGGCCATCGATCTTTCCAGGTTCAAAACCTGCCTTGCGTAGCGCAAGCTGAATAACCTTTCCATCAACCTGGCCGTCTCTTACAAAAGGACCCGTTGCGTAGGCCTGAAGATGCGCCCAGGTTGCTTTATCCACGAAACGCGTGACCTCCAAACCTTCTTCGGCCTGGAACCTGGCTACGGCCTCGCGGGTCCCGGAACCAAACCTACCGTCAGGACGGCCGATGTTATAGCCCAACAGTTTGAGCAGTTTCTGCAATTCCTCCACCTTTGGGCAATAAATATTATACGTATATTCCCCCAACACCTCCCGCTCTTCCCCTCCTGGTTTGTGCAGGAATCCATAGATACGGTCACAACCAGCAAAGCTCCAGATTGCAACTAGTATTAAAAAAGCCAATCGATCTTTCATTGCAATATTAATCGCCCCATAAAACCCTGTTCAGTTCTCCCCATCCGGGCAGAAGATATGGCGCTGGCGTCCATAATTGATTTTGTATTTATTTTACAGAATTACCGGTATGTTTCCCAACAAATGCTTTTATAATAATCCCATCCCTTAAAACTTCAACCCGCTTATGGATTTTAAAGACCGTTTACAAAAATTGTTCTCCCGGGATTCCTGGCTCTCATGGGCGCTCATAACCGCAGGGATCCTTCTCTACCTCAACTCCCTGCCAAACGAAATGTTCTGGGACGACGATGATTTCATCCTCAATAACGCTTACATAAAAGACTGGCAACATTGGCCGCATTATTTCAAGAACAACATCCTCTCCGGCACGCATCTTCTCAGTAATTACTGGCGTCCGCTTTTACAGGCAGTCTTCGCTGTTGAATGGCATTTATGGGCTGACTGGCCTCCGGGTTGGCGGTTAGTAAACATTCTAACTCATTCTTCCAATGCCGTACTCCTCTTTATGCTGCTCAGGATAATCCTGAAGGACCGCGCGCTGTCTTTCCTCACAGCGGCCATGTTCCTGATACATCCTGCCCAGAATGAAACGGTGGTCTATCCGAACAGTCTGGGTGATGCGCTCGCCAACTTCTTTGTCTTCGGGGGATTGATATTTTTTGCCCGGTTCAGATCGTCGGGTACGCCCGCATTTCGCAGCGCCGACTGGTGGCTAACCCTCGCGGCCTACCCCTTGGCCCTGATGTCAAAAGAGACCGCCATCTTGTTCCTGCCCTATCTGATTCTTTGCGACTGGATGCTCAGGCCCAAGGAAGAACCGTTCCGTCAAAAGATCGTGGCAATAACCAAAGCCGCCTGGCCTTTCCTGATAATCGCCATCGGTTATATAGCGCTAAGGGCAACAGTATTGAATTTCAACAACTCGTTCAACTTTTATAAAGAAGAAAACATACTGACCTCGAATTTCGGCGTGCGCATTCTTACCTTTTTCAGGGTAATTTCTATCTACGCGGGGATACTCTTGACTCCTTATGATCTGCGGGTGGAAAGGCTGATCGACCCGGCCACCAGCCTCCTGCTTCCCGACGTCATTCTCGGAGCAGCAACCTTCAGCGCGCTTGTCTGGCTGGCAGTCCGATTCCGTAACCGGGCCCCGATAATAACCTTCGGGACGCTCTGGTTCTTCGCCGGCATACTGCCCACCTCCAATCTGTTTGTCCTGATAAACGCCCTGGTCTATGAACACTTCCTGTATACAGCGCTTATCGGGATCTGGCTGGTCATATTCTGGGTGTTGTTACGCTGGTCCAGCCGGTCTTCTATCCGCAAACGGCTGATCATTGCGTTGCTATCTTTTATCTTCTCTGCGTTCGCTGTCCGGGTCGTCTGGCGAAACACCGACTGGCGCACCGCGATCGTCTTTTATGAAAAACTCCTGCCCACCGCCGAGAAAAGTTACCGCGTTATCAACAATCTGGGGATGGAATACGCCGAAAAAGGTCTGGTGGACAAAGCTGAAGCGACTTATAACATAGCCATAACGCTGGACCCGAACAACGCTGTCGCGTACCACAACCTGGCTAATATCTACCGGGACCGGGCCAAACGTGGCGACCCCCAAGCACGCGAAAAAGCGATCTCCCTTTTTGAAAAAACCATATCTTTGCAGGAGAACTTTGTCTTCTCCTACAAGTCACTGGCGCAGCTTTACCTGGACAAAGGCAATTACTCAGACGCCAGAAGAGTGCTGGAGAAATATTTTTACCTGGCAAATGAAAAAATCTATACGATAGAATCTTTGACCAAGATCGCCGTCGTGGAAGAAAACTGGCCGGAGGCCAAACGCTACCTTGAGACCTTGCTAAAACTGAAACCCGGAGACCCGGTCGCGCTTTCCGCGTTGCGCCAAATAGATCTCAAGCTCAAAAAAACCAACCAAGGAACTCATTGATCCTGATCCAACTCTCCGATTAACTCTGGTTGCTATAATGAAAACAGGCGGGCATTAACTACAAAAAAGCCTCCGGGAATTCCGGAGGCTTTTTTATTACACGATTCGAAACTAACATTATTATCCCGAGGAATTCAATTTTGTGCCCGGGGGCGTTTCGTTCAATCCCAACGCAGGTATCATAGAGTTTATCGGCATAATATTTATGATAACCGGCTTAAACCCTTGCACTCCTTGCGTCTTTATCCGTTCGATCAAACGCGGGTCCACATTGACTTTTATACGCTCCCCGGTGCGTTCAACGGTAAGTTTTCCGGCCATTGCGTTAAGGTCGATACCACCGTTTAGCTCATCTACGCGCTTGTTGAACTCTTCCGCTATCTCCTCAGGGAACCTCTGGGCATTGTCAACCGCGGCCAGGGCCGCCTGTACATCCTGTGGAGCCAGCCTGGCATCTTTTTCTTCAAACTTGAAATTGGCATCCTTGGCTTTTATAGCCAAGGCTTCCTGTATCTGCTCTTCCGACAAAGTGAACATCTTTCCGATAGCCTCAGCATCAAGCCCGGGATTACGCTGCCTGGCCAAAGCCAACCAATTCTTGAAAAGCAACCGGTCAGAAGCCTCAACTTTTGTCCCCTGGGCCAAACGCCGTATAGTATCCGGGAGCTTTATGGCCCATCCTCTATAAACGTCGTTCTCCATGATCTGGTTCAATGTAGTCTTGAAGAGAAAAGCCAAAGACCACTCATATCCAGGAATACCGGCCAAAGCGTTACGGATAGCGGTGGACGAGGCCGCCGGTATGTTCGACCCTATCGTCCAGACGATGGAGCCACTCCTCAGACTTTCCTCCACGCCAGCCTGTTCTCCGGATACCGGCGTAGAATCAAAAGGAGACCTCTCATTAAAAGCAGGGATGACGCGCATTGTCTTGTTATCCAGTCTAGACAATACTGTCTCTATTCTCCGTAATCTCTCGGTCTCTTCCGCAGTTAGAGGTGTCTCTTTTGCCGTCAGAGTATCACGCAAAGCCTGAACTTTCTGCCTCAAAAGGGTCAATAATTTTCTTATGGTATCCGGCTGATTGGTCTGATCGGCTAATTTTGCCGGCAAGGCCAGACCCTGGGTATCAAACTCGGTCTTGCTGGGTACATCAAAGTGCATATGGTCACTGCCGACCAAGTAATAAACCTCGAACAGCTCGGGGAAATCGTACGCGTGCTGTATGAGATATTCGATGACTTGTGTCTCGCCGTCCACGGACCCTATCATATCGCGCGGCATGGACAAGAAGCGCCTCATTTCTTGCCTGTCAACCAATGAATCCAGCATGCCGATACGATGATCCGCTGTGAACAACGTCAATATCTTGCGGAAATCGGGGCCTTGAAGCCGTAATATGCCGGCCGCTGTTTTGGCCGTCATCATCGCGCGGAACATCGTGTCCATCTGCCCCCAATGGTAAGGGTCTGCGGCCAACGGGAAGAATATACTTTTCCCTTCCTGGATTTCCTTGTTCATTAAATATACAGCGACAGTAGCAATGGTGCTGGTAATGCGCCCCCTGATATCGCTTAGCAAATTTTCCATCTTCGCCCTGTTCTCCGGGGAGAGAGCCGTATTGCTTAAAAGATCCTCATTAACTTCCTGACGCAGTGCCTGCTCGAACTGCCCCAGGTAAACAAACTCCTCCGTGGTCTGCAGCTCCGGGAAGTTCTGCCTCGCCCACTGGTATTCTTGCACCTTTTTAGCCACCCAATCACCCTGAGCCATGGCAAAAATAAACGTCCTGGTCAACATGCCGTACGGATTACCCAATCTTGCTATCCTCTGCAGCAAGGCCCGTTCAACAATAAGCTGGCCATTTACCACCGCGATGCCGAATGTTTCCTGGGCGCCTGTCTCCGCGACCAAAACCTTTGGCAGCTGCTGTTCGTTCAATCCTACAGCTCTCCCTGCCACTGCCATCTCGGCCCTATAATCGGTCACCTCGGTCTGAGGAACGCTGCTGATACTTGCCTGAATATCCGACATTGTTACCGGTCGGACATAGCCCGTATTGGCAAAACGTTGGTTGTTGGTCAACATATTAACAAACAACCGGCCCTCTTCTTCTCCGGTCTTGCTTTCAGTTTGAATTATCAGGGATTGTCCCTGCACCTCAAAAACAACAGGTTCGCCATTGGTAAAGAAAACCGTCACCTGGTTCCCCTCCCTCAAATAGCTGACACCAGGGACTATATCTTTATCCTTCCCCTCGGTCCTTAAAGTCTTCCCCAAGCGCTTCGCCAGATCGAACGCCAGGTTAGGCAATGACTGTGGCGTCAACGATTCAAGCGCCAAACGTTCTGGGAGTTCCTGCCGGAACGTATTCAACTGCGCGAAATCTTTCACGCCGATAGTTACCAGATCAAGCTCTCCCACTCCTTGCCGGAACGCTTGCGGGATCTGCTCGGGAGTGGTGACCTTTTGGGCATTGTCCCGGACCAGTTTCTCAAAATTTCCGGCCGTATATCCGCCAGAAAAATACTTCCTCGGTAAAACCTCTTGGGTCAACGGATCTTGATCCTCCCGGATAAGATTAAAAACTCCTTCTCTATAGGCTGCTATGTATTGTTCATATATTTTTTCTTTGATAGCCCTGTCGCTGACATCTACACCTGCGACCTTACGCTTATCGGCATATACCTGCGCCAAAAGGCTTTCCTTCAAGTTCTCTTTGTACCAAGTTGCTAGAATAAGGGCATTCTGTATCTGCCTAAGGATGGCGAAATTCTTACCCGTATTGACTTCTTTTTCCAACTCGGGGATCAAAATATCTCGGACCACATCCGAAGACAGCTTGCTGACCTGGCCCACAGTATTATCAGAAATAATGTTAGTGCCCAGGTTAACACTGTCCATATTTCTTTTCATCGCCAAATAATCCTGTTCAAGCATGACTTTGAAATGCGACTCTCCCACGATCGCGGTATCGTTCATTTCATATACCGATGCTTTATCCGGCACGATCCATATCTTATTGAAGGTGTTGGCAGGAATGTCGGTTGTACCAAACTCACTCTTGGCTCGGGCATAAACACGCCCCCAGAATGCCTTGCCCAACTCATTGTCAGGATGGACAAGAGAGGCGGACAACTGCTTTAATAAGTAATCCTGCGCCAAAAGATCCCTCCCCATTTCGGTCTGCCCAAACAATTCCGGTATGATACGGTCATTCTCATATGGTGAAAGGTTGACCCAAAGGTCTTTTTCGGGGATGGTCAAGGAGGCCAAGAAATACTTGGCTATCTTTTCGCTCTCTCGTTTCATGTCTTCGCGAGAGGCTTTGGTGTTGCCGCTATCAATTATGAAGTCGAACACAAGCGGCTGATCTGCACGGATTTTTACCGCTCTTAGCATTACCGGGACAAATGCGTTGCTCTGGGAGACCATTGCCCCGGGAGCGGGGAGATCCAAGACAGTCTGAGCATAAGCCGGTGAAAAAGAAAGTATATCTGACAACATGAAAACAACCAGCATTAGCCAGGATAACACCTTTGAAATCAAATGCCCGCGAAAGATCATAAATCACACCTTTCTTAAAAAAATGTTATATGAACCCACTTGTCTTTATATAAGTTTAAACTGAAATATATATAAAATCAAATTTGAGAAAAATTTTCTTGGAAAGAGAAACTATCTGATCTGTATTTAAATATTAACAAATTTATATATATAATCAAGAAAATTTATAAAGATAATAAACCAGGATAGACTCTTTGAGGCCTAAATCATTGCGTATTAATAGCTTATGAATCTAGCACTAATAACCAATCTACATCTCTCTAATGTTGATAAAAAACCTCTTTAAAAATATCCCGGGGTTGTCAGGGAGGCAAGGAAGCACATGATCAACTTGGTGGATTCGTCTTTAGGGAGGGCCCTGACAACCCCGAATCTCCCGTAAAAAATCAAAGCCTTATCAAAGAAACTGCTCAAAAATCAATATCCGTCGGAAATAAGAATCACCATATATCGAAGTATATATGAAGAGAGCGGAAAAAACGTCGATTTTTGAAAAAGCTGAGAAAACGCTTTCAACCGCTATATGCTTTTTAGGTTTTCTTGGAAAAAGAATCTTATCCGGGAAGGTCCAGCGGGCTATCTTAACAGCCAAAATCGAAAAATTATAAAAAGTAAAAACTAAAAATGGAACAAAATCGCTTTTCTTTCCTCTATAGAGCTAAAAGCCTTTACCCCCTCATCGATCGGCATGACTCTTAACGCGACCTTTTTCTTTCTCAGGAAACGGACGCCTTTGGGCGTAACTGCAACCCGATGCCCGCGGGTCGTAGCAATTATAAGAATATCCGGCCCTTTCTTAATAATATCAGCCAGTTCATTAGGGCCCAGCGTCGCCGGGAGAAAATCATCCGGCTCTCGGACCTTGCCGTCAGCGCGGATAAAACATGTCCTCTCCACGGTTTTTCCTTTTATAGTTAACTTACCAGAAGAACATGTACGAACTGCCGGATAATAACCGACCGCATTAGAGGCTGGTAATCCGGCCGCTTTCAATGCCATCGCCACCGCCCCCAACATGACCGCATCATCTCCCAGTTTGGCCGTAACGACCTTAGGTGTAGACAATCTCTTAAAAAAGGGGTCCGCTCTTAGAATCTTTTCTACTCTCGGCAAAATAAAATCGCCGCAGGCTTCCACAACCCCCCCGCCAAAAAGAAACAGGTCAGGGTTAAATATATGATTAAGCGAAACACAGGCCTTGCCCAAAGAATCTGCCGCCCGCGTCATAACCTTAACGACCAGAAGGTCTTTCGCCTTGAGCGCCTTTGACAAGGAGCTGCTTTTGACCTGTGCCAGATCTTTTCCCGCCAGTTTGGTTATTACTGACCTTTCCCCTCTTTTAATCGCTGAACGCAGATCTCTTTCTATAGCCCACCTCCCAGCATGCGCCTCCAGACAACCGCTGTTCCCGCAACTGCACTTGGGCCCTTTGGGATCAATTATCATATGCCCCAGTTCCGCTGCGGCACCCTGCGATCCGGTCATGAACTCATTCTTGACAATGATGCCGCCTCCAACCCCAGTGCCAGGGAAAATTCCCACAATATTATCCGCTTTGCGGCCTGCCCCCAACCATCGTTCGCCAAGCACTCCCAGGTTTACATCGTTCCCGACCGAAATACTGCACTTCAAACGCTTTTGCAGAATCTTCTTCAGATCGACATTGCCCAATTTTAAGTTGGGCGTCGCAATGACCCGGCCGTCATTATCCACGATACCCGGGATAGCTAGGCCTATACCCATAACCGCCTTCACCGGCACGTCCGCTTCCAGGGTCAAAGCCCTGACAATTTTAATGATCAAAGCTACAATTTCCTTCACTCCAGCACCAGAAGGTGTCGGCAATTTATGAACAGTGACGATCTCGCCTGCCGGGGTCACCAACCCGCCATATACCTT
This sequence comes from uncultured Planctomycetales bacterium, assembly GCA_964438075.1. Taxonomy (GTDB): domain Bacteria; phylum Omnitrophota; class Gorgyraeia; order Zapsychrales; family Fredricksoniimonadaceae; genus JAAXVU01. The sequence continues at coordinate 20,633 of CAYTIW010000004.1, forward strand.
AGTTCCCCCGATATCGATGCCGATGAAATATCTTTTAGCTGCCATATTGCCCTTTTCCCCTTTTTATCGAATAAAGAAAACCTCTCGCTTTGTTTCTAAGAAAGAATAACCGCTCAGGTTCTATCTCTTCTTCCATGCCATAAGGTACAGGATCAAAAAAACCGATATCGCCGACGCAATGGGAAAGGTCGCCGCTCATGCCTTGCTCTGAAACAAAGAACCATTGGATTTGTGGGAACAAAAAAGGCAAAGCGAATCCCGAAGTCTCAAAACCTAAACTGACCATACATTGTCCTTCTGGCAAAGCAGCTAATCGTTCCTGCGCCTGGAACCAAGGCTCGGAACGCACTAGTACCGCCTGCGAAGAAGCATGAACGGCTAAAACGATCAAATATGCCCCCAGAACAACACCGCGCCAGAAAGGCCCCGCCATCAGCCATCTCAATACTATAGCTATTATATCCCCGTTCATGATAAATACCGGCATCAGCACTATCAATGTGTACCAACCCGGAACGCTGCCCCACCAGGCATACATCATCAAGGCACAGCCCAGCCAAACCATCATCATGGAACGGGCTGAAGTCCATTCCTTCCAATGAGAGGCCATCACAAATCCCGCCGCCATCAACAAAGGATAACCATAGTAAACACAAATGACCTGCTCCCAAACATTTTTAAATAAGAGACGCAGGTCAAGTGGGGCATAAGCGCTTTTCGCCTTTATCACTACCGCCCACTGGTCAACCGCCAGATTCTTGACAAACGGTAACATAAATAATAGGGTCACCAATGTCATCAGTGCCGAAATGGTCAATATTTGCTTCCTGTCCGGACCCAATTTATCCCAGCCCCCCTTGATGAACACCAGGAATACCGGTAAAAAAATAATGTTCTCCGGTTTAATGTTCAAGGCCATAAGAAAAGACGCCCACCAAGCGTAAAACACGACCCGGCGCCCGCTCTTCTCCCAGAGAATAAAGAGCAGCATAGACAATGTGACAAAAAAGATCGAATCGCTTAAAGGGATCTCCTGTCCGGCGGCCATTACATGGCGTCCGGACAGTGCCAGCATCGACGCTGCTGCTACAGCGGCAAACCGTTCCCGGGCAACGTGAAAAGCCAGGCAATATAAAAGCACTATCGTGAGCGCACTGAAAAGTATCCCCGACGCCGATACCGCACGCAAACTATCGCTTCCCCAAAACAAAAAAGAAAGGGCCGCCAGAAAGGAATATCCCGGGACGCGTATTGCCAATGGTAATGGTGAATGGTCCATAACCCCGGTCGTTAGGGTGTTCTTGATCGTGACCGCGTCCCTCATAAAACGCCAGCCGTATGGGTCCATGTCTATATGAGAAATACAGCTGATGCGAAGCACGATCCCTGCCAAAACAATACAGGCCACTGCCACCACATCTCGACGGGTAATTGGCGCCGGCAAGCATCCCGCCGCCACGAATGCTCGCGCCACAAGCACCGACCATACCGAGAAAAAAACCACCATATAATAAGGATATGCTCGCGCCAACAGTTCCATGACATTTACCTTCGCCGCACGACCAGGATTTTCTTTAGAACATTCTGCAGCAGATCGCCCTTGAGCAGCGCATAATGTTCTTCCTCATCTGCGCCTGAAGATGCTTCCAGTTCAAGCGTGACTGTCCCTTCATCCCAGGAAACAGTGATATCATGGACCCGCGACCCGTGGCTCCGGTCCAATCCGTCTGCCACACGCAAGACACCGGCCAATACATCGACGATGTTCCTATCGCGCTCCGAGATCTCTTCGTAATACCGGTGACCGCTTTCTGGCATCCCACCGCGATGATACCGCGCCAAAAGGCCAACAATGATCCTTTCCCTGCGCGATAAGGGAAGCTCGTCCGCCTCCAAAATAATATCCCGCCCCGCCTTATGATGCCTGGCCGGGTCCGTGGAGAAACCAACATCATGCAGAAGCCCGCCGCACTGAAGATACAGCCTTTCCCGGCCCCCCAGCCCGTGAACAGGCCGCAATCCGTCAAATATCCTCAAAGCCAACGAGGTCACCTTAAGTGCGTGCTCTTTCTCAATTTTATGCTTGGCCCCAAGATCCAGCGCCCGTGCGACTATCGCGTCCGCTCCTGCGGACGGCGCAGAGTCATCGAGTTCATCCAGGCTGCGGCCCTCTAAAAGCGAGCGGATCAGCCGTTCGGGGAACTTGCAGGCCTTCATTTCCCTGAACAGGGCGGCACTGTCATATTTCACACGGAAATGCTCCACTGCAAAATGGTCCCTGGACACATCTAAAAGGCAATATGATGCCCGGATATCCCCGTCAAAAGACCGGCCTGTCCCGCCGGGGTTCACGAACCTTACCCCGGCCGCAGAACGGTCGAACGGAAGATGCGTATGCCCGCATAAGACCATCTCGGCATCGGTAAGTTTTGCCAGCTCTTCTAAACGGGATAATGGTGTAAGCGGGGTCAGCCCGTCCTCGTCCCCTTCAGGGCTTCCGTGCGTGATCAAGATACGGCGGGTTTCCACATCGACCGGCTGGACCGACGGAAGCATGCGGATGAAATCGACCGCTTCTTCCGAAAGATGCTGCAGTGTCCACTCGAAAGAAAAGATCTTGTCCCGATCTTTTCCCTTCTCCCGCATCTTTTCGATCTTCTTTTTGGAAATGACCTTCTTATCGTAATTACCGGCCACATTACGCCGGCAGATCTTGTGCAATAATTTTACGCATTCGTCCGGGAAAGGGCCATAGCCCACCATGTCGCCAAGATTCCAGAATTCATCCGCACCGCATAACCGGGCATGGGCCAAGACGGACTCCAAGGCCGGCAGGTTGGCGTGTACATCAGCGATAAGAGCGATTCTCATGTGCGGTCAAGCGCAAAGAAGCTCAAACGGGCCCAAGTCTTCCTGCGTTTCAGTTTTGTCCAAAGCTGGACAAAGTCACTATAAGCTTCGGAGCGACGCCTCTCGCACTCCTTGCGTAAAAAAGTTACTGCTTTTCTAAAAGAAGGTTCCCGCCCGGAACTGTCCCCGAGTATTTTCATGAGGTTCAGCCACACGTCAAAATTATGCAATGATCCCAAAGACTGCTGGACCTGAGCCGCTGCCAGCGCGAAATTTCCGACCCTTTTGCCATAAAGGACCTGAAAATTCTCCAACGAATAGCGCAGGTTCTTGGCCGCGATACGCATCTCATGGAGCTCCTTCAACGAACCCGGCTTTCGGACGTACGGCTCAAGCCCGAACAGCTTTTCCAGCCGGGCCAAGACCCTGTTCTTCGCCCACTCATCCAGGGTGATGCCCGTTTCATCCAGCGATGGTTTGATCCTCAAGGCCGCTTTTAAAACCTTATGGTGATGCAGCCGTGACAGGTTTTTCGATATCTTCGGCTGCACTTCATTCCTATCTTCCATCAATTCGTCGATGATCTCCAATATCCCTTCCCGATAATTTGCCGCACGTGGGTCAGTGACCAGTTCTTTTAAAAAAGCTATCTTCGTATCCATGTCCCGGGCCTGCCCCAATACTCTCAACAGCTTGTTTATGCCCAGCAAGACCGGCTCATATTCTTTAACCGGGACAACCTCCTTGAAATCGGACAAAGCGGTCTTCAAACGACGCAAAGACACACGCATCCGGTGAAGCGGTTCAATATCGTTGTTAGCCCGCACGCCTTTAAACTCGGCTTCAATGGCTGCGGCATGCCGGCCCACGACCTTCGTAAAAAGTTCTTTGGCGTCCATTGTCATGAATACTGCCTTAGAAAGTTGTCCTGGGCACTGAAACGATCCTCCTGCGCCTTAAGGAACGAATAACTGCGCTGGGGCAGAAGCAGCCGGGACTTCTGATTGTCCTTCCAAGAGCTTTCCATGATATTGCGCAGATGGTCTTTGAGATCCTGCTGCAGGATCTCAAAGAGAAGCTCTATACGACTGTCGAAATTACGCCTCATCCAGTCCGCCGACGATAAGAATACCCGCGGGTCGGAATTATTATTAAAAACATAGATCCTGGAATGCTCCAAGAAACGGCCGACAAGACTTTTAACCGTGATCGTCTCGCTCAGCCCCGGGACTCCCGCCACCAGCACGCAGATGCCGCGCACGATCAGATTGATTTTAACCCCGGCTTGAGAGGCCTCGTAGAGCTTGTCTATGATCTTCGTGTCCTCCAAAGAATTCATCTTGGCAACAATGGATCCGTTCTTATGCTCCTTATGAAAAGCTATTTCCTTATCGATAAGTTCAAAGAAATATTCCCTCAGATCGTAGGGGGACGAAATGACCCTCTTCCAGCGGGCAGGCTGGGAATAACCGGTTATGACATTGAAGACATCGGAAATATCCCTGGCAAAATCATCGTTCGCGGTGAAATATCCCACATCGGTATACACACGCGCCGTCTTCTCGTTATAATTCCCCGTCGAAAGATGCACATAACGGCGGGTACGGTCCTCTTCTCGCCTCACCACCAATGTTATCTTGGAATGTATCTTCATTCCGGGGATACCGTAAATGACATGGCAGCCGGCCTCTTCCAGCTGCCGGGCCCATCCGATATTCTTCTCTTCGTCGAAACGGGCTTTTATCTCCACCAGGACCGTCACCTGCTTCTTGCGTTTGGCCGCTTCCTGCAGGGCGGATATTATCTCCGAATCCTCGCTGGCCCGGTACAAGGTCATTTTGATGGCCATGACATCTGGGTCGGTGGCGGCTGCCCTCAGCAGATCGACCGTCGGCTGGAACGACTGATAAGGCACATGCAGCAGAAAATCACCCTCCCGGATGCGGTCAAAGATATTCTCGTATGCCAGCTTGGGGGCAACGTGAGCCGGGTACACCAATTTAGGCTCCAAAACCTGTCCGGCCAGACTGAACAAAAAGGTAAGATCGAATTCGCCGGATAAAAAAGACACTTCTTCCTTGGGGAAATCCAGGGCCTCCGTCAAGGCGCCGAGTAAATTATCGACGCAATCTTTCTCCACCGATAGGTGTATGACCCTCGCCCGGGTACGTTTCTTCACGTTCTCTTCAATAGACTTGAGCAGATTAGGAGAAAGCTCTTCGTCCACCGAAAGCTCGCTGTCGCGGATCAGCCTGAAAAGCGTAACGCTGACTATGTCGTAGCCGCGGAAGAACGACTTAAGGTTCTCGCGCAGGATCTCGTCGACCAGAATAAACTCATACGCGTCTTTGGCAGAAGGCAGTTTTATAAGACGCGGGACGTTCACCGGTACGGGCATAACGGCCAGATGCATCTCTTCCGCGCGTGAAAGGTGAACGGCAAAAGCCATGGTGCGTGATGCCAGGACCGGGAAAGGATGCCCCTGGTCTATGGCCATAGGCGTTATGATGGGGTAAAGTGAAGACTCGAAGAAACGCTTAACGAACTTCTGCTGCTCGCTGTTAAGCTCAGAAAGCTTGCGCAGAAAAATATTTTCCTCCCCGAGCTCAGCCTTGAGCTTCCCTTCCCAATGTGCGTATGCCTTCCGTATGAAGTCCTCGAGCCGTTCACGCAGCTGCCTAAAGATATCCGTAGGAAAATAACCATACGCATCCTGCTGGTTATAATGCGCATCCAGAAGGCGCTTGATGCCGGCGTAGCGCGTCATCAGGAACTCGTCCAGATTATTCATGGCGATGGCGACGAATCGCGCCCGTTCCAACAAGGGGTTCCCGCCCTCGAGCGCCTCCTCCAAAACCCGCTCGTTGAACATGAGCCAGCTCAGATCACGATGTATATATTTATCCTTATCCTCGAACTTTGATGTGGGCATTGGGGCCTTTAGAAATTCTCGTTGATGACCAGCTTTATGCGACTGCCGGAGATCTTTTCGAAGAGATCTTTCTTTTCATTGAAATCGTTCTTTTCCAAAAGGAAATTTTCCTTGGTATCGACTTGTATGGTAATGGCATCGGAATCGCCGCCCTGAACATGCAGATTCTTCACTTTCTGCTTATGAGAATGATCGATGGCGTTGGCCAGCCTTAAAAGGGAAGCCAGTTTCTGGACCACGATCTGCTTGTCCTCGGCCAGACTGTTGTAGACCTCATGCGACTTCGCCGGCTCCCCCCGACGGTGGTAACGGGCCACACAAGCAATGATCCTGATCTCTTCGTCGTTCAGCCTGGAAAGGTTCAAGGAGTTGATCACATATTCCGAATGCTTATGGTGTGAACGATTAGAGATGAATTTACCTATATCATGCAGATAAGCCGCCAGGGTCAAATACAGCAGTTCGCTCTGTTCCAGGCCTATTTGTTTCGCCAGCCCATCGAACAGAACCTTAGCGATATGCGCTGTGTGTTTGGCGTGATCGATATCAACGTCGTACTGCTCGCATATGGAACTCACCGCCGAGATAAGCTGGTTGGTCTTGTTATACCGCTTGGTAAGCTCCAGCCCCAGTATCTTGTTGGCCAGAATAGCCTCGGCCAGAGATGTTTCCAATATGTAAACATGGGGATTCTGCGTCAAAGCAAAGAACATCTTCAGGATGATCATATAGGGCAACAACGAATCGGCCGCCTCCGCCGGCATATTGTAGGCCTTGGCTATCTCATCGACGGTCTTGTCGGTCAGGTCAGCAATGATCTTCTCCACGTCCTGTATACCGAACTGGAAGAAATTCGTCGCGATCTTCCTGTTCGGGAGGATCGCCCGCAGATATTCCTGATTTTCATCGATCAGAAAGATGTCGTCAATCTGAGCGCGAGGCATGCGGCGCTTAAGATAGCTGAACTCGTTCTCGATATACTCCTGCAAGGCCTCGGTGGTTTCTTCCTTGCTCCCGGAGATTTTGCCCATCAACTGCCTGAACCTTAAAGATCCCAAGGCCAACCCGGCATTCATTACCGTGAACCCTTTCTTTAAAAGGGAAACATCCACGCTGCCGGCACCCATTTCACATATAAGAAGATTTTTGTTATGTATCGGATAAGTGTCCTTCAGCTTATAGGAAATATAAGCATCTATGTAATAGACAATGTCTCCCACGTTCAAGACCTCGATCTCGAAGCCGGTCTTGCGTCGGACCGTATCCACAAAAATATTCCGATTGGCGGCCTCCCGCACGGCAGTTGTCGCGATCACGAAGACCTGTTTGACCTGATATTCGTTAAGTATCTTCTTATACTTCTCCAGAATGTTGATGGTAAGATTTATCGGCTCCTGAGAAATATACCCTTTCAAAAAGGTGGAGCGGCCTATGGGCGCGATATTCTTTAACGCCTCCAGGATCATGATGTCGGCTTCGGTCGTCTCCCCTATCAGTAACTTGATGGAATTGGAGCCTATGTCTATAACGCCTGCTGTCATATTTCACCCTGCTTTAAGCTTCTTAAGCCTGCCCAACAAATTATTTATGATCGTCGAAACATCTCAGCCGATCTTAACCTTTAATATTTCACCCAGTTGCTCGAACGCCTCCAGCCAGCGCCGAGCGTCACCATCTTTCTCGACCGCAGCCAGCCGCTTGCGATACACCTCCTGCCCGATCGCGTAGTAGATATTCTGCGCTTTCCATATTTCCATATCCAAGCGAAGGGCCCTCAACAGCTTAATGATATCAACCATATACTGCAATAGCGCAACATCATCGGTATTCTTCCGGAAGCGGGACATCAGCTCGTTCATTTTCTTTGCCCCCAGAAAGTCCAGCTGCTCCTTATCCCGCTTGAACTGCCAGCGGTTTATCTCTTTCACCAATCGGCCCAGCCGGTCAAGGGGCACCTCGTTCATCGATAACAGCTTTGTAAGGTCTCTCAAAAGAACAAACTCGACCACATTAGCCAGGGCCTTGGGCAGCGGCAAATGATTCTCGTTTATCATCCTAATCAGGGAAAAATGGTCGTCATATATCTGACGGAAAGAGGATTCCAGTTCCTGCATGGTAGAATCGAATATCTGGTCCAATATGGTCTGTTGTTCGTGCTTGAATAGATGCCACAACGAATAATTCTTGGCCCCGAAATACCGGTTGATGGCCTGGATCGAGAGCGGGATATCTCCTTCGGCAAAAGCAGCCGAGACATCCGCTTGCATCTTGTTGTAGCTTTCTTCATCGCGGAAATAATCGACACCGCAAATAAAATTCTGGTCCCCCAGATGAAGCACCACAAAATAGACCTGAAAACTGGTCCACGTGATCTCGGAAACTATCTCGGCCCACCCCACCACCAGTTCCAGCTTCCCCACGGCCTGCTTGTCGTAGGCCAGCCGATGCACGGAAAAGCAGTATAAGCGGGCATCCTGCGGGTAGTCATGATAAAGCGAACTCATGGCATAGTGCGCCCCGACGCGCAAGATGTCCACTATCGATGGCTCGACGTAAGACTTGTAAATACGAGCGCCATTGTTCGCTTGGGGGACGTTGCTCTTGGCTTTACCCAGCAACTCAATAAAACCCAGTTCCAGGTCCTCGCCCGTAACCCGTCGTATGAGCTGGATAATGCGGGCAGCATACTTGATGATCTGAACCGTTTCAATGCCGGATATATCATCAAAGAACCAACCGCAGCTGGTATACATCAGGAGAGCGTTCCGCTGTATTTCCAGGCAACGCAGCACTTTGTTCTTCTCTTCCGGACTTAGGACCTTGTTCACCCGCTGCGACAAAAAACGGTCTACATTATATCTGCTCCGGTCCAGGATCACTTCGATATAAGAATCACGGAACGCCCAATAGTCCGCCACCAGTCCTTTCAGTTCGCGTTCGTAGATCACGGCGGCCCGGTCACGGAGCCAATCCAATGACTTGCGTAATGGCCCCCGCCACTCCTGGTTCCAGCTTGGGTTGGCTCCGCTGTTGCAACCGCAATTATCACGCCAGCGTTCAATACCATGGATACAGCTCCAGGAAGTATTCTCCACGAGCTCAACCTCGTACTCGGGAGGGTTGCGTTCCAGGTATTCGCCGTAAATTGTCAGCTTCGCCAAGCTGTTCTTCTCGATATAATGCAGACAATATGCCAATGCCATGTCCCCGAACTTGTGGTGATGCCCGTAAGACTCGCCATCCGTGGCAATATGCACAAGCTGGTTTTCCTCCGCTTGAAGGTCAAAAGCCCCCACTATTCTCCTGGCCAGGCTTTCTCCGCTGTGCAGCAGCCCCTCAAAGGCGACCGACCGCGAGATAGGGCCGTCATAAAAAAATATCGCTATCGATCTCCCCGACGGCAGCCTGCATAAATACGGCCTCCTTAGGTCGATATAATTCGCGTCATCCGGATTCCATTCCCGGCTCTCGTCGATCCTTTTGGCACGTTTGGCCTGATGCGGGGCTAATATCGTGAACTTGATGCCCTGCTCGGCCATTATGTCCAGGCTCTCCAGATCGACCGCGGTCTCTGCCAGCCACATGCCTTCCGGCCGGGACCCGAAACGATACTCAAAATCACGGATCCCCCAGAGTATCTGCGTCCGCTTGTCACGAGAGTTGGCCAGCGGCATTATGATATGGTTATAAACCTGTGCTAAGGCCGAACCGTGACCGGAAAAGCGCTGCCGGCTCAAGCGGTCGGCTTCCAGGATAGACCTATAGGCCTCCGGATCCTCCTTCTCCATCCAGGACATGAGCGTGGGGCCGATGTTGAAACTGATCTTGGAATAGTTATTTACTATCTCCACGATCTGCCCCTGGCTGTTCATAATCCGGGAAGCCCCGTTCCGGGCATAACACTCAGCCGTAATGCGGGCATTCCAGTCATGATAAGGCAGAGCGGATTCCTGCAGCTCCACCTCTTCCAACCAGGGATTTTCACGCGGGGGCTGATAAAAATGTCCGTGGATACATACATGCCTGTTCACAACAATCCCTTTCTGTTCACAGTTTGCGAAAAGAACATCCGCAAAATATCGATCGATCGTTCAATAACAAATTATAGAACTGCAAGAGAAAACCCCCCGTTCTGACCGTCTTTAAGTAATAAAGGCTGGCAGGATATCTCTTTAGTTTATTTTCTACTCGTCTTTTAATGGATTTCCGCTCATTAAATTTCCAGACACCGGGGAGTTCCCGATAAACTAAAAAAGGTAAGCGTAAAGAACCCTTCCGGGCCCCTCCGCTTACCCTCTACTATATAGTCGAATTATAATCCTTCAATACTTAAATCACGCGGATATTCCACTACGTAAGAAAGATATAATTCTTTCTTTTCTTTCGGCTGCAATGACAACGTCCAGACATAAACCCCTTCCCGGTCCTTGTACTTCTCAGTATCGGGCTTGACGCTGGGCTGGACCCTGACGACCTTTATCTTATCGTCCTGAGCAACGGGTATCTGGTCGAATAGTTTGACCGTAACGGTCCGCGGCTTATAATTCTCGACCGTGATCTTATACTTATATGCAACTTTCTTGGTCGGTGAGGGGATAGATCCTATCAAGGTATCATCCGTCTTTTCCTCGATCAGTTCGCGTTTTACCACCACGCCCTCATCCACTCCCAGGTAAAGGTCAAAACCCTCGCCGGGAGCGATGGTCTTTTGTATGTCCGAAGCGCCGACATATGTTCCGTCCAGGAAAGCATTGACCCTGCCGGCTAACATCTGGTCATCCGGCCCGTTCTTCACCGTTGACTTGAGATAAGCATACGGCGACAGCTTCGGCGTGGCGGCGTACTCGAATGCCACCTCCAGCGTCTGCACCATCAATGGAACGCGGACATCGCTGCCATCCGATTTAACCGTCACCGGACGCGCTGCTTTATATACCAAAGAAGCGCCCGCGGTCATGGACTGCGCGTACGCCACCTCCGCCTTACGCTTCATGGGCATGGCTGCAGGGGCTAACATCTCTGGCTCCTCCATGGCGTACTCCGCGGTCTCAGTCATTACGGCCTTACTCCTCGCCACCCCTCCCACCGCATCCAACATGACGTTCCGCTCACGACGGGCAACATAGGGTCTCAAGTACCATGGATTCAATTCCGGCATCCGCCCGCCGACCGATGGCCTGGATGTCGAAAGGGTAAGATTCACATTGGACCAATCCTCACCGGTGGTCTGCCGGACCACCGCATAAGCGCTCAACACAGCCGATCCCTTAGAGAACTCCACCCGGGCGTCATACAGCGGATACCATGACACCGCCGGAAGTGTGTAAGCCACCTCCAGATCCAATTCTCCCGGCTTCTCGCATTCCAGGTCTACCGCCAGCACCCGCTCTTCCCTGGCCACCCCGGAACGGATCTGGTCCAGCTCATTCTGCCGCGCCTGGCGCTCTTTGGCCGCGTCGCGTAATTTAATATTCAAGCCCTGCCTGGCATCGGCATAGGTCTTAAGTTCACTTTCCAGAAAGGCCAGCGTCCCTTTAAGCTCTTCCGCAGTGGGGACCTTGGTGACCAGGTCCTTCGGGAGCTGGCCGCCTGAGAACAGCCGGAGAGAGTCTAAAAAAGCCTTTTTGTCCGCCAAAGAGTTGCCTTCCCCCTGCATCCGGCTTATCTCGTCATCGATATCCTGGATCTTTTTTTCCAGTTCCCTTACGCGCTGGTCTGGCGACTCGACCAACTGCTCCGTCTTGATGCCAGCTCCCAGGATCTTTACTACCGCCGTCCCTTTTCCTGAGACCGAGATAGAATTCTCATCAAACACCGGCTGCACCCCTTTGAAACGGACGGTATGGCTCCCCTCTTTAAGTGTTACTTTGGTCGTCCTCGTCACGCGGGCTGACGATGGATATACGACAGCTTCCGTTATGGCCGATGACGCATCCAGAGATTCAGCGCCAGCTGAAGTCGCGGACAATAACATCAGCGCACCCAGGACAATCAAGTAACGGACTTTCATATTGCGCTCCTTATCCTTCTTTCACTTTATCTTTTTCTTCATCTTTCTTTTTTTCTTTTTCCCATTTCAGAAAGACGACCCCCAGCGGAGGTAAAGTAAGGCTTAACGAATAGGGACGTGAATTGGCCGATTGTTGCGAGGTCATGGCCTGTCCATAATTTCCCTTCCCGCTGCCACCGTACTCCGCAGCATCGGAATTCAACAATTCGACCCAACGACCCGGATTGGGAACCCCGACCTTGTAATTCGTACGCACTACGGGAGTAAAATTACAACAAACAAGGATCTTATTGTCCGGGTCCTTGCCATGACGGATAAACGTCAGTACGCTGCCCTGCCAGTCGCCGCAATCGACCCATTCGAATCCATGGTAGGTAAAATCATCCTCGTAAAAAGCCGGTTCCCTGCGATACAGGTGATTAAGGTCCTGCATCAGCTTCTGGATCCCCTGATGCGGCCCCCATTGCACCAAATGCCAATCCAGGCTCTTGTCGTAATACCATTCATCCCACTGGCCGAACTCCCCGCCCATGAAGTGCAATTTCTTTCCCGGCATGCCGAACATGTACCCGAACAAAAGACGCAGGTTGGCGAACTTCTGCCAATCGTCGCCCGGCATCTTCCTGAGCAAAGACCCCTTGCCGTGCACAACCTCGTCGTGAGACAAGGAAAGCATGAAGTTCTCCGTGAAAGCGTATAAAAGGCCGAAAGTAAGCTGATTATGATGGAACTTGCGATAGATCGGGTCTTTGGTGAAGTAGACCAGCGTGTCATGCATCCAGCCCATGTTCCATTTCAGGCCAAAACCCAGCCCGCCATCCCAGGTCGGCTTAGATACCTTGGTCCAGGCGGTCGACTCCTCCGCCACCATCTGTATGTCAGGGAACGCGCCGTAGACGGTCTCGTTCAGACATTTGATAAAAGCAATGGCTTCCAGATTTTCACGCCCCCCGAAACAATTAGGTATCCATTCGCCTTCCTGGCGGGAATAATCCAAATAGAGCATCGAAGCCACGCCATCCACACGAAGACCGTCGGCATGATACTGTTCCAGCCAGAACAGAGCGCTGGCGATCAGAAAGCTTTTAACTTCAACGCGACCGTAGTTGAATATCGAGCTCTTCCAGTCAGGATGAAACCCTTTACGCATGTCCTCATGTTCATAAAGGGCGGTCCCGTCGAATTGCCATAGCCCGTGGCCGTCATTGGGAAAATGTGAAGGGACCCAGTCGAGAATAACACCAATATCGTTCTGATGTAACTTATCGATAAGATGTTTCAAGTCCTGCGGCCCGCCGAAAAAAGATGCCGGCGCAAAATATCCGACGGTCTGATACCCCCATGAGCCCTGAAAGGGATGGGCCATTACCGGCATAAGTTCAACGTGGGTATATCCCATCTTCTTGACATATTCGACCAGCTTTTCGGATAGCTCGATATAAGTGAGCGACCTTCCCCCGTTCTCGGGTGACCGCATCCAGGAGCCCAGATGCACTTCATATACCGACATGGGTTTGTCAAGGGCATTGCGCTCCTTGCGGCACGCCATCCATGCGGAATCGTTCCATTCATAACGGGTATCCCATACCAGGGAGGCGGATTTGGGAGGCACCTCGGAATGAAAGCCCATCGGGTCCGCCTTTTCCAGCAAGTTGCCCTGTTTCGTGCGGATAGCATACTTGTACGGCGTGCCGTGTGCCAAGTCGGGCACGAAACCTTCCCATATCCCTGATCCATCCCAGCGTGGGCTCAACGGCGTTGCGTCATGCCGCCAGCTATTAAAATCACCGATAACTGACACTCGCTCAGCATTAGGCGCCCAGACAGCGAACAGCACCCCCTTGACTCCCTGTCGTTCTATGATATGGGCACCCAATTTTTCGTACATCTTGAAGAAGTTGCCCTGTTTCAATAGATAAATATCAAAATCGGTTAGATTATGGGACACATCTTCCTCCTTGATCAGATCCTTAACCTCGTCAATTACTATTGTTTTTTGTTCCTGCGTTATAGTATGGCTCTCGTTCGCAACTTTTCTGGACGGCTGAACCACGACGGATGGCATATTTTTCCCTCTTATCAAAGTTGTCCATAACGATCTATGTTCACCTCCGGCCCCCTGGCTGTCCGGGCTGGCCACCTATAACGCGGCTCCCGGACATGCTCTCCGGCGATATCATCACCACATGAAAGCCATCAACTATACATCGCCCTTTCTCAATTATAGCTATTCATTAAAAAGTACAATCCGTGATCATGTCCCTGCCGCAGGATCCGGATAATTTCAGTATGGCCAAAAGGCCGCTCTTTGCCCCTATCCATAATCAGCCTGACCGCTCTATGGCCTTATCGGGACGCGCCCTGCCTGTAACAGAGAAACATCAATTGATATGAAGTTCAGCCTTGACCAGACGCTCAGCTTCATACCAATCATTCTGCGGGTCGCCGGGTGTACATCCGCGTTTCACATAAAGCTCATAGGCCTTATCCTGGATCCGCCGACCAAGCTCTTCCTGGCTTATCTCTTTCTTGGCGGAAGCCTTCTTTAAGGCGGCTGGCTTGTCATCTGCGATCCCGACGATCTTCTTTACCGTATCGGTTATCTTTTTTGCTGACCTTGTCTTTGTCTTTTCCATGTCATCCTCCTTGAATAGGAAACTTAAAAGCAAACTACACTTGCCAAATATCCTTGGCGTATTCTTTTATAGTACGGTCGCTCGAAAAAAAGCCGGCCCGTGAAACGTTATTGATAGACATGCGCGTCCAGGCATCCTGGTCCCTGTATATTTGCGAAACAGCATCCTGCGTTTTAAGATAGGCATCAAAGTCGGCACAGGCCATAAAGAAATCCCCGCGATACAGAGTATCCAGAAGGGGATCGAACAGTCCCGGCTGGCCCGGAGAGAACGCATCGTTCTCCAGCATAGTGAAGATCTCCCTCAGCACGGGGGAAGCCTTTATGACCGTGCGCGGATCATATCCTTTGCTACGCAGATCCAAAACCTCGTTCTCCCGCAGCCCGAAAATAAAAATATCATTGCCGCCCAGCTGTTCGTTCATCTCGATATTGGCGCCGTCGTATGTGCCTATAGTGAGTGCGCCGTTAAGCATAAACTTCATGTTGCCGGTACCCGACGCTTCCATGCCGGCGGTTGATATCTGCTCAGAAAGTTCAGCGGCAGGAATGATCTTCTCTGCCAGAGAAACACGGTAATTCTCCAAGAACAGCAACCGTATCCTCTCCCGAACAAACCTGTCCTTCTGGATAAGATCAGCAACGCTGTTAAGGAACTTTATGATCAATTTGGCCACGTAATATCCCGGCGCGGCTTTGCCGCCGACCATGAAGGTCCGCGGCTGCACGAACGCATGCGGATTATTCTTCAAGCTCAGATACTGGGAAAGGATATAAAAACCAAACATCAGCTGGCGCTTATATTCATGTATGCGCTTAACCTGTACGTCGAACATGGAATTGGGGTCGATCGGCATATCCATGGTTTTAATTATGTAATCGGACAACGCCACCTTGTTGGCCTGTTTGATCGCCCGCCACCGACGGCAGAATTCCTTGCTGTTCGCATGCTGCCCCAAAGCTTGCAACTGATCCAGATCGGTCACCCACTTGTCACCGATAGTTTCGGTGATAAGTTCCGACAGTTTCGGATTGGCCTTGAGCAGCCAGCGCCGAGGGGTTATGCCGTTGGTCTTGTTGTTTATCCTCCTCGGGAACATCTCATAAAAATCACGGAACAGCTGGGTCTTGAGCAGGTCGGTATGCAGCGCGGACACTCCATTAACCGAAAAACTGCCCACTATTGCCAGATGCGCCATGCGGATCCGCTTGGGATCGCCCTCTTGAATGATCGACATCCGGCGGAGACGTTCATTATCGCCAGGGAATTTCTTCTCCACATCCTGCAGAAATCTGTGATTGATCTCATAAATGATCTCCAGATGTCGGGGGAGGACGAACTGCATCAGCGGGACGGTCCAGCACTCCAAAGCCTCCGGCATAAGGGTATGGTTGGTATAAGCAAACGTCTTGGTGACGATAGCCCAGGCCTCTTCCCAGCCCAGTCCCTCCTGATCGATCAGAACGCGCATCAGTTCCACAACTGCCAGGGCCGGATGAGTGTCGTTAAGCTGAATGCAGACTTTCTCATGCAGCTTGCGCATATCGTTCTTATCGGCTTTATGTCGGCGGATAATGTCCGAGATCGACGCCGCGGTGAAAAAGTATTCCTGCTTCAAGCGCAATTCTTTCCCTTGGCTCACGTTATCATTGGGATACAGGACCTTGGAAATGCTTTCCGAGTGAATCTTTTTTTGGACCGCTTTCTCATAATCACCATGGTTAAAATAATCGAATTCGAATTCATCCGTCGAGCGGGCCGACCAAAGCCTCAACGTATTCACCACATCATTCTTATATCCAGGGATCGGTATGTCGTAAGGAACGGCCATCACAGCTTCGGCGTTTACCCAGCGCGCCCCGGACTTGGCCGCATTATCTATATGGCCATAATAATGCAACTTTACAGCATACTCTGGACGAGGGATCTCCCAGGGATTCCCGTTACGCATCCATTCATCGGGCAGCTCAACTTGGAAGCCATCCTTTATCTTCTGGTTAAAAATACCATAATCGTAACGGATGCCATAACCTTGGGCAGGTATGCCGAGGGTCGCCATCGAATCCAAGAAGCAGGCTGCCAGCCGCCCCAAACCGCCGTTGCCCAGGCCAGCGTCCATTTCAACGCTTCTGATCTCATCGAGATTTATATCCATCTCGCGCAAGGCCGCTTCAATATCTTTCTCCTTGCCCAGATTGAACATATAGTTACCTAGCAGCCGTCCGATAAGAAACTCCATTGACAGGTAATATACGCGACGGACATTATTTTGGTGATACCGGGCCTGAGTCTTCATCCAGTGATCTACGATCCGGTAACGTACCGTCAAAGCAAGGGCTTGAAAATTATCTAAAGTTGTTGCAGTGACTTGGTTTTTGGCAAGGTAGTGAGTCCTGATGTCGTGCAAGGATGCCTTTATGTCATCCTTGCTCATATCAGCGGCTATTCCATATTTGTCGACAGGCTTGGACATGTCCCCTCCCCTCTAGGGCGACCAAGAAATGCTCGATAAGCTCTTGAATGAAAAGAACTTACATCTCGGAACTTTTTAGAATTATACGCTGCCATCTTGTCAAGTCAACAGATTTCTTTCCGCTTGAACATGGTATTCCTTCATCGACGGAATAAGCCTTAATATCTGCCAACTGTAAGTTTTAATGTTTTATAACTTATTATCTTGTATTAATTTATATAATATTTTGAATTTATTCTATGGAGTTAGCCTGATTATCAGCTCTTTTTGAGCTGGGTATTTTTCTATAAGATTGTTGCGTTCCCCCTCTTCATAATCCTCATATTCAAAAGCCGGCGCAACGGTAGTTCCCAACAAGGCGAATTCACCACCTTCAACAAGACACAACCCCTGCCAAACACCTTTTGGGACAATCACTTGAGGTTCTTGGCCTGACAATATGGACGATCCCAATATGCGAATTTCGTAACGACCTTCGGGGAACAATAAAAGCATGCGAACAGGGGCCCCGGCATAAAAATGAAAAACCTCATCGCTGAGCAAACGGTGCATCCTGGAAAATGTTTGGGAGGTCAATAGATAATAAATTGCAGTCGAAAACCCTTTGCTGCGTTGAAGATAACGATTGGGGATCCCGGTAATAGCCTCCTCTGAACGGTAGGTCTCGATATAATACCCCCCCCCTCTTTGGGATGTGGTTTAAGGGCTAAGGCCTTAATAATTTCTTGTGCCGTCATATCCAGGAGGGTATAAAAACTTTTTTGACGCTTGAATTTCGTTGTGAAAAAACTATTTTTCTCGTAAGACAGGTCTGGCATGCTTGGCATTAAAAGCCCGCAATTTCTCCATCCTCTCCGTAGAGAACATTACATTATCCGCATAGAAATAACGGTCCAGCCGATTAATGATCTGCTGCCTGGTCAACCTGGCCCACTCCTCCACCAGCGAATCCAACAATTCGCGTTCTATGGCCTTTGCCTTAAAGGCGCGGTCCAGAGCTGCACGCACGCGCATTTTTTCAGAAAAGAAATAAGCATCTCTGCGATCAAAATCGCCCAAATATTTCAGCTCATCTCCCTGCAGGCCAATAACAGATTTTTCTTTACCCGACAGGACATAGCGCATCCTGGGAACAGCTATCGAATCATCGCAGGGGATTGAACGGTGACGGGATATTTTTTTGGCCTTCCGGAAAGTACCGGCCCGAAAAAGATCTTCCATTTCCGCGCTAAAAGCGACGTCCGCGGCAAGGATCTCGCTGATGATCTCGCTCATTCTCTCCGCCACTTGATCGACCT
This sequence comes from uncultured Planctomycetales bacterium, assembly GCA_964438075.1. Taxonomy (GTDB): domain Bacteria; phylum Omnitrophota; class Gorgyraeia; order Zapsychrales; family Fredricksoniimonadaceae; genus JAAXVU01. Next base: position 38,832 of record CAYTIW010000004.1, read on the forward strand.
TGGAGCGGTCCGGCGCCGGCCCCGAAAGCATCATTGCCATATCCGCACTGAGTTCCCTGAACTCTGCCCTCAGCCTTGCCCCTTTAGCCTGAAAAGCCGACATCTTCTCTGCCACTGCAGCCCTTTCAGCAGCGTCAATATCCGCTTTTTGCACATCCTCGAGCTGGACATTAAAAGATGCCGTCGGAGGTTCATACCCCATTCTGCATTCTCTGGCAAAAGAGGGGCCGGTAGAAATGGCCCACCATAAACCTAACAAAGCGAGCGTTCTCATTGTCCTCCTTAGAAAATATCCGCCGTTATTCATTCCTGACATTGCCTCTGTACCTGGTGAATTTATTAAACTAAAAAACCTTCCCGGTCCGCCATTATGATCGAACTATTAACATCAATTGAATATACGATAGTTTCATAGCAAGCAGACCTGAGAGTTACTATAGCAAATGACCCCGCGATATGTCAGACAAATTTTATCCTGTTATTTTTCACCGATAACCACCTTTTTAATTCCATGCCGTTCCACTCTGCGCCTTGACAGGCATAGTTTCTGCCCTTTGGAACAATAAAAACGGGCAGGCTTGCGGCCTGCCCGTAATAAAAACCTTAACGCCTTGCCTCAATAGCCAGACTCCATTTTACGGTCCCCCATCCGGCCTCTCGTCTTGCCCCACATGCCCCTCTCGGCCTTGCGCTCATTATGAACTTCCCTTAACTTTGCATACTGCTCGTTAGTCAGAACCTCTCTCATTTTGATGGTCTGCTCGACGCGATTATCCAGCATCTGCCCTTGCAGAGACTTGATATCGGCCACCAACCCGTCCACTTTCTTTCTGTCTATGTTACCGTCGACTTCCAGCTCGTCCTTTAAGGCAGCCTTCTTTTCCTGCAGACTTTCATTAAGGGCCCTTTGCTTTTCCTTGGATTCCCTGACTAAGACTTGTATTTTCTGGTGCTGCTCAGGGCTGATCCCGGCCGCTTCTTCAATCTTCTTCTCCTCGACCGCAATCCTGTCCTCCATGCCGGTCGGCTCCGGTTGCGCCATGGCTGCCCAAGGCCCCGTCACAAAACCGGCACAAAGCGCCAGCATGAACAATCTCTTTACCATGTTAATTCTCCTCTTTAACCTCGTTCATATTAATATTCAGAATATCCCGCGATCCCGCACACATACAGCAAACTTTATTCCTTGCTTCATCCTGATTATCCGAGCTACACCTGTTATACAAAATTGCAGCGCTCCTTCATTTGCTAACAAGCAGGATATTGATTCATTTCCTCCATCGTGATAAGAACAACGCCGACAAAAAGGCCGCCAAATTCAAAAGCACAATAGTCGCCCCCGTGGGCAGATCTAAGATATAAGACAAAAAGATACCGGCCCACACCGAACCTACCGCGACAAACGCGGCGTAAAATATCGCGGCCCTGAATCCTTTAACAAGCTGTAAGGCCGTGGACGCGGGCAGGATGATCAGACTTGATACCAGCATGGTCCCGACCAGACGTATCCCCAAGACAACAGTTATCGCGGTCATGACCACCAAAAGACGGTTGATCAATCTGGTACGGACTCCCGAGGCTTTGGCCAGTTCGTCATCGAAAGCAATAGCAAAAAGATCATGGTAAGCGATTGCCACCAGTATCAGAACAATGAGAGAGAGCGTCACCGCCATCCTGACCTCGGAAGCGCTGACCGCCAAAATGTTCCCAAAAAGATAACTGAACAGGTCCGCGTTAAATCCTTTGGCCAGGCTCGCCAGCATCACACCCACGGCTACCGAAGAAGAAGAGACTATCCCGATCGATGTGTCGGAAAAGACCTTGCCGCGCTCCGCCAGCTCCAGGATCAGCAGCGAAGCGACCGCCACCAGCGGCACCGAAAAGACCAACGGAGACTGGTGAAGAAAAAGTCCCAGCGCGACCGCAGCGAAACCAACATGAGCGATGCCGTCACCGATCAAAGCAAAACGCTTCAAGACGAGAAAAAGCCCCAAAAGAGAACAGATGAAGGCTATAAAACTTCCGGCTATGATCGCCCGCTGTATAAAACCGAACGCTAACGCCTGCTGGATCTGTAAAAAAATGTTTTCCACTCTTTACCCCGCTGAGCAGTTCAATGCCTGTGGCATATCACGTGTTGGGTCTCCTTGCCAAAATAGCCGGTCATGACCTCCGACTTGCAGAACTCATCAAAACCGCCGAAAAAGATGACCCGCCTGTCCAGATATAATAACTTTGAAGCAACCTGTCCGACCGTGGAGATATCATGCGAAACCAGTAGTACGGTAGTGCCGTGTTCCTTGTTCAAATGCCGTATGACGGCATAGAACATCTCGCGTGACTGCGGGTCAAGGGCTGCTGTAGGCTCATCCAGGACCAAGAGCCTGGGCTGGCCGACCAGGGCGCGGGCCAACAGGACCCTCTGCTGCTGTCCGCCGGACAAACAACCGATAGGCTCTTGCCGGATATCCTGTATGCCCATCGTTTCCATGACCTCGCTAACATTGCGGCGGTCCTGCGCCGTCAGAAAACGCGGGAACGGCTTTTTCACCAGCAACCCCGAAGCGACTACCTCGCTCGCCGTGGCCGGGAACCTCTGATCAGCCAATATGGTCTTTTGGGGAAGATACCCCACACCCGAGAAGTCCGGATATTCCCGCAACCTTCGTCCGAGCAATTCGACTTCTCCGGAATATGTGTCGACCAGCCCCAGAACCGTTCTTACCAAAGTGGTTTTTCCCGACCCATTGGGCCCGACAATGCCGATATAATCTCCCGAAGCAACGGCCACGCTGACCTGGGAAAGCACATCCGCCCCCTGCAGCCTAACTGTCAAATTATTCGCGACCAGGATGTTCATCGGCACTCCAAGCCTTTACGTAATTTAGCCAAGTTATCTTCCATGATAGCCAAAAATGTCACACCGAGCTGCAACTCCTCCTCGGTAACATTATGGGCGGCAGATAAAAGCTCCGCTGCCGCACCGGTCTCATCGGCAATGATCCGGGCTATCTTAGGGTCTATAAGCTCCTCGAAAAAAACAGTCTTCACCCCCGCACTTTTCATGCCGCTGATCAACCCCGCCACCGCTCTGGGCGTCGGTTCAGCATCCGGAGAGAATCCCGCATAAGGTGAGACCATATCCAGCCCGTAACGCCGGGCCAGCTGACCAAATGCCGCATGCCCGCTATAAAAAATGGTTCTGGTCCTGCAGTCCCTCAGAGCCGACTCGTACCGCCGGTCCAGGTCTGTCAGCCTGGCTTTATATGCCTCGGCCCTTTGCCGATAGAGCTCCCGCCCTTCTTCATCCGCCGTCACCAGGTCGTCCACTATATCGTCGACAATGGCCAGGTCGTTCTGGAAGACCAGCCAAAAATGCGGATCTTGCGGCTCGCTGGAGGATACAGGCTTTACAGTGCCATCTTCTATTCTGAGAAGGCTGTTCGAAGCTGCCATGATCAGGAGGTTCTGGTTAGTTATCGACGGCAGGAGGCGCATAACCCACGGTTCCATAGTATCGGAAGTATAAACGAAAATGTCGGCCGAGTTGATCGTGGCCACATCCGATGGCCTCGGTTCATACATGTGCGGCTCGACTCCGGGCGGTAAGAGCAAAACGGCCTCCACCCTGGCCCCGCCGACCTCGCGGACAAAATCATACAGCGGGAACAGCGTGGCGACGACTCTTACCCGTTTAGAGATCACCGGTTCCTGTCCGGACGCAATATTATAAGGCAGGCATAAAAAAACGGCCCCGAGCAACACACAAGCCCTTACAAACATCTCGCGCATAGCCCCTCCAACTGAAAAAGGTGGCCTTCCACCCGGCACCCGAGCTTTTTCTCGATATCCCTGGACACCTCGGCAAAACGGCAACCTGTAACTTCCTCTACCCGCTTGCAACGGCGGCACACAAAATAATGGCGGTGCTCGTTAACCCCTGCATTCAAGGTGTAATACAGTCTTCGATCATCCGCAGTAACCCGCAACAATATCCCCGCCTCGTACAGCTCCTCCAGAATACGGTAGACCGTAGGCAATCCAAGGGTGGGTACCTGCCCAGATATTCGCCGGTGAACTTCCAGGGGGCCCATTCTGCGGCCGGCCTTAACGAACAGACCAATGACCGCACTGCGCCTGGGCGTGTTCTTCAATCCTTTATCTTTGAGTGTTTTTATCTGCGCTTCGGTCATGGTTGGGCCGGTTTAAGAGTTTAATCAAGCCCGCACGTAAGGACCGGGCCTCCATCAACATGCAAATAGAAATAATTTCTATTTATGATACGCATACTTGGGCTGGAGTCAAGGAATGAAAAACCGGGAAGGTGCGAAAAACCCAAAAGCTATACAGGGCAGCGGAACTTTCGGATATTGCTAACGACCTTTTTAACCGGGTGCTGGGCAATCTAGCCTATAAAAGTCGCCGTTATCCAGCCCCATGGATACTGTTCATGCTGGCCGCGTTTTACCACGAAAAATACGGAATAAGGCCGTCAACGCAATGCCAGCCCAAATAATTTCCAAGCCTACTGCCGGCCAAGCCTGCTTGGGAAAAGCACTAGCCCCCACCGCCAGCGCTCCTCCAAGATTCAAGAAATGATAAACAGCGCTATCCGGCCTAAGCTTTCCGCATGACACCAGGTGGTAAGCCGCCACTATAGAACCGGTCCCTGCCCAACCAATAGATTCAAATAGGATATCCATTCCCTCCCCCTCGCTTCAAACCGGTCAAAGAGCGAAACCAGCGGCCATGCTTTCTTCAGGGGCCTGCTTTTTCTCCCTGCTTCCTTAAATAATCCTTTAACCAATACGGCCTTTGGGCAACCCATCCGTCATCAAATATTTCACCTGAGAATATCTCATAATCGGAAAGCTCCCCGCCGTTCCATATGTACACATCTTTGACCCCGGCCTTTTTGCCTAGATCCTGTATCAAGGCGATCTCCATGGGGGAATAGCCGGCTTTGTTCACAATATGAAAAATGATACAAGGACTGAATGCGAAAAAGAATTGCCGGGACAATCTTGCGATACTATACCGTAAAGCCGCTTCACCGGCCCCGGCATCCGTGATGGTACGCTTATGCTCATCAAACCAATTAATGCTCCGGCCATAAATGGCATGTTCGGCTATAAGGCTCTCTACCTTGCCGATAGACTCTGGATCTCCAACAGCCACAATAATCCCATCACTATCTACCACGACTTTGGTCAACCCTGCGTCCCTGACAGCGGAGCTGACATCCCTCAATTCATAATGATCCTTATCAATCTTTAGATAGTACCTGGGGAAGATCGGTTCTTTGCTTCTGTGCTTATTGAACGATGCCCCGCTTCCCTGCTTCCTGTTCCAGGAAAATAAACATGCAAAAAAAGCATGCATAAGATCGGCAACTGCTTCTTTTCTGGCCAAACAAAAATATATGAACGAAAAGAACACGCCAAATAAAACCGAAATCAACAACAGCATGAACCCGTCTGCAAAAGCCACCGGCTCTCCATGCCTGGTGAGCAAAGAATAAAGCATGAAGAAAATGACAACTGTAAAAAAAAGCTCGCTCGCCCAAAACACCCTATAATTCTTTTTCACAAAATGCCCCCCAGCCTTGACAGGGTCTTCACTTACTCCATCCTCGCCAACGATACTGCTTTTCCGGTAGGGATAACATGCGGCTCTCATAGGCCGCTTGTCGCCTCTATTATACGGCGCGTTCGGTCAGAGATACGTTGCTCTCTTAGCTACTAGTCGTACTGACTGTCAGTATATTATGATGTGGCGATCCTGACACGATAGTATTCATAGAACTTTATTTACCGGGCGCCAAGATCTTCCCGGCACTTGAAAGCAAAGCAAAAATAAAGAATAGCTCCCGAGAAGCAGAGAGCCTGTATGCTCCGCCCTGTTCGGTTAAATATCCCGCGCCGGCCAGCCTGCCCAAGCGCAACCGCGTGATGATCTCAGGATTATACCGCTGTAGTATTTCTCCCTCTGACAAACCTGTCGGCCCAGCCATGGCGATCTCGCGCAACAATCTCATGCGCACCGATGTTTCGTAAGCCCCGAAAACGGTCAGCACATAAAAGAAACATAGTAACCCCTGTATCAGGAAAGACAAGAACGCCATCAATACCCCCCCCTGCCAGGATATATTTACGACCTTAAAAGCACAAAGAGCTGCCGTCAAGGCCAAGGGAAGCCCCGCAAAAACCATAACCAAAGTTTTCAAACCGCTGAACACGCGATCCGGCGCCTGGCGGCGATAAGAAATAGCCTGCGCAAATAAGAAAAAAAAGAAAGATAAAAACCCCACCAGAGCCGTCAGAATATCTGTAGCCATCGACTATCAGCCCCCCATATCCCTGCCAAGAACGTATCGCATGATCTCCAAAGCCTTCACAATGACCTTGCCGTAAGGTCTGAGGACATACCTGCCGTTGTCATAACTTACACATTCACTGGCACGCAGATCGGCCAAACGCGTGGCAATGAAATCTTCTTCCCGCACACTGGCCACGATCTCCGGTAAAGACATCGCTCCTCTGCGGGATAAAGCCAAAAGGATCTTGTGGGAAGGGCTGACCCACTGGGTGTGCCTGTAGAAAGTCAAATAGAACGGGACCAACAATAAATACAGAACCCCGGCGGTGAATTTAAAAGGCATGCTCCAAAGGCTTCCTTCCTGGGCCAATGGCCAATGCTCTGCCACCAAGGCGTAGATATAAAAAAACACAAAGGCGATCATCCCGTAAGCCTTTACGTAAAGTCCTGCTTTTGGTTTGTTTCGGCAATAAAATAAATGGATGATCACCGAGCAGGAGAACAGGAGCAACGAAAGAAGGGCGTAGAACATAATTTATCTTTCCGGTCCATGACGGGAAATGCTTTTTACAATATATTTGGGCCGGCCTTTGACCTCCTCGAAGATCCGCCCCATATATTCCGCCAGCACGGCCAGACACATGAGCTGGATGCTTCCCAGGAATAAAATGGCCACCAACAAGGTCGCAAATCCCTGCGGCGCTCCAAAGCGAAAATAAAAAAAGACGTACACGGCGATGGCGATACAGCTGACCACGACCATTCCGAACGCCAGGTATGAGATCCATTCCAGGGGTTTGAACGAAAGTGAAAATATCCCCTTTTTGGCCCAGCGCATATTATCCAGCCAGTTATGGTTCGAAGAACCTGAAAAACGCGCCGGCCTCACATAAGGGACGCCGGTCTGCCTGAATCCGACCCAGGCGCGCAGACCTCTCAAAAAACGGTCCCGTTCAGGCATTTCCGCCAGGATATCCGCTACCTTGCGGTCCATAAGGCAAAAATCACCGGCATCCAGCGGCACGGGGACATAGGAAAGTTTCTGGTAGACCCTGTAAAATATCTTATACGCCAGCCCTAAGAGCATCCCTATCTCCCGGCGCTGGCGTACTCCATATACCACGTCGTGGCCTTCCAGCCATTTCTGCACGAAAACAGGTATGAGTTCCGGGGGGTCCTGCAGGTCACCGTCCATCAGGACCACCGCATCGGACCGGCTGTTGGCGATCCCGCTGGTAAACACGTTCTGAGCTCCGAAATTGCGGGAATGCGTAATAACAGTTAAACGGGCGTCTTCAGCAAAAGCCTTGGCCAACACCGCTTCGGCGCCGTCCGGACTGGCGTCATTGACGTACACGATCTCATAGTTCGGCGTGACTCCCTTCATCACCGCATGTATACGCTTAAGCATTTCCACGATAGAGCCGGCATCGTTATAGCAAGCGATGATGATGGCGATCTTCCGCTCGGTCAGCATATGGCTTTCTCCATGCGGGACAAAATACCATTCGTATCAAGCCCGGCCCTTCGCCTGAGGAACTCGTGCGAACCGGTTTCATAAATGGCCGTCTCCAGGGCAGTTATGGGACAAAGCTTATCAGCCCTCAACCCCCTGGCCAAGGCCAGCTCCATAACGGCGGCGGAGAAACCGCCGGCCGTGCCGTGCTCCTCGACAGTGAACACCCGGGAGCATTCTTCAAAGGCCTTTACGACCAGACCCGTTCCCAAAGGTTTTATAAGCGGAAAACTGATCAGGCGTACCGAATGGCCCCTTTTGGCCAGCTCATCGGCGACCCGACACGCCTGGGGAAGGATGAACCCGCTGGCCAAGATAGCTAACTCATCGCCCTCGCGCAAGACGATCCCCTGACGGATGTCTTTGCCTTCCAGAGCTCCGGCATGCACGGCTGGCTCGGCGCCGCGGCCGAGCCTGATATAGGAAGGCCCCGCTTGTTCATAGGCGGTCTTAACGGACCAGACGGTCTCATGAACATCGGCGGGAGCGAAGACGTTCATCTCGGGTAAAACACGCATCAACGCTATATCCGTCAAGGCATGATGGCTGGCGCCATTGGCGCCGTAACTAAAACCGCCACCCGCCGCTACCAGAACGACCCGGGCTTTATGGAAGCATATATCATTACGAATGTGCTCGTACGGGCGCATGGTCAAAAAAGAGGCGATGGAATAGACAAAAGGCCGCTTGCCTTCCAGGGCCAGCCCGGCGGAAACAGAGACCATGTTAGACTCGGCCACTCCCATGTTCAGATACTGCCCCGGATATTGCGCACGAAAGTCATCAAACAATCTATACCCCAGGTCACCGGTCAACAATAACAGACCGGGATCCTGTTGCGCTAATTGGCCTAATGTCCGTATGAAAGCCGTCCTCACTTCGCCCTCCCTAGTTCGGACAGAGCCTCCTGCAGCTGTCCCGATGAAGGGATCTGATAATGCCACCGCAGATCGTTCTCCATAAAAGAAACCCCTTTGCCTAAAATGGTACGGGCTATAACTACCTTGGGCTTGCCCCGAAATGAAACGGCGTCCTGCGTGGTCTTGATCAAGGCGGCATGGTCATGGCCATCGGTCTCATACACCGCCCACCCGAAGGCTTGCCATTTATCGGCCAAAGGGTCCAGGCCGCTGATCTGGCGCGAAGGCCCCAGGGCCTGCATCTGATTGTCGTCAACGAACACTATCAGGTTTTCCAACCGATGATGTCCGCACCACATGGCCGACTCCCAGACAGAACCTTCATTACATTCACCATCGCTGATAAGAACAAAGGTCCTGGCCGGACGTCTGTCCATTTGTTGCGCCAGCGCTATGCCAGCCGCCATCGGCAGACCATGCCCCAATGAGCCGCTGGCCACCTTGACCCCCGGGAGCCCGTGGCAGGGGTGCTCCCCCAGACTGCTTCCGTCGACAGCGTAAGCGGACAGTTGCTCCGGCGGGAAAAAAGCGGCCTCGGCCAAGACAGCGTACCAGGCCATGGCCGCGTGCCCCTTGCTTAAGATGAACCTGTCACAGGAAAATGAATCCCAATGCTGAGGGTCTATATTCAGGAACCGAAAATATAGCACGGCTAAAATATCCGTGCAGGAAAGCGCCGAACCCACATGAGCCGTCCCGCCCCTGGCAGCCATGCTGACAATGTTCCGGCGTATCGACCTGGCCTTTGATCTTATAATCTCTACGGGATCATTCATCTTTTTTAACAGCTATCACACCCATATTGCCCGCCCCCAGGGTCAAAGGGACCCGGCCGAAGACCGATCCCTGCAATAATGCCATTAGCGGCCTTTTTAAAATTCCGGCCAAGGGGGTCAACTGCACCCAATATCTTAATGGATAACAATTGTAAACACGAAAACTTTTTTGGACCTTGAACCCGCTCTTCTCCAGCAATCTGGTCACAGTTGCCTTATTGTACAGGAAAGGGTGTTCGATATCGATAACGGGGCAAGCCGGCCCCAAGAGTCTAGCCGGCCAAGATGAAACATCATGCAGTATCAGGAAGAGCCGGCCTTGACTTTTTAAATAAGCACGGCAGTCACTAAGAAACTTTTTCGGGTCACTGATATGATCCAACAGATGGAAAGCGCATATGAGATCAAAATAACCTTCCGGATAAATACCCGGGCCGAACATGCCGTTATATATGCTATCTCTCAAACCGCCGGCCTGCTCTGCCGCTGCCCGGCTGGGCTCAACCCCGTTAATATCATGAAAACCGTCCCGCTGTAATTCTCTCAGGAACTCTCCGTTGCCGCATCCAGCTTCCAATACTTTTGATCCGCAGGGAAAGCCGGAAAAATAACGCCGGAAATATTCCATATAAGTCGCCGCGGCCTGCCGGGCCAGAACTGCCTCGTGGCTGCCGCTGGCCTCATAATAGGATCCCAAGGCCTGGCTGGACAATGCCGGATCGGCCCGCATCAGCCCGCAGCCCTCGCAGATCACCATGCGATAATGAATGCGGTCCGGCATCCGTCGGGGAGAAAAGAGTTCCGGGGTCAGTTGTTCAGGGGAGAACGTAGCCGCATACACCTGCCGATCCTCTTTATCAGAAGAACAAATTGGGCATTGGGTTGAGATCAGCTCGGTCATGTTGCCAGATTTTTGTGCCGTAAGAAAAGATGTCGAACTTTTTGGCCATCGATATATCCATGCCCCCTGAACAGATAAGCGGGACCAAACTGCCACACGGGCAAGTAAAATACAGTATCGATCGGGAGGAATGCCCGGCAGGCCGCTCATAGATTAGAGCACGGCTGCTCCCGGCTTGATCAAGACGCACAAGACCGAGAAAACGGGAGCTACTTTAATGTTTCCTTGACCTGCGGGCGTGTAAGATAAAAAACAACAAAACCAAAGAATAAGAAATCTATCAAATAGGCCGAAACGACCGCAGCCATCACATGTGAAGTAAAATCGACCTCGGGGACCCCGATGCCGGCGAACATACCGCCCAAATCCCTGTTCAAAATTATACTTTGCTTTATGAACGATTGATAAGGATATTTCCAATAGACGGTCAAAATATTAAAAATGCTCAGGTAGACAACTATTTGGGCCGCCCAGCGGCGGTGAGCGATCAATCCAAAGCCGGCTATTAACCCCACCAACCGCTGAGCCCAGGACACGGCATACCTCAGCGGGATCCAGGCGGGGTCAAAATCGCTTAAACAATATTTATACCAGTCATAATTAGGCAACGCGCATAAGGTCATAAAGGCGCCAAAGACAAAAATCCCGCCGATCACCCCTATCAACTTCTTTTTCTTCACGGGCTGCTCGCGGTCCATATGATCATTCCCATTGGCAGTCTTGTTCATTATCCTGATCCGGTGGATGCCCTGAAATGACGGGGACCTTGATCACGACGGACAACAATGTATCTTCTTGAGCAGCCACGCCATGTTCTGCCCCAGCACAGACATCGTCCGCAACCCTTCCTCGTCCTTTTCGACTTCACCTATTTCGCGGCCGAAAGCAAAATTCCAGTAACAAGACCCGACCACGACCATTTCCGAAATAGTGAAAAAATGGTTGAGGGTATCGAAAGCGTGCACCGCACCGCCGCGACGGACCGCCAGGACCGCGGCTCCGACCTTGCGCCTGAGCGTGCTGCCGTTGGCCCTGGTCACCAGGCAGGCCCGGTCGATCAGGGCCTTCATTTCCGATGAAATATCCGTCACATAGACCGGGGACCCCAAAATGATCCCGTCAGCGGACACCATCTGCTGGATGCAGTGGTTGGCCTGGTCGTCCTCGATGACACAACGTCCGTTCTTTTTCTGATAACACCCGTAGCAGGCCTGGCAGCCATGCAAAGGCTTTCCGGCCAGTTGTATCAAGCTGGTCTCTATGCCCTCGCGCCTTAACTCGACAAAAACCTTTTCGATCAGGATGGCCGTATTGCCGTCCTTGCGGGCGCTGCCGTTTATCGCCACTACTTTCATCCTCAACCTCCTGCTATTTCTTTGTCATGTCCTGCCAGCAAGGATACCGCGGCCTCGCTTACTTTGTGCCGGCGGAATTTACGCGGCATCACCCGCAGGCCTTCCGCGTCGATGAACTCGCCGCCTTGAAGCTTTCCGGCCGCATTGCGCGCGCACCAGTCCGAAAGCCGTTCTTGCGTTGCCGTATCCGGCATGGCTATGCCGGTCATCTGATAAACCGTTGCCATATACACTCCTCCGCCCATGATCCATCCGCCGGCAAAAGGATGTATATGGTTAGGAAGTCGGTCATACTCATCCTCGATCTCTCCCACCAGCTCCTCAATGATATCCTCCAGCGTCACGATGCCTATGACCTGGCCCCCTTTGCCTGTGACCAGCATAATATGGAGCTTTTCCAGGATCATGACTTCCAGAGCCTGAGAGATCGAATTGCTGGCCGCAACTTTCTTGATCGGACGGACAATGCCTTTCACCGACGGATCGGCAGGGTTCAAGCGCAAGGCGGAAATGATGTCCTTGAAATTGACGTACCCTTCGATCGACTGGAAGTCGCCTTCCTTGGCGCACACCGGGAACCGCGTATGCATATCCATGTGCGCTATGACCAAAGCCTGGCTTAAGGAAGACGCCAGCGGGATGGTCGACACCTCGCTGATCTGAATGACGATGTCCTTGACCGAACGGGAGGACAGCTGGGCCGCCGACAATAATATCTTCTCCTGATGAGCCCCGATCAAACGCGACGTACGGGCCAGGGCCGTGGCCGCCTGCAGCTCATGCAGCCACTGCATATCCATATCGGAGGAGGCCGTCTTCTTGGAGAACATGGGTACCAATCGCTTCACCGCCCGCTCAAATATCCTGACCACCGGGGTGAACGTGTGGTAAATAGCTTTCATAAAAGGAGACAGCCGCAGGCAGACCCGTTCACGGTTCTTCAGCGCCAGAAGCTTGGGCAAAAGTTCCGAAAAGATGATGGTCGCGCTGCTCAAAGGGATCACCCAAAGGACCAGCGCCAGGATATCCGCCACAATGGAATTGATGCCTAGCTGCTGCACCAGCCAGGGAGAAAGCGTGTCTGACGCGCTCAGTCCTCCGGTGGCAGCCGCAACGGCGGTGGAGAGAGTGATGCCCAACTGCACCACGGCCAGGCTGGCCTCGATATTGTCTTTCATGAAAGCAGCTTCTTCTGCCCCGCGCAGCTTGCGTCCGAGCAGGACGCCCAAGCGGGCACGCGATACGGAGGCCAGCGCCATTTCGTAAGCTGCAAAAATGCCGTTCAGTACCAGCATCAGCGCAACGACCAGCAATTCAATGAAGATCGGCATAGATTCAACCCCTTGGGACCCTATTCTCCACTATCACGCCAAAATTGGCAACGGAAAGACCGCCAAAATATCTGCCTGGACAAAATAAATACCTACAGCCGCCCTTACTTGGAGGAGAAAATAGCCTGCAGTTTCGGATCGCTGTCCACTATCTTCACCAGGGCCGCGGTCTGATCCTTCTCCGAAAGGACGGTATAGAAATCCTGCTTCACCGTTGGCGCCATCTTGAATGCCTCGATCCATTCCCCGCGGTCAAGCGGGTCGCCATCGAAAGCTTTCCAAAACCCGGTAGCGTCGAACAACCCCGCTATGCGTTCGGCTCCCTGACCTTGAAGTTGGCTGATGATATACGTTGCCACTCCGACCTGCAGGCCATGTAGACGGGGTTTCTGGCTGATCAGGTCCAGGGCATGACTTATCAAATGTTCGCTGCCGCTGGCCGGCCTGGATGAACCGCATATCTCCATGGCGATGCCGTTGAGCATGAGCGCGGTCGCCAGCAGGCGGATCCCCTCCAGGTCATGTTCCGGTTTCGCCATCAGCTGGAATACCGTCGCATCGGACAAAAGAGCGGCCAGATCGTCCACCAGAGTGCCCTTGACATTAAAGGCCAGCTTCCAGTCGAAGACGGCGGTGATCTTGGCTACCGAATCGCCTATACCCGACCACCACAGTATCATCGGAGCGTTCAGGCACACCTCGGAATCCACCACCACCCCGTAAGGCATCGCCGCCGGGAAAGAACGGCGCTTGCCCTTGAACTGCAGGCTGGATTGCGGACTGCAGAATCCGTCGTTGGACAGAGCGGTAGGCACCGCTATGTAAGGAAGCCTGGTCAAAAAGGCCACGTACTTGGCAACGTCCAGCGCTTTTCCTCCGCCTATGCCCAGGATCGCGCTCGTAGCCGAAGGGATACCCTGAAAGATATCCTGGGCGTACTCAAAGGTCGACGAATCAACCTCGAAATTTTGCAATATCGTTATGCCCTGCTCGCTCATCGATCTTTCGACACGCTCCAGGATCGACCTCTCCAGACCGGCGTTCGATATCAGGACCACATAAGGCAAGCGGGCCCGCAACGCATAGATCCCCAGCCGGTCGATGGCCCCGGGTTTGATGCGGACCAATGTCGGTATGGATATCTGGGTATTACGTATCATGGCCTCTCCCCATGCAACAACTTGGGCACTATGTCCGACCAGCGTTCAAAGGGCTGGTACCCTTCTCCCAGTTCGTGGAGTTTTTTGGCCAGCCAGCTCCTGGCAAACCGCCTTTCCGGCCTCACCAGAAGTGCCGGCGCCAGGTCCGGACGTCCGTCCCCGGCGAAAGCCACCCGTGAGGACCTTGCCAGCGCATCCCGCACTACCGCCATCTTGTTGACGCCGAGATCGGGCGAACAAAAAGGCGACCCTGCGGGCAGCCGCATAAGCAGCCCCTCCCCGGCGGAGAACTCTCCGGGATTGGCATGGACCTGAATGTTCACTCCGGCCCCGGCCAATAATTTCTTAATATACCAATCGCAACCGGCGGAGGCCACCGAAACGCTCCAGCCGGCACGCTCCAGGGCGGCAACGCTGCCGGCCAGCTGCGGGTCGATCTCCATGCGTTCTATGATATCCAACAACTGGCGCTCATCCGCCCTGATCTCCGCGAAGATCCTCCGCAGGGCCTCAAAATGAGTGATCCGGCCGGCTTCGTACTGCTGCCAGTGGCCGGCGGCTGAGATCTGGGGGAAAGCCTGGCAGACCAGGTCATAAAAATCATACCTGGTCATGGTCCCGTCGAAGTCGGAGACCAGTATACCTTCGTCCTTTATCGTTCTATGACCTGTGGATCGATCCACCATCTTTTCCTCGCGCCCAAAGACCTTGTTTTTGGTCCGGCGATCTCCGGAGATGATTCAGGGGGGATTATCCTCTTTTTGCCCCGGCGGAACGTTTCTCTATCTTGGCCCATTCGTCTTTTAGCGTCACCGTGCGGTTGAACACCTTTTTCTGCGCCGAGGTATCAGGGTCGACACAAAAATAACCCAAACGCTCGAACTGATATATATCCCCTGTCTTTGCCGCGGAGAGGGCCGGCTCGGCCTTGGCAGCCGGAAGAGCCGTCAGGGATGCCGGATTCAGGGTCCCTTTATAATCTTTCCCAGCCTCGATCCGGGAAGGGTCCTCCACCGTGAACAGTCGATCATAAAGCCTGGCCTCGATATCCATGGACCGCTCCGCCGCCACCCAATGGATGGTGGCCTTGACCTTACGTCCGTCGGGGGCATTGCCCCCGCGGGTCGCCGGATCATAAGTACAGCGCAGTTCGGTCACTTCGCCGGTGGCCGGGTCCTTTATAACGCGCTCGCATCGTAAGAAATAGGCGTACCGCAGGCGGACCTCGCGGCCGGGAGCGAGGCGGAAGAATTCCTTGGGCGGGTCCTCCCGGAAATCGTCCCGTTCAATATATATGACCTTGCCGAAAGGCACCGGCCGGGTGCCGGCCTCCGGCTGTTCGGGATTGTTCACCGCCTCCAGTTCCTCGACCTGTCCTTCCGGATAGTTATCGATCACGACCTTGAGCGGACGCAATACGGCCATCACGCGCGGCGCGGTCCGGTTAAGCTCTTCGCGGATGCAGAACTCCAGCAAGGACAGGTCGATCATGTTCTCGACCTTCCCCACGCCGATCCGCCGGCAGAACTCGCGGATAGCGGAAGCCGGATATCCGCGGCGGCGCATCCCGGATATGGTAGGCATGCGGGGGTCGTCCCAACCGCTAACAAAACCGCCTTGTACCAATTCCAACAGCTTGCGCTTGCTCATGACCGTATAGGTCAGGTTCAGCCGCGCGAACTCGTATTGATGCGGCAGAGGCCGCGGCAGGTCCAGGGATTCCAGTATCCAGTCATAAAGCGGGCGGTGGACCTCGAACTCCAGCGTGCAGATGCTGTGCGTTATCCCCTCGATGTAATCGCTCAGGCAATGCGCGAAATCATACATGGGATAAATGCACCACGCCGAACCGGTCTGGTGATGTTCGGCATGCCGGATACGATAAAGTATGGGGTCCCGCAGCCAGACATTGGGCGAGGCCATGTCGATCCGGGCCCGCAAGGTCCGGGTCCCGTTGGGGAACTCGCCGGCCTTCATGCGCCGGAAAAGGTCCAGACTTTCCTCGACCGGACGGTTGCGGAAAGGGCTCTCCACGCCCGGCTTATCGGGAGCTCCACGGAACTTGTCCGTGTCTTCCGGGCTCAGGTCGCAGACATAAGCCTTGCCTTTCCTGATCAGATCGACGGCAAACTCATAGATCTGGGCAAAATAATCGCTGGCGAAAAAGGGTTCGGCCTCCCCCCGGTCGACCGGCCCCAGGACGAAATCCTTGCGTCCGTTGACCTCTTGGGCCTGAGGGGTCGCTCCTTTGGCTTTTAACCCCAGGCACTGGTCGGCCCAGCCCTGGATGAGCCATCTGACGTCCGCCGTGATCGAATCAACGTATTCGACGTCCTCCTTGGTGGGGTTGGTATCGTCCATCCGCAGGTTGCAGCGGCCGTTGTTCTCGCGGGCTATCCCGAAATTAAGACAGATGGATTTGGCGTGTCCGATGTGCAGATAGCCGTTTGGTTCGGGCGGAAAACGCGTGACCACGCGGCCCTGGTGCTTGCCGGTCTTTACATCTTCGATAACAATGTCGCGGATAAAATCCGACGGCTTGTTCTCAGCGGGATTCTCCATGGTTTTCCTTCCAGTGTCCGAACGGGTTTTCTAATAAAACACGGGGGTTATTATATTGTAAAGGGGGTAAATATCAAGAACGGCGACACAGGAAAGAAAGTGTATTAAATATAACTACCTTCTTTTAAATGAACTATTTACATCCCAGGCCGCTAACCGGCTAGGTCCACAGGCTATTTCGACGTTACAGCCTGTTCGAGCCTCTGAAATATAAAATCATCCTTAAAAGGTTCCGCACATCATCGACCGAACCTAGATAATATTCGGCCTTCGATCTTTCGCCGGCAAGACCGACTTTTATTGTCAAACCCGCATCTCTGACGGCCTCAAATGCCGACTCGTCCGTCCGGTCATCGCCGATATAGACCGGAACACATTTTCCCTTGCACCACAGCCGCAACAACCTCCGCACCGCCCGTCCTTTGTTCATGGCCTGGGACGGCATGATCTCGACCACCTTCTTCCCGGATATGACAATAAGCTTATCCTCATTTACGGCGGGATCACAGATATCGACCACTGCCCTTTTTACCTTATCTTCAGCGCATGGGGGAGCTTTCCGGTAATGGATAGCCAAAGAAAAAGGCTTTTCTTCCATTAATATCCCGGGCAGATCCCGCAATTCACGCTTTAATTCTTCCTTCACCTCCCGTAAAGCCTGTAAATATTTTCCATCAACAGGCCTGGGATCCAGTCCTCGAACAGAGAATTCGAAACCATGGCTGCCGACGAACGAAAGTCCCCGGACCGGGACCTTCCTTTTAATTTCGCTCAAAGCCCTCCCGGAAATTATCGCCACCTTGACCCCTTTCAGTTTCACAAAAGCCTTAAGTATCTCCTTTGTCGAATAGGGCAGACTGGCCTCATCCGGACTGGGGGCAATTTCCGCCAATGTCCCGTCGAAATCCAGAAAGACTGCCAGCGGTTCCCGGCACAACCGCTCCCTCCAATCCGAAAAGTTAAGCAGCAGGTTTTTCATTATTATGCTTCCTCAAGCTAGACAGCTCGGTAACGATGCTGCCGGCCCAACGATACACATTATTTTCCTGGACCATCTTCCTCATAGCCAGCATGCGTCTTTTTTGCTCTTCCTTGGGCATGGTGGCGGCGACGCGGATAGCCTCGGCGAATTCTTCCGTGGCGTAAGGATTGATCGCCACCGCCTCGGTCAATTCACGGATAGCCCCGGTGAAACAACTCAGGAGAAGAACGCCCTTCTCATCCTGCCTGGCGGCGATATACTCCTTAGCCACCAGGTTCATGCCGTCATGTAAAGAACTGACGATGCATATATCTGCCAAGGCATAGAAAAGAGTGATCTCATCGGCCGAAAGATGCCTCTTGATATAAATTATCGGCTTGTAATCACCGTCCGAATACTTCCAGTTCACCTTCTCCACCAGCCCGTCTATCTCTCCCCCCAGATCATGATAGCGCTGAATATGCGTCCGGCTGGGCGCCCCTATCTGGATAAAGACGAATTTCTTCCTGAATGCCGGGTTCTTTTCCAGGAATCTCTCTATGGCTAAAATACGCTCGCCGATCCCTTTCGTGTAATCTATGCGGTCGACCCCTACCGCCACCACTTTGCCTTCCAGCTTGTATTCCTCAATGAGCTTGTCCAGCCTTTCCTGAGGAACAGCCTTTTCAGCCGACGGTAACGCGATGCTGATAGGAAAAGCCCGGACCAAAGTCTCCTGGTCGCCGCGGACCACGCTGAACTTCTCGGTGTTAATACGGCACTCCAGAAGCCGGTTGGCCGTGTCGAGGAAATTATTGCAGTGGTACTGTACGTGGAACCCTATCAGGTCACAGGCCAGCATGCCGTTCAATATCTGCTTCTGGTAGGGGCATACCGTGAACACTTCAGGGTTCGGCCAAGGAATATGCCAGAAAAGCGCCACCACCACGTCCGGACGCCGAGCCTTGATCAAGGCGGGAAGAAGAGTGAAATGATAGTCCTGGATAAACACGAAGCCAGGCCCGGCAGGCAGCTCTTCGATGACGGCCTCCGCAAACTTCTGGTTGACCTTTTGGTAGGTCTCCCAGTCCTTTTCATTGAATATGGGGCGGGTATGGGTTATATGGCAAAGCGGCCATAACCCTTCATTGGAGAACCCGTAATAGTATTCCTCTTCCTCCTCCTTGGTAAGCCATACTCGCCGGAGAATATAGCGGTTGTCCTCCGGAGGCACGCCGATCTTGTCCTTGGAGTTCACGAATTTCCGGTCCGCATTACCGGCACCGTGAGCGATCCAGGTGCCGCCGAGTGCCTGCAAGATAGGGCCGATCGCAGTCACCACTCCGCTGGCCGGGCGTATACACTGGACCTTGCCCTTGACCTCATCGGCCATGTGCATGAAAGGCTCGCGATTGGAAACGACCAGCATCGTGCTCGTGCCCAGCTTGGCCTGGATATAATTGCGTAATTTACTTTCCGTCCATACCTCTTCCTTGTTCAACCGCGTTTGGGCGTCTTCGACGATAGCCCGCCGGGCTACCCGTAAATTCAAAGCCACCTGTTCCACTTCGTTGGCAAGCTTGCCCAGTTCATCCTCATCCTTTAACGGGTGACGATGATCGCCCTCTCCTCTCAGAAAACCTTTGAACCAGTCCGTAAGCCTCAATACAGGCAGCAGGAACATCTGCCGAAAGACGATAAAAGAAGATAAAACGATCAGAACGCACAGCACGCCCAGGGTGACCGCTATACCTTTCCATATCTCCGTGAGACGGTTCAGCACGTATGAGGTATCATAAATAATTTCGACGCTTCCTATTGCCGTCCCGTCTTCCTTAAATATCGGTAAAACGTAACTGTAAACCGTATAATCCTTGAACTGTTCCATGGCAGAAAAAGGGGCCTTATCCTTTATGACAGACTGCAGATACGGCTTAGGCTTATCCTGCCAATCGCTGAAACGCTCGGTAATGGCCACGACGTTGCCCTCCGCGTCATATATCGCACAGCCTTGCAACCGGTCACGGGCCTGGAACTTCTCAACCAGATAATTGGCTTTCTGGACGTTCCTGGATTCTAAAGCCACCTGTACGGAAACCTCCATGCTCTCTGCCACCGCCCGGGCCTTGCGTTTAAGCTCATCCATCAGCTTCTCTTCTTCCGTCCTTACCTGAAAGATCCCCATTATCGTGATCCCGGCAGCGACAATGATAAGAATAGGCAGAATAAAAAAGAACATCCTTCTCATAGAATAGGTTCCTTCCTTGTCGCCCGGCCTGTTTCCGGAGAAAAGATACGCATGCCGTTATCCCACTGATAGTTGGTCTCCAGCAAGAACGCTGTTTGAATAAGCGCCAAATGGGAATAACCCTGCGGAAAATTTCCCGTCAGGGCGCCCGTATCAGGCTCGATATCCTCGGATAAAAGCCCAAAACGGTTGACCTTGCCGATCATAACGTCGAACATGGCCCGGGACTCATCTGTGCGTCCTATCAAATACAGGGCGTTGATAAGCCAGAATGTGCAGACAATAAAAGCATTCTTTGGCGTTCCGAATTCGTCATCCGCCGTATAGCGCATCACAAACCCATTCCTTAAAAGATATTTCTCCGCCGCCTCGACAGTGCCCAGGATCCTTTGATCAGCCGGCGACAGGAACCCGTAATGCAGCATCATAAGGTTGGAGGCGTCTAGATCGGTGGATTCATAGTGCATTACAAAGCTTTTTCGGTCAGCGTTCCAGCCTTTAGCCAGAATATCATTCTTTATCTCTTCGGCCACCGCCAAATAATGCTGGACGTGCTGTTCTTTACCGATAACAGCGCTGATCTTGGCCGCCCGGTCCATGGCCACCCAGTTCATCAATTTGGAATGTACGAAATGCCTTGGCGGTCCGCGCCTTTCCCATATGCCGCAGTCCGGCTCACGCCATGTCAACGCCACCTTGTTCGCCAGCGAACGCACAACCGTCCAAAGTTCCTCGTCAAAATCTTTTTGATGGTGCGGATCGGCAATGAAATACGAGTACAGCGCCTCGATAAGCTCGCCGTACACATCGTTCTGTTTTTGCTGATACGCTGCGTTACCTATCCGTACGGGCGCGGACCCCTTATAGCCTTTAAGGTGATAAAGCGTCCTTTCCGTCATAACACGCTCGCCATTGATCCCGTACATGACAGCGATATTCTCATTCTTGACCAACATCCGGCCCAAAATGAATTGTATGAACCTCTCTGCTGAATGCATATGCCCCATGCGCGCATAAAGGTCAATGATCATGCTCGCGTCTCTCACCCAGCAATAACGGTAATCCCAGTTGCGCTCGCCTCCGATTATCTCGGGGAGGGATGTTGTCGGGGCAGCTATCACCGCCCCAGTACGCTGGAACATGAGCAACTTAAGTGTTATCACCGAGCGGATCACAACCTCCCTGTAACGCTCGGGAACCCTTGTACGGTAAACCCAATCCATCCAGTAACTTTTGGTCTTCTCATACTCCAGATAGATCTTTTCCTGATCAACTTTCGATAACTTTTCGTGATAGGAAAGCAAAAAAAAGCAAGACGCTTTCAGTTCCATGGCCTCCCCTCGAGCGACCCCATCCAGGTCAAGATCGGAATACACGTAGTAGCTGTTGTATTCCCCTTCCCTGGAAGTGATCTTCAAGTAGTCCGGGAAGCGTTTCAAATACCCCTCTGCCAGGCCATAATTAGGGCAGGGTTTAAGGGCCACCTTAATGCGCGGCCGTCCGGAGATCACATGGATGTTGCGGTGGATCTCGGAAGGGCAATAAACGTCATTGCCGCTGGTGAGGAACCGGGGCATATAGTCCATCACTTCAAAGACGCCGTCTTTGGTCTCGAACCTGGTCTTGAGGATAGGCGTGTGGTAGGCATAACTTTGCTCCACCCTGACTATATCCTCTGCCGATATTCGGAAGAAGCCTCCGCGTTCTTCATCCAACAGGCGGGCGAACAAGGACGGCGAATCAAAAAAAGGCAGACACAGCCAGTCAATAGAAGCGTCCGGACCGATGAGCGCAGCGCTGGTGCAGTTCCCTATGGCAGCGTAATCCATATCGATCTTCCTCTCTAAAAGGTTTATAATAACGCCCGCCATAGTCCATTTGTCTAGGAGGTTGTAACAACAAATGGCGGCGGGCGTCATCACAACACTATTACTTCCGCACGATCAATATCCGGTTCTTTTTTTCTTTTGATCCTCTTTCTGGAACATCCTGGAATAACAAAAAATGATCATTCCCACAACCAAACTCCAGGCGGATATCAATAACACCCATCCTTCTGGCCTCATGTCATCATCCGTAAATAATGATTTTCCCTATTTAGGTCTTTTCACCCAAATGATCTTGTCAACGCCCGTACCGCGTTTTCTTAACTGCGACTGCCCCTTACGCCTTTGTCTTTCCTTCCCGCGCCCTTTCTTCTTTCTGCATTCGCTCCTCACGGTCGGCTTTATCCGAACTGATCTTAGCGGCTATAATAAAGACCACGAACGCTATCAGAACCCCTAAAACAAAAATATTGGCTGGATCCTTGAACATATTTTCCTTTCTGCCCCAAAATGGAAAAGCCGCCATCCGGGTATCTTGCACCCGGATGGCGGCCCGACCATCCCAATCCTTCGGAGAACTTTCCGGTCTCCGAACCCTAAGTTATTTTATTTATAGAAACAATTATGTCAATCTCATATTCCTTATCCGACGGAAAAAAATAATAAACGGTCATGGCATCACTTGATAAATTCCCATATAAACCGCGATGCCGGCGAAATATCCCAGCATCGCCGGCAGACTTACCCGGCGCAGATACCAAAAAAAGTTTATCTTCTCCATGCCCATAACCACCACTCCGGCCGCCGAACCAATGATCAGAATGCTGCCGCCCGTCCCTACGCTATAGGCCAAGAGCTCCCAGAGCTTGCTGTCCATGGGATATCTGGACAGATCGTACATCCCCATGGTAGCCGCTGTGAGCGGAACGTTGTCCACTATGGCTGACGTCAGTCCGATAATAGTAGCGATGATATCCAGATTACCGAAATAATGATCCATCCAGGCTTCCAACGCTTTAAGCACCCCCGAGGAATCAAGGGCAGCTATGGCCAAAAGAATGCCCAGGAAAAAGAGCACGCTAGACAGGTCGATCCTGGAGAATGCCATCGGCACCTTCAAATGATCCCGGCATTCTTTATGCATGACGTCGGTCAACAACCACATCATCCCCAAGCCGAAAAGCATCCCCGCTACGGGAGGGAGCCCCGTCAATATCTTAAAAAGCGGGACAAAGATCAGCGACGCCAACCCCAGGCAAAAGACCCGCCTGGCGCCAAGCTGCCGCACATTACCAGATCGTTCGGGGCTCATCAAATGCCCTTTCTTGAGCCCAAAAGAAAAATAGACCAGCGGAACCAACATGCAAACCAAGCTCGGCACTATCACTCGGCCCACCAGGCCGAAAGCGCTGACCTGTCCCCCTATCCAGAGCATGGTTGTGGTCACATCGCCGATAGGCGACCAGGCCCCGCCTGCGTTGGCCGCAATTATTATCATGCTGGCAAAGACCAGCCGGTCCTCCCGGTCTGCCAACATCCGCGGGAACAGGGAAGCCATAACTATAGCCGTGGGTAAAAGTCCCAATACCGCGGAAAGTGTAAAAGTTATAAAAGAAACTATCCACAAAAGCTTCTTTTTGTCCTTGGTTCTTATCCGGTCGGTAACCACCTGGAACCCGCCGTGCGTATCCATCAACTGCACTATCGTCATGGCCCCGATCAAGAAAAAAACTATCTCCGCCGTCTGTTGCAGATGGTGGCCAAAACTTCCTGTCACGGTCTCAATGTCCCCCGCGGCCCCTCCTGCTTTAAAAACCAGCAAGGCCCAGCAAATAACGGCCGTTAATAGCGCGGTCGCAGCTTTGTTGATGCCGATCTTGTTCTCCATGGCGATCAATAAATACCCGATGACAAAAACCATCACGATCATCAGTTCGATCATAGATCTCCCTTAATCTCCGCCGAGCCGCTTGTTTAAGACCGCCCGGCTCTCCTTTTCTCATTAACGGCTGTCCTGCTGCTGCGCCGATTAAAAAACTACCATTGTTCTGGCCCTATAACAGGCCCTGGCTTGAC
>CAYTIW010000004.1:62881-106441 GCA_964438075.1 uncultured Planctomycetales bacterium
GTTCTTTATCTCCATCCCCATGTTCATTCCGACATCCGCGGACAGCTCCTCGGGAATGAACGATACTCCGGCTTCAAAGCAAAGCACGAGGACCACAAATATTTTCAGTGCTCGCGTGAAATTATCAAAATTGAAAGTAGACAAACTGAGCACCCCCCTGGATCCCATATATCATCAAACAATAATAGATGAAGAAATACGCTGCGGCCTGTAAATACGGATTCTTGGCCAGAATAAAACACGGAGTGTCGTGTCGGTATTCCAAGATATCAAAAAACAATGCCGGCAGCCCGAAGAACAACAGCTTGTACAAGATGGTCTGGCTTTCGGCCGTCCACTGGCACTGGGAAACCACCAAACCGGCCAGATGCGTAACCTGCTCCAAGCTTTGGGCCCGGAAAAATATCCAGCCCAGGCAAACAATGTGAAAAAAGGCAATAACGCCCAAAGCCCTGCCCGCATACCCCAGCCAAACGCTGACCGCAGACGTCCCGAACGATAAAAGCCCCTTCCATCGTGCCAAGATATTCTCTTCGAACCATCTATGCACCATCAAAAGAGCGCCGTGATATGCTCCCCAAAGAACAAAATGCCAGGCGGCACCATGCCATAACCCTCCCAACAACATTGTCAGGAAAAGATTTATATAGGTCCTCAAAGCCCCTTTTCTATTTCCCCCCAGGGAGATATACAGATAATCCCGCAGCCAAGTTGAAAGGCTTATATGCCAACGGTGCCAGAACTCGCGGGGATTGGTCGAAAAATAAGGCGTTCGGAAATTCAGCATGAACTCGAACCCCATCAGCTTGGCCAGACCCCGCGCCATGTTGGAATAACCGGCAAAATCACAGTAGATCTGAAAAGCATAAGCGTAGGTGGCAAAAAGAACTATCGTGCCGTTATCCTGCGGGCTGGCATAGACCGGATCGACCAGTTTGGCCAGATTATCGGCCACATAAGCCTTCTGAAAAAGCCCATAGAAGAAAAGCCAGACCCCCTCCGTTAGCTGTTCCCGCGACAACCGGCGCGGGGTAGCGACCTGAGCCAGCAGGTTGCTGGCACGTTGTATCGGCCCGGCCACCAGATGAGGGAAAAAGCTGACGATAAGAAGAAAATCGCCCAGGTCCTTCGTCGGCTTAAGTTGGCCCCGGTAAATGTCCAGCGCATAACTCATGGCCTGAAAAGTATAAAATGATATCCCCACCGGCAGGACCATATGCAACAAGCGGATATCGGCCGTGATCCCCCAATATTCCAGCAACAAACGCAAGCTCTCGGCGAAGAAATCGTAGTATTTAAAAAAACCCAGAATGGTCAGATTGCTCGTGATGCTGAGGGCCAGGAACATCTTCTTCCGGCTGGAAGTGTTGGCAGTGAATATCTTGTGACCGCAAAAGAAATCGATCCCGGACGAAACGAATAAAAGTATGAGGAATCTGGCATCCCACCAGCCGTAAAAAATGTAACTCGCCGCCAGTAACATGCGGTTCTGCCGGCGATGGTCAAGCTTCAGGTAAAGCGAGTAGACAATAATAAAGAAGACTAAGAAGGTAAAACTATTAAATAACATCTCGCCCCCTGATATTAATTAGACAACAATTGCGTAATTGTATCATGCGTCCGACAGTGACGCTGTCCTCATTTTGAATACCTATGCACAGCCGGGCCTGCCATCAAAGACCGCACCTTCCGTACGCTATTTTGTTCTTTCCCTTACAACCCCTCGGGTCTTGGCAGAGCCATTAATCGACAGGCCAATTCTTCGGTAAAAAGCACCGCTCCTTTGTTGTCCAGATGGGTTTCATCCACATATCGGTCGGGATCCGGGACAGCCGAATGCATGTCAAAAACGGCGATCACATTCGGATAGGCCTCCTTAAGTTTATTAAAATAATCAATATCGAAATTAAACTTACTGTCCCTGCTTAAAGAAGCCGCCACATCTCCTCGATAACTGTTACTTACCAAGACCGCCTTGACGCCGTATTTCTGGGCCAGGGCCAGGATTTTCCGAATATATCTATCATTGTGCTTATGGATAGTAATATTACCTAAGCGTAAATTAGAAAAGATCTTGATCGCCTTTCGAGGCCCCCCCAAGTCCTCATTAACATATCCATTCTCCTGAGCGATGCTTTTCATATAACGCCAGTATTTTTCACGGTCCGCATGTAAAAGTAAATCGGGCAAATTCTGTCTGAGAAGATATTGCTTGTTTATAGAAGGGATAAAAGTCATGGATTTATGCAAAACCGCGAAAACTTTCAGGTCCATAGGCAGCTCATTCAAAAGATCGAATGATAAATGGAAGAACGGCAGAACAGCTGTCCGCAAGACTTCACGGTCTACTTTTAGATCGAAATACAAAGAAGACGGGTGTACCCCGAGTATGAGCAAACCAGGAGGCCGCCGGGAATGCTCCATGATCTTTTTGAACAAAACATAGCTGATAAGATAGGTATGGACACTATGCGTTGCAAAGTTGAACGATCGGATATTAAGTTCTCTGTCCAAAATAGCCGGCATGACACCGGCAAAAAAGAAGCTGTCCCCAAGTATGACCGCATCCAATGGCTCGCTGTTCAACGCTCGGTCATCCTTGATACGCATCCCGGCATTCTGGACCACATCTGCCGATAATTCCTCCGGAATGAACGTTACGCCAACCTCAAAACAGGCCACTAGGACCAAAAAGAGAACCAGCGCGCGCGAAAAATTTTTTAAACTGAAACCGGACAAGCCGCCCTCCTCATTCTTTTTAGCCAAGGCTGAAAAAATATCATTTTACAGTCCCATGCGGAAGGACGGCAAGTGTTAAAAAACGACCTGATCGCTCACGGGATTGTCTTCGATACGGGGGCTTTCCCGAGCTACAAAAACCTTGCGTGCCAACCGCTCGACGTGCTATTTTGAGACCATATGAACAACTCCGCCGATATTCAAGCCGGGGTGGATTCCATCCGCCTGGACACCAGAAATTGGGACATTTCCAAAGAGGACATAGAAAGAATATGCCGCGCTTTCCGCCTCGGCAAGATCAAACGATATGAAAAAGAACCAAATATCGCCGTATCCCATTCTAACTTCTTTTTCTTACTGGCCACGACACGAGGAACATACGCGATCAAGCTCTATCCGGCTAATGAAGAAAAAGCCCTGACGGCCGAGCTCATCCTGAACCGGCTGCTCATAAAAAACAATTTCCCCACCCCGGCCATGCACTTGACCAGCGACCGGTCCGCCTTTCTGCGCCTTAACCACCACCTGGCGGCCTGTTTTGACTTTATTAACGGTAAACCTGTATATCGACATCGGCTTGATACTGAAACAATACTACGGATCAACGAAAGAATACTTCTGCTTAAAAAAATATTGGATCGCCTCGTATTGCCGAACAGGCTTCTGCAGACAGAAAACTTCCCTGCCAGAATAACCTCGCTCATAAAGACTGCCCGGCAAACCGCTCCTTTTGACGACCAAGCACTGATCGAGCGATCTTTGCTACTGGCACATGATATCTTTACCCGCAACCCGCACCTGTTCGTTCGGACCAATCTTCACAATAACATTTCGCTGACCAACCTTTTCAGATATAGAAATGATATCTATGTACTCGATCTCTCCCATATAAAAAACGACTACGAATTAATCGACCTCGGCAGCCTGGTGATTTCCTGCCTTTTTCTGAACGAAACTAAAAAAAACATTAAATTATTCATAATAAGCTACTTTACCGTCCACAAAACAAGTCGCAAAAAATTGTCGGTCTTAACAAGCTGCCTCCAGCTGGGACTTGCCAATGAATACCTGAAAACAGTTAGGCGATACCAAAACATAAAAGTCGCGTCCAAGCCCTCAAGGCTGGACCGCTCTTACCGCTACCAGCTCAGAAAAAGAATTAAGCTTATCCGGGATATTTTGAATAAATTTCAATCCAACACCGGACCATCTTTCTACCCATGACACAACCTCTGCATATGGATAATTTTGACCTTTTCCGCATAAAAGGCATCTTGAAAGGACGGCCGGCCCTAGGCCCACGTTCGGTGAACATCCATCTGAACAACATCTGCCACCGGAAATGCATTTTCTGCTGGTATTTCTCACCTCTAGTGGCAAAAAGAGAACGCCCCCGGCAACTTGAATTCAATGTTTTAAGCAAACTTATCCGCGACTGCTCCCGAATGGGCGTCCAATTAATAAATCTTGAGGGTGGCGAGGTGATCCATTACCCGCAACTTGAAAAGGCCTGCCGTTTGGTCAAAGCCAAAGGGATGACCCTAGCAGCTTACTCGCATCTAGCCTTTTCCCGCGACCAGCTCGACCGGCTCCGCTTGCTGGATGAAGTGAACGTGAACCTTTCGGCTGCCAGCCGGAAATCGTACCGTATAATGCACGGTGATGACAGTTTCAACCAGGTAATAACCAATCTTAAACTATTGAAAACTTTCAAACAGCGCTACGGGACCCCAAAGATAACCCTTACCTTCATTATCACCAAATTAAATTATACGGACATCGGCCGGTTTATCGCGCTGGCGCTCAAACTACAGGTCGACGAACTGAAGTTCAAACACTTTGGAGCCACCGAAGAAATGCGACGGCTTTTGTTATCACCGGAAGATGCCAAAAAGTTGAAAAAAATACTGGGAACTCTTCTTGAAAAAGGGATCAAGATCCCCAATAATCTGCACAACATCTACCGGGTCCTTTCGTCAAAAACATTCCTGAAGAACCGGATCTCCTTGACCTGGACCCGCAACCACAACGACCGGCACATCTATTATCAGGAATTCCCCGATACCAAGATACGCTGCTTCGTGGGATGGTTCTATTCCTTTATTGATGAGGCAGGCAAAGTCAAAGCTCCCTGCGACAACGCCGGAGTATGCGTAGCAGGAAATATACTGCACGACTCTTTCACCGATATATGGTTCAATTCTCCGTCATTCGCCCGTATCCGTGAGAAATCAATGCATATCGATACCACCAAAAAAAGATGGTATGAATGCCGTTACTGCGGGTATAAGGTCTTTAACAGCGATATGGCTGCCAGGATAAGTATCCCGGGATCAGCAACAAAACCTGCCGGCCCTCAAACCAGTCGGGAGCCTAACCGTTAGTATTATGGACCGCTATCCTCTCCCTCCCCATATTTTGAAACAGATCCTACAGTACAGACCTCCTGCCGCGCCTTTCAGCGCCACTATCCACATTACTAAACATTGCAATTTACGCTGCGAATTCTGCTGGCACCACTCGTATCTAAAAAGGTCCAAGCCGCGCCCATATCACGTCCCCGCCTCCCGCATTATTAAAATAATAAAAGAACTGGCGAAAATGGGGACCCAAGAGATCAGCCTGAGCGCCCAAGGCGAACCATCCTGCCATCCCGATTTTGCTGACATAGTCCAGTCCATAAAGGATTCCGGGATGGGATTGACCATCATCACCAACTGCACCCTATATTCACCACGAATAGCCGCTGCCTACGCCAAAGCTGATAATCTTATGATCAATCTTGCTGCCTTTGATGAATCCTCTTACCAGGATATACATGCTCCAAAGTCCTCAGCCAAATTTAATCGAGTTATCGATAATATCCGGCTCTTTGCCCGGATATATTCCCGTAAAGGACGTCCTCTGATAACACTGGGCTTCGTAATAAGCAAGAACACCTTCAGGCAGATCAAAAATGCTCTAGCAATGGCCCGCGACTGTGGAGTGGCCACGGTACGCTTTAAAAATATCGACCCTGCACCCCACACCAAATCTATACAACTAACACCGGCTGAACGCCGAGAACTTGCTTCCGCCATTCCTCTGCTTATTAAAAAAGACCATGGAATATCACATAATCTTTCCGAAATACTCCTGGAGCTTTCAGCCTATGAAAACAAGACCCCAAATAATTTCGGACGCTGTTTGGTGGCTTCTTTAGTGATCGATATTGCGGAAGACGGCACGGTCGGGTTATGCTGTCAGAACACCAAGCTTCGAATAGGCAACTGGAAGAAGGACACTTTGAAGAACATCTGGTCGGGATCGCGGGCCCG
The DNA here is from genome assembly GCA_964438075.1 of uncultured Planctomycetales bacterium. Taxonomy (GTDB): domain Bacteria; phylum Omnitrophota; class Gorgyraeia; order Zapsychrales; family Fredricksoniimonadaceae; genus JAAXVU01. Next base: position 68,938 of record CAYTIW010000004.1, read on the forward strand.
GGATCTTCGGAAACAGGCCCTGCGGCGTATCGATTTCAGCAGTGAGCTCTGGCAAGCTTGCCGTTTCTGTTCATTTGCCCGGATCGCCCATTATATAAACCGGATCCAAAAACGTATCCCCGTCAAACATGGATAACAACATTACCCTCCTTGCTAATACCTACCCCGAAAACTTGCGTTATAAGAAGTTTGAAATTTCTAAAGAGGACATCGACAGGATCTGCCGTTTCTTCGGGATCGGGAAACTATATAAGATAAACAGAGAAGAAGAAAAAGGTATAGACCATTGCAATCCTCTTCTTTTCATGACTACAACTGAAGGGAAATATGTAATAAAATTTTACTCTCTCAATTTAGCGCCAAACATAAGGACAGAACTTCTTATAAATAATACATTGATCAAGGGACGTTTCTCTACCCCGGTCATGCACACTTCAAAGACAGGTTGTCCAGGGATACAGATCAACCATCGTATCGCCACCTGTTTCACACACATTGAAGGCATTACGGCCCAAAGGGCTGCATTGACCAAAGATCTCATAAGTACCATAAATCAATCTATCTTCGAGCTTAACCGAATAGTGCGAAGCAACAAACGAATAATCGATCGTTTGCCGTATCACGATTTTCACAGAAAGATCAATCCCTTAATGCGCGCAGCTCGTACGAAGTATAATCAAGTTGACGGCATAGAAAAAAAGCTGTCCCAACTGATCAATTTTTATAATATTCGATCTGAACTGTTCATAAAAAAGCCCGTACATATAAACCTCTCGCTCTCCAACATAATATTAACGGGGGAAAGGGTGTGCCTTATTGATCTGGAACATATCCGCATGGATTATGTAATGAACGATCTGGCAGGACTTATATATTCCTGCCTATCTAACAAGATCCCCATTATGCACATAAAATATTGCGTACGCCGATACATGGCCCTCAACAAAACACCTCCTGATATGTTGCCGGTTTTGGCAAACTTTATCAAAATTAGGCTGATAGAATATTATTTAATGATCAAACAACGGGAACGCTCTGCGCGGAAATTAACTCACAGGCCGGTCCTGGCGTACGCAAATTTTTTACACGCAAAAAAACTCCAGAAGGAAATACTGGACCATTTGCAGGCGTTAGAAGAACCTGGATTAATATTATCCGACTCATAATTAAATAAATTTATATGCGAAAAAGCAACTCCAAAGATCACCTATGGGCCATTGATCCAAAAGATACCTGCCGCATCCTTTTGACCCCTTACTGCAGCAGCAATTGCGTCTTCTGTGATCACGGGCCTGCAGCCACCGCCGAACAATTGCTGGCCATGCAAAATAATGCTTATGCCGCCATCTCTGACTTCCGGCAACGAGGATTTAAATGCATTGAGATCTGCGGTGAGGACCCATTGGAATATGGTGGTTTATCTAAGTACGTCAACGAACTTAAAAAGAACGGCATACAATGGATCATACTTTCAACCAATGGACTTAAATTAGCCGATATGGCTTTAAGCAAGGAACTTTCCGAAAATATAGATCAGTTCCGCATCCCGCTTTATGGATCAAAAGCCGAGATACATGATGAAATAACCAGAACCAAGAATAGCTTTACCGATACGATCAAAGGCATCAAGAACGTCCGTTCGCTGAAAAGGGCAAAAATAGAATTGACTACCATGCTGTTAAAACAAAATTGTTTGGATATGCCTCACATCCTTGATCTCATGCATGATCTACATTGTGATTCTTTGTTTATCGCATCTGTACTTATGCCGCAACAAAGAGACGAAAATTATTATATCCCCCACAAATACCAAGGCGTCTTCTTAAAGAAATTAATCAGGCACGCCCAAAAAAGCAAAAAATTAATTAAACTTACCAATTTCCCTTATTGCGTCATCGGCTATGATAACAATTTCACTCACAACCAGCCGGAAATTACCGTATTCCATGCCTTGCGCGGCTTTAAAGAAAAAACTTTATGCTTGGATTCGCACAGGAAAAAGATAGCCATGTGCAAAGAATGTCTGGTCCAAGACAAGTGCTGTGGTTTTCTTGTAATGGATATCTTAAAATATGGGGCCGGTGACCTTAAGCCGATAAAAGAATTATCGGCCAACTGATCGATAAACTTTTCCGCTCGTTCTTATCTCCGTTCTCTTATCTGCTAATAGCTAAAAACTTTCAACAAGCGCATATATATTCCAAGACACCTGCCCTTAAGATACAGTTTTCCAATTACCTGCCAACTAATCTTGTTTTCCGTGCATTATAAGCATTTATAAATTTCTCTATCTGGCAATTTGTTTCAGCATGCCGGCAATAACGACAGTCGTTTCCAAAATACTTCTTATTGCGCATATGATCTCTGGCCATCAAACGAAAGCGTTGGGCCTTTGGGCCGCCCCAGATATCTTGTAAGGATTTTGTCCTGCAGTTACCCAGCTCGAAACTGCTGTTTTGGCAACACGACCAGACCGAACCATCTAGTTCTATATAAATATCCAGCCAGCCGATAAAACATTGCTCGAAAGGCACGCTGATATTCTTTTTAGAAAGAAATTCCCTGGCAATGCTTTTTAAATTATTGCGAACTTTAAGGGGCTGCTGTAACAGCTTGGTTATGTTATGAAATAGTTCCCGCCTTTCTTCCGCATTAAGGGACAACCGACCGGTCTGCGGGGTCGTCTGTACACTTCTGAACCTTATTGAAGGTATTCCCAAAGAACGGGCCAGTTCAATAGCTTTTTCTATATAACGAAAATTGTTCTTGGTAATTATGTAACAGATCTCGATCAGCGGCCGGCTACGGCTGGCACGAAGAAGCGTGACATGTCTGATATTTTTAATCAGCCGATAGTATGTTTTTGATGAATCTGGGGAATGGATATCCTGATATGATTTCGCATCAACGGCCCCAAGGTTAATAATAATATTATCTGCGCGAGCACCGGCTGAAATAATATTAGGTGACCAATTGGAAAAATTAGTAAGAAGCTTTACCGACAAACCCTCATCTTTAGCCGCATTCACAATTTCAGCAAATTCCGGATGGCATGTGGCTTCCCCTTTAGCGCTCAAGACGATCTCTTTAGTGCCCATGTTGGCCAAATCTTTGATATCGGCAATAACCCTCTGGGCAGGGACATGGAGCAGTTTGGGCCGTTCCTTATTAAGAGGAGAATGGCACCAACAAAACTCACATCTTAGGTTGCAGTAGCTAGTAATAGCATATGTTGCTGTCACCGGACCAGGCCCGGGTTGGTCCTTGATTATATTTCTTATGAGCGTCTGGCTGATCGGTATGTGGTCCATACTTGAAAATAACACGGGGAACAATAGCAAGCAAGTGTGTTCTGGGCACGAATTGTGACCACCCCAGCTCCATCTGAGAGATCCGGTATCTGTTATCGCTTAAGCGAAACAACCTGATATCTGGGAATTGAGAACACGAAACCAGTTACGGAGTGTCCTGAGACGTGTAATTTGAACGGCCTGGGTTGCGACCCGACTTTTACGTCCCGATAGCCTATAAAACAGTGTTTACTTGAGCCCCAAACGGCTTATGGCTCTATTATAGGCAATAATCGCTCGCTCGCTTAAACCATCCGTACTATATCCTGGGCTATAGTCCAAATCCGGATCCAAAGATGCTTTAATAAAGTCTTTAAGTTTTTTTCTGTGCAGATTGATCTTATATTTCTGGGGATGGAGATACATGGGCGAAGCCGGGTCCAGGATCAAAGGGCCGACACAAACATTGACATTATGGTAATTTTTTAGCATCTCTATAAGGGCCATTGTTTCTGATATATCCTGCTCGGTCTCGAAAGGCAGGCCAATGGAAAAATGAACCTGGAAACTTATGTTATTACTCTTACAGCGGGCAATTGTCCCGATAAACGCCTGGTTCGTAAAAAAGAAACCTTTATTAAGTCTCCTTATCTTTTCCGATCCTGAAAAGGGAGAAACGGCTATCTCTGCACGCCGAAAAGTAGCGGCCATCGACTCAACCAATTTATCGGACGGCAATCCCCACGCCTCAAAAAAAAGGTCAAACCGTAATTTCGATCTGCGCATTTCCTTGAATAGATCTATGTACATCTTTGAGCCAGGATAGGGATCGAAAGAAGTAGCAATGCAATCAATGCCCAGCTTTTTCGCTAATCTCAGATCCTGAAGTATCGAGGGAATGCTTTTAATTATGACCTTACGGCGGTTCAGCAGCGCTTGCGCACAGGCGCTTCCTCCACAAAAAGAGCAATTAGTCGAACAGCCACGGCCTATATTATAATAAAGCTGCTTGCCGTTCTTTTTAGTATCGACATGTGGATTGCGTAAAAATTTCCCTTGATCATTAATAAGATTTTCCATATTGAAAAAAGATATCTGGTCCAAAACCTTGGCTGTGGCCGCATAGCTTTGCGGGTTGACAACAATTGTTCCTTTTTTCCTCCAAGTGAGGTTCGGAACCCTGGAAAGATCGCTGTCGTTTTGCCGGATGCATTTGACCAGTTCTACCATAGGGATCTCGGGATCACCGCGTACGATAAAATCAATGCCGCAAAAATCTTTCATGATCTCCTGAGAAAAACAAGTCGCTGTAAATCCCCCCAGAACGATCCTGGTTTGAGGATGGCGGTTTTTAATCTTTTGAGCCAAAGTTAAACATTCATAAAGTTGAGGATACCAGTGCAAAGTAATGCCGACCAACGGGATATTATATTTATCAATCACTTGGAAAAGATCGAACTTCTTGTTCTCAAGACGCATAAAAGGAATATTAAGAACACGCGTGCAAACGTTCTGCTTATTAAGAAAATCTGCCAAGCCCAAGAGCCCTAATGGCGCAAGGGACAACGATTTCTTAAGCCCCTCTTTACGCCCCACATGGATCATTAAAAAATCTATCGATCTATTCCGTAACATAACTTTAAATTACATGGGTTACATGTTGTCCTGATTTCTATGCTATTGAACATTATATATACTTTTTTATCACATGAATAAAACTTATCCGCCAATCATCATTACAGAACGCCTGCAAATTCGCGACGTGAACTTCTGGGCCCTTGTGCTCAATATTCCCTCATGTTATTCTCTAATGCACCGCCAAGCTGTGGAGCAGCATTATAATCCTTTTATAAATTTATAAAAACATGAACGAATTCCCGACTACCGAAAATATCGTTAACTCTATTCTACAAGGACGCCCCCCGAAAGCGCCGTACAGGGCCACCATTGACCTCACCACACGCTGTAATTTGCAATGCGAGTTCTGTTGGTTTCATGCTCCGGCCAACACCAGACCTCTCCGCCCTGAGAATGCATCCACTTCAAAGTTAATAGCTATGATAAAAGAACTCCGGGATATGGGAACACAGACCATATGCCTAAGCGGATCTGGCGACCCGCTAAACCATCCCTCCTTTGCGGAGATAGTCGATGCCATAAAGCAAGCCAACATGTCACTGACCATTATCACCAACTTGTCGGCTTCCTCCCAGAAAATCAAGGCCGCCTTAGCCCGTGCGGACCACCTGATGGTAAATTTGGCAGCCACCAGCGAATCAGAATATATGGCCATACATTCACCCAAAAACCCAAAAATTTTTCGTCAAGTACTCAACAACATCCTCTCCCTAGCCAAATGTCGAACCCAGTCGCGTCCATATATTGAGATAAGCTATGTCCTGACAAAAAACAACTTCCTAAGAATCGACCAAGCTATCCAGGCGGCAAAGTCATATGGGGCTTCTTGCATTTGTTTTAAGACGCTTCAGACTACCCCTTTCTCACGGAATCTTGCACTCAGCCGCAATGACAAGAAATCACTGCTTTTAAACATAGTCCGGTTATTAAAAAGTCCTTTGGGCATACGTACAAATCTGCGGGCGGTCATAAAAACCCTGCGTCCCAGCCCTGAAAGCATCACCTCCTCCAACCGCTGTTTTATAGGATGGTTCAATGTTAAGATCCGGCAAGACGGAGATGTGGGATTGTGTTGCCTTAATAACAAACTTAAAATAGGCAACTGGAAGAAAAATACGCTGAAACAGCTCTGGCACAAACCAAAAACCCATCGACTGCGGTTGTTGGCCCAAAACCATATCCAGTTAAAAAGAATAAATGACGCTGACTGCTTGTACTGCCCATATGCCACAATTAACTCCCAGATAGAGGCTGAACTCCAAAAACATGGACCCTGCGCTAAATAAAATAAGAAACCTGACTTTTGAGATCACCAACCAATGCAACCTGCATTGTCGGATCTGCAACATCTGGAAAGAGCGTCCTTGGACATATCTTCCGCTCAGCGGTATAAAAAGAATGCTCTCTGCCTTTTCGGGTCTTTCTAATGTGTCCTTAACTGGGGGGGAACCGCTCCTGCACCCGGGCATAAACGCCCTGTACCGTTATCTATACAGCCTTTGCATGAAAAAGCAACTGCGCGGTATCGACATCGCAACCAATGCTAGTTTCCCGATCTTCACCTCTTTTTTAAAGAAGCACCGCCACCTTTTGGAGCCGCTCTCCTTATCAATAAGCCTCGATGGCCTCGGCGAAACTCATGATCTCCAACGCGGTACCCACGGCGCATTCACCCGGGTGATCAAGAATATCTGTTATGCCCAAACGTATAGGATCCCCATTACCATTAAATTTGTCGCATCATCTCTGAATTACAAACAACTTGTACCTGTTGCAAAGCTGGCCCGTGAGCTAGGATGTAAATTCGATTTCAAACTGATCGAAAAAGTCCCCGCCTACTACCACCGCAAGTTGTCCGGACGGTTACCCATGCTGAATAGTAAACAAAAGAAAGAACTGGCCAAGGCAATCCTTACTCTCCCGGACTCTAAACAGACCGGAGTTCTGGAAGCCCTCTCTCTTTCATGGCATAAAAAATACTTCCAGCAAGGTAACCTGAAGTTCATCGGCAACTGCCTGACCCCGGAAAGAACGCTCTTTGTCACGGCCCACGGCGAAATTTATAATTGCCTTTACCAGGAAAAAATAGGCACGCTGGAAGAATGGCCCGCAGCTCTTAACAGGAAGGTAACGCTGAAAAACATAAAAAATGGACACGACGGGACTTGCCCTAAGTGCCTCTCTTATCACGGATCGCTAAAAACGTATAATGTCCTTCCCAAAGAACGTGTCCCGTATTGGGAAGAACGAATCGAGATAACGTGAGAAAAGTTTCCATCCTATTGCACTATACTCACAAGCAGACCCTGGGACACACCACCCGGGTCCTGTCCATTGCCAGCGCATTAGTTCAACAATACGGGGCCGGGATCAAACTGAACATATTACAAGGCGGGCTGCCACAGCCGTTCATTCGCTTTCCCAAAGCCGCCAGAATAATAAATATCCCCGCGCCTTTTGATTCTCGAGCCAGCTTCAAAGGGCTTTCCTCCCCTTCGGTCATCGCCGCCCGATCCCGCTTCGTGATGGAAGCAGCCCGTCGCATGAATCCCGATGTCTTTGTGACCGAATTCTTTCCTTTCGGACGGATCGAATATGCCGATGAGCTGCTGCCGACATTAAAATACCTGCGTAATATTGGGGTACGTATTTATGCCAGCATAGGATATCCGCACGTAGCCAATATCATGAGCAAGGGACAGGAGCGCTCACTCCAACTGATACTGCAAATGATCAGCCTGTACGACCGGCTTTTGATACACACCCCTCCCGGTTTAGAAAATCCCTATTTTCTTAGGACTTTTTCTACCGAAAGCCTGCGTGAGCAATACACGCAGTTCTTCCAAGCCATTGCCCATAAGATCACCTACACCGGTTATATACTCCCTCCCAGAGTAGCGCCATTAAAGAAACATGCCCGGTTAATAAAGCATAAACCCGGCCATTTCACCGTCCTTGTAAGCCGGGGTGGTGGCGCGGTCTATCCCAAAATTATCGCCAACGCCATCCAGGCACAATCGATCCTGGGAGAAAAATACCATTTTGTGATCTCGTCCGGGCCATCCACAACCCAGGCGGAAAGAAACCTTTTTCATTCACTATTAAAGAAGTGCGGACGCCAAAACACCATCCTCCTGGACTACCTGCCCGATCTACCGCTCCTATTAAAACACGCCCAGGTTTCGGTCAGCATGTGCGGGTACAACACCTCAACCCAACTTTTATATGCCAGAGCCCCTAGCGTGGTCATACCGTATGTCAACGACTTCGCCAACATATCATCCAACGAACAACTCGCCCGCTCACTTCTTTTAAGGGACCACATACAAAGTACGATCCTTAACTACCCCGACCTGAACGCTAGAACACTCGCCCAGGCTATAAAAACACAATGCCCTGCAAACAATCCCCGGGAAGTCCCCCCAGAATGGTTCTCAGGTAACAAAGCCACCGCTCGTTATATTATGCAAGGAAAATAAAGAGCGGCGGTCAAACCGTTTTTCTTGCCTTAAGAGAACGCAGGTCCATTTCCTGCGCTCGAATGGAGGCCTTTTCATAGGCCCGGAAGATGCGTGAAAGCCGTTTATCTTTTATCGACGACAGGATGCGACGTGCATTAAAGTTGCTGAAATCACGGTAACTACGCGGCCGGGTAAAAAAATTTCCCAAGTCTTTCAGATAAGAGGCCAACTCCTCACCCCGCATCTCCACACGCCTACCAGCAACAGCAATCTCCATCAAATAAAAAGGCGCCCTGAAGGCCTTGGGAAATATTAAATACGTCCAGTTAGGCAGGATCCTGCCATCAGGCTGAACAACTAAGTCCAGTAAAGGCGGTACCTCTCGGCTGTAATACGGACTGATCAGGTTGGCGCCGGTCTTTATGTCCGAGGCCAGTATCTTCCCGTATCCGCTGACAAACGCCTTTGCCTTACTGTCGCTCCACGGGGCCATGAATGCAGGATGAACCTCGAGCGAATCAAAACCTAATTTTGACAAAGCCCGATAGTTCTCTTCCATGCTTTCAATTTCTGCGGGGTGCACCGTCATGGTCGCACAGGTTCGAATCCCTGCCGCCACGGCGTTATGTATATTCCTGACCAAACAACCATATTTAAGTCCACTCATCCCTCTACGATGGCCCGAATTGGCAGCCTGAGCTCCATCGATACCGAATTCCAGCCCCACACGGCAAGTTTTGATAAACGATATCTTCCTTTGATCCAAAAGCAAGCCGTTGGTCTGGACCATCAACCTAGAAGCTGGGCTGAACGCGCGCACGAACCTGATCACTTCTTGTGCCCGTTTCCACTCCGTCAAAGGCTCGCCACCGGAAATAACAACATCGTAGCTTTCTTTGCGTGGGATGGATTCAAAAAGAGCCTTCACTTGATCCAAGTATATCGTGGTACGCCCGTCGCGGTCGCCGAAGAAACAATAATCGCATGCCAGATTGCAGCGTTCGGTCAAAAACAACCAGACATGGTTGACCTGTAAATTCCTTAGCAGCTTATGGATCAATTCTGACATGCCAATATCCCCGCAGTTTGAGATGCTCCTTCGAACCAATCCGCCGGCATTTTCTTTCTCGGGACTGTCTTCTTCAAAACCGCCTCCATGGCAGCAACCAAACGGTCCGCAGTTGCATTCTTGCTGGTCAATATCACCGCTGGAATATAATTTGATAAAAGTTTAGCCCGCCAGATCTGTTCCGATATGTCGTGAGGTACCAAGACCGCCCTCTTGCGGAAAAATAATAACTTCAATGCCGCATTATATCCGGTTAAACTGACGCCTATATCTGCCGCCGCCAGGTAGCGGTCAAAATCTTCGGGAGGCAAAAAATGCACCAATTTCACGTTGCCGGCCCCCCGAGCCAGTTCATTGTACATACGCATCTCTTTTGCCCCGGTTGCGGGACCACAACAAACGATAAACCACCATTCTTTCTTTTTACGCGCCGCCAACAGTGCCGAAACTATGATCCGGTCATTCCAAACGCCGCCTCCGCGGCTGACCAGTACCATCTTCTCGAACCCTTTTTTCCAGCGCTCATCCCTCAACCGCCCAGCGGCCAAAGACTCAGGACGATCAAAAACAAAACCGGTAAAATCGATTTTATCTTTAAACGCTCTCACCACTCTAGTCAACTCACCCGCTGACCTATCATCCAAGTGCTTCATATACGTCAAAGCCAGTGGCCTGGGAGTATGGACGAGTATCCGGTCAAAATAATGGTCCACGTTCTCATATAGCCTCTCGGCATAGTTCAGGTACCCGGCGCTGCCGAAAACCTTACAACCAAGCTCATCTTTCACATAGTCCAAAATAAACGGCATCTCTAAAAACCACGTCCCCTGCCCGAAGGGAAAATGATCTACCAGAAATATATCTGGATGGAATCCCTTTAATACTGAACGCACCCGGGCAAAACGCTCCCGAAACATATGCCCTATTTGGTTCGAAAGTTTCCGCGTCTCCCCCTTAATATTCCCTTTCCAATCTGCCCCATAAGGCAGCATGACCACTTCGGCGTAGTCCCTTAATGGTAAGAACATCGGAACAACATCCCCCGCCAACAAGACAATCCTACAGCGCGGAATGTTTTCTTTAATACCCTTTAAAAGAGCCAGCAGACGCGTGGCATGGCCCAAGGTATCCGCATTATTGTAGTAGATCGCGATTTTCAAAACCCGCTCCCCGGAATGACGTGCTAATATATAAGTGATTCAGATTCTGCGCTAAATCCTTACGCAGCACTGAAAAAGGAGAAAAATAAATGCTCGTAGATGCTTTACTGATAAAAATAATCCGTCGTTATTGCCCCCGCAAGAGGACCGCCATCCTTTTCACCGGAGGACTCGATTCCACAATCCTGGCCATCCTGGCCCGCTCGAAAGAACCGGTCCTGGTATTCGGCGCGGTCGACTCCCCTGAATGCAGGAACTACAACCGCACCTCAATAAAACTTTGCAACAAAATTTCCAACCAGCTTGGGCTCAAATTACGCCTGATCACCATCACCCGTCAGGATTATCTCAACCAAATGGTACGCTGCTTCAAGTTGTCTGACCAGACACCCTTCGATACCGATCTGCCAGCAGCCAGCTTTATTCTTAAAACTTTGCATACCTCTGGTATAACTTCCGTCCTTAGCGGTATGGGCAGCGATGAGGTCTTTAACCTCCCGAAAAAGCCATTACAAAATTTCATAGACGAACAGGCCAGAACCGCGCTTATTAACCACCAAAAGGTTGCAAAAGAATGGAAGATAAAATTCAAATGCCCTTATCTATCTCCGGAGATAGTTCAATACTCCTATCGGACCCCAATCCGTATCAGGAGAAACAAACAACCCCTCTGGAATATCCTCAAAGAACAACCGGGAATCTCCACCTTGCTGCAAGACCGCACGGCAGCACACTCCAGCATACCGGAAAGCTTTTGGAGGCCGGCCCTGTTGCTTATCGAGAAGAAACATGCATCCTGGTCAAAAAACGCATCAAAGGTATTATTTCCCCCGTGTTCAAATATTCCTTGCCTACCAGGTCATTAACGATCCGAAAACTGGCGCATACATAATCGCGGTGCGTATACGCCTTCCTCTGAAGCTTTTTCTTATCAGACTCGTAAGCCTTAAGGAATGACCTCAAAATAGGCAGGCGCATCTTCCCACTAGAAGGGTCCCATAGAGAGTGCCTTGCTCTTTCCCGGTCAGATAAACAAAGATAGGCGTCACCGCACAAGACATAGCCAGGCGGATGAAAGCTTAGGTCCAAAAAAGGCTGGGCCATGAACCGGGTATCCTCTTCCATCAAAACCTTCTTCTTTACTTCCCGCAGTTCCATTAATTCTGTGTATTGATCTTTAAAAACATCTATCGCCCTGCTACTCCATCGCATAAAAGCTGCCGGTGTGACATCGATACTGCTTACGCCCAAAGAAATTAACGCCAAACAATTAGCGATCAGGCCAGCGGCATCATCCGGATGAACGGTCATATTGCAACCAACCGAAATCCCCTCAGCAACGCACTGGCGGATATTGGAGACCAGCCGCTTATATCCGGCCGATTCCATCTGCTTTCGACGTCTGGTTGTAACATTAATATCGCCGTCTATGCCTATCTCCAGCGATATCCTGTGCTTATTGATAAATCTGATCCTCTCCTTGCTCAGCAAGAGGCCATTGGTCTGTACTCCGATCGTCCGCCCCGGAAAAGAAATCTCTATTCTTCTCACCAGTTCCTGAAGTCTGTCCCAGGACAACAAAGGCTCACCGCCGCTTATCTCAAAACGGCCAGGCATTGTGCCTAATGGTCTCAAACTTGCCAAAAAGAGGCCCGCGGTCTTCAGATCAATGTCACGCCCTCTCTTATGCTTTAGATAACAATATGTGCACTTAAGGTTGCACCGTTCGGTAATGTAAATGAATACTGTATGCAGGTTAAACTTTTTCACGGTCTTTTCGAACATCCACAATGTGCTTGAATTTCCCGGATGACGTCCTCGGAAAAACACCTCGAAACGAATGGACCACCAGCCGATTTCCCATGTCCACGAACTTTCTAAAGGCACCGCGTATCTCCGCCGATCGGGATATGTCCTCCGAAGGCACGTTAACTAATATATGGTCCTTGTACGTATCCTTGTCTTTATCAACAACAATACAAAAATAAGGATGCAGCAGGATATCTTGCACCGACCTTACGACGCTGGAGACCGAACAGGTCTGTCCATCTATCAGCAGAGAATCCGCCAGCCTGCCCAGCACTTTTATGTAGTATCCGTCCCGGCGTTTACATATATCCACACGATCTCCGAGCGAGTACCGCACGAACGGCATAGAGCGGTTCTCCAGATCGGTAACCACAATGGCTCCCTGACCGGACGAGGCGGATATTCCGTCATCGTGTAATACTTCTATAATCAACCCATCATCGAAGATCTTCATATATTCATCCGAATGTTTTTGGGCGATCGCGAAGCCGGATACTTCCATGGCGCCATAGTGATCATAAATTCTTACACCGCCCAGCTCTTCGATACGGCACTTGAAAGCCCTTGTCAATGGCTCCCCGTTAACGATACAATCACGGATCGAATGCTTACGTCCCAGCACAGAAAAAAGATCGTACAATTGATTAGTATAGGAATTCACCACCGTAGGGCGCAGAGTCCCGATTATGGCTACCGCTTCTCTGATCTTCTCCGGAGAATCCAACACGCCTAAAGGAATGACCCCGGCGCCGGCGGCCTTGTAGGCTACTTCCATCAATCGTCCTCCACTATTCAGGCTGTACGAACACAGATTCAGACACCGGTCCCGGGAAGATATCCCCACGCTTCGATAAAGCTTCACCAACCGCCTGATATGGACCTGGTGACATTTTCTTGAATGGCTGATCAACAAACGTGAGTCAGTAGTCCCGGAAGTGGCTGTAACATTAAAAACATCTTCAACATGGTTTCGATCATTCCCCGTTGACATATCCTCTCTGGAAGTTATAGGAAGACGACGGAAATCCTCTTCTGTTTTTAAAGGCAATTTCACCTGCCGGTAAACAGCTTCGGTTCTCCTGAAATTGGCCAACAGACGCGATACTTTTCGATATATGTTTTTATCCCTGGCTATCACGTATTCTCTCCATCGTTTTAGTCATAGCATAAAAAGAATCCAGGACCGGGGTTTTTACTCCAAGCTGGCGGGCGCGACGAATCAACGCTCCTGTAATAAAATCCAGTTCGAGCGGACGGGAATTGACGAAGTCATAATACATTGAGCCTCTATAGCTAAAATCACCAAAAATCCCCGCTTTCAGTCTGCGTACCATACGCCCGGGGTCAAATGCCAGACGGATATTCTCTCGTACGGCAACCTTCTTTCCCTCGGCGATACCATCCATAACCAAAAGGTCCACACCACGATCTTTACTTATGACCCCGTAACCACATCCGGTCAGGATCGGCAACGGGTTCATAACCGCGCTGAAAATCAATTTGGCCCAAACCGCACTGCGGTAATCCTTCACTACTTCCGTCTTTAACCCCACTTTCCTGAATGTCCTAACAATGGATGTCAAATATCGACGTTCTTCCGTATAAGCCCCCAGGAAAAAAGTGCCCTTTAAAAATATATTTAAAACCCCGTCTGGACTGACCTGACAAGCGGAAGTAGTCACCCCTCGATAAACCTCAACACCAGGCAACATCCTGGGCACCCAATTCAAGGGAAAATCCCCATTTTGTAAAAATAATACTGCTTTAGAATGGCAACTTACGGCACTCTTAACCACCGATCTGACGTCATTAGATTTGGTAGCCACAATGATCAGGTCAAAGGACTGTCCGGCGTATTCATCTAGATCATCCGTGATCCTGACATCCTTTTGCATGGACCTGACCACGTCGGGGTCAATATCGCAACAGACGACCCTTGCGGCATCTTTCAAATGCCGAACCAGGCTTCTTCCTAAACTTCCGCATCCAACGATAAGGATGGATCGATTATTCTCCCGCATCGGCACTCATTTTCTTTCTTTAGAGCCTGTTCCGTGTTTTAACAAAGCGGTCACCGTGGATCTAACTATCTCTTGTTTGGTAGCCTCTTCCGTGTAAGGAAGACACCAGTAGCATGGAATATTCTTGCTTGGCACCTTTAATCCCAATACAACTTGCTTGGTATGCAAATACCTTTGGCTTTTTAATAGCTTAGGCAAACCACTTTTAAAAACATTACCCATATCTACGAACAGATTGGAACAACACCCGAGCAGTTTTCCATCCCAATTTATCTGCGGGGCGGTCCAAAGCTCATGGCACGACAATGCAAACACATTGCCGTGTTCTTTCTTGTATTCCTCCCTAGTAACAGCCTGTAAACCGGTCTGTTTTCGGACCAACTCTATATTTTTTAACGGAGAGAAATTGGGCTTGGCATTAAGTTTTAATACAAAATCCATACCCAGGACCGTTGCTTTCTTTCTGGCCAGCGATATTTGATGCTCATTATGCCCGAAAGGTATGAACTGCCATTGCATGATTGGAAAATTGCTTTTATAAACTTTCTTGAAATGATCGATCAACTTGATGTTCTCTATAACTCGAGAATAGCTACCGCCTTTTCTATACATGGCGTAAATTTTTTCATTTGCCCCATCAATAGAAACCTTCATCAGCTTGAAGTTATATTTCACCAGCGATTCGCACATCCGTCGGCTTATGTTGTTCAAATTGACACCGGTACCCGCAGTCAAAGCGACATCCTTTTCGAAAGCATACCTAATAATATCCTCTAATTCCGGATTAAGGAATATTTCGCCCGAATGAGAAAGCTCTATCTCTTTGACCTGAGGATTGTTATCCACAAACCTACGAAAATCTTTCGCCCGTAAATAGCCGCGCCCAAGCACATTTTTTTTATCCAATTCAAAATGAGTATCACAAGCGGGGCAAGACAACTGACACAAACTACATGCACATAAACGCACCGACGTTGGTATTGAATATGATAATAATTGTTTTATGCTAAGCACGACCCGACCCTACTTCTTGATAAAATTTATGATAATATTTATAACTTTCTCTGCCTCTTCCGGCTTCATGAAAGAATATAATGGTAAGTGTATGGCTTGCTTGAAATATATATCACTTTGAGGATAATCTCCCGCACTAAAGGGACTGAATATGCTCATTCGATTCAAAGGCGTATAGGGTTTTTGCCAAATCACCCCTTCCTGTATCAAGATCTCGCCGAGCACATCTCTTTTTCTCAAGCAAATTACATAATTCTGAGCCACCGAGACCGCTTCTGGATCATCGTGGAAGATACGGATATCCGGTAAATTATCCAGCCCCTTCTCATAGAGACTTTTTATTTTGTTTCTAGATTTTATGATTTCTTTAAGATAACGCCACTTGGCTTTTACCATTATCAGATCCATAAAATTCATCCTGGGAAACCTTTGTCCAGCCGCCAACTGCTCCTGGCTGTCTACCCCCATCCTGGTATACTGTAATAACGATGAAAGCGCTTGGTCATTAAAGCACACCATCCCCCCGCCACCGCCGCATGAAGATAAAGGTTTATAGTAGGAGAAGGAAAAACAAGATATATCCGCAAAAGAACCCAACTTCCTTTCGTGCAAGGAAGAACTTTCCGCCTGGCAACAGTCTTCAATTACCTTTAAACCGTGTCCTTTCGCAAAATCCATGATCTTCTCGATCGCACAAGGACGAGCGAACATATGCGCAGCAATAATAGCCTTGGTATTCTTACTGAGCTTTTTCTCCAGCTGCGCCGTATCAATCTGCAGATCCTCTGCGGCGTCAACCAATATAGGCTTAGCCCCTACATAAATAACACTTAACGGCACTGCCGGATAAGTCAAGTTTGGAATCAATACGCTATCTCTATTTCCCACGCCCAAAGCCAATAATGCTAACTGCAAAGCATCTGTACCAGAATTCACTGATAACGCATGCCGAACCCCGATATAAGAGGCGAATTCCTTCTCAAAAGCCTTCAAAGAAAGTTCAATATCATTTAGCCCGCTGACAGACTTGAGCGCTATTTCAATCTGTTGTTTATACTCTTTGACCAAAAGCCGGTCAACGCGCATATCATCATACCGAACCATAATACCCCCCTTTAGCTTATAAAAGATTGTACCATGTTTCTGAGATAATTACCGACGGAATATATGAGGGGATATCACAAACCAACGACTTACTTTCCTGAGACCTTGCTACTTGACGCATTAAATGGCTTAGCCTTGCATAAAAGACAGGCTTGCCAATATGGCCTAGAGACATCTATGATGGGCGCAGGCCTTAGCTGTCGACAAACGGCTTGCCTGAGGTCCTGTGACACTACATTGCCACAATAAAAAGGATCCTCCCTTATCGGTAACCCGTTCGCGACCCTAAATGGATTGAAACAACCATACAGATCACCGTTATTATCAACAAACAAAACCTTTTTATAGACATCACAAACATACCTGGTTTTTTCGGCCTTGCGCCTACTAGCACCTTCCTTCTTTCCCGGCTTTCCCTGCCTTCCCTTCATTCCGCCTAATTGCTCTGCCATCTGTCTTGTTTTCTCCAAGAACTCAGAAACATTGGAATATCTATACAAATATTCATTGGGGCCAAATGCCTTAAAAAATAATAAATACTTACTCAGCCGATTTATATCGATACCCAAAGTCCCGCGGCCCCTGACATAATTATGCATATGTTGAAAACAGACATAAATCCTGCGCTGCCGGCCCAGCTCAACAGCAAACATCCTGTTGACAAGCTCCGGAAAGGCAGGCGCCGATAGAACGGACGGGCCAAAAACAACATAGTTTATCTTTAAACCAACGTCTAAGTTATTCTCTGAGATATAACTTATGATCTTTCGTATATTCCTCACACATTGCTGAAAAGAAATATCGCCAGCCGGGGCATGTATCTTCTCGAAATCGTTCTCATTTACTGTATTAAGATTTATGGTCAACAAACTGATCCTAGGCAACACCGCCAAAATCGCGCGATAATTCTGTGCATTGGATAATAGCTCGATCTTGTAACCCAGATCATGCGCCTCGGAAACTATCCGTATAAAATCCGAGCTCAATGTCGGTTCACCGCGGCCACCTATCTCCAAAGTTTGGAATCCGCTAGCCTTGGCTTGTTCTAATATAGACAACCACTGCTCCGTGCCTAGCTTAGCACTTGGAGTGCCCTGCAAATATACACAGAAATGACAACGGTATTGACAGCGATCATGGATTGAAATCAACAATCTTCGATCTTTCATATAATTTTCTTTCTAATACGAATACGCTTAGCCAAGAGATCAGAAAAAAGCACCAGCCGCAAACGGCCTTGATCTCGCCATTTAGCCACTACACGAAAGAAATCCTTTATCGCTTTCATATCGTCACTGGTTTTAATTGCCCGGTGATGATAAACCAATCCCGTGACTTTGCCGGGCTCCAATTTTTTTAATGTTCTTGTTAGCATACTTCTAAGGTCATACGGCAAGGGCGTGCTATTTTTTGAGTATTTATTCAAGGAAACCTGAGCAGGAAAGTCAAGGACATTGCCAGAAGTGAAGGCTTTTTTGCCCGCGGAAAAAAGAGGTATATGTAGTTTATCGATAATACTTAAAGTCGCTTGATCATACCCATGATAAGGCGGAATAAAACCGGGCGTCATTAGCTGCCCAAATTGCTTTTTAATTATCGCTCGTCCTTTGGTAATATCACCATATTGCTGTTGATATGTTCGGCCGGGGCCGAACTCATATTTAGCCTGTTCTCTCAACGCGTAGTTTTCATGAGCATATCCATGTTGGACAATATCCAGTAAATCAGCATGTTCTCTCTTTGCTTTTCTAAGGAACTTCGCCATTAAGCTGTCTAGGCGGACGGGGATTATTCCATAAATAACCGGTATCTTTTTTCCTATCAGGAAAGAAAAAAGTTCCAGGAAATTATCGTCAACAATCCAAACATCATCATCTCTTATGAAAACATAAGGAACCGACACGCAGACCCCGCGTCCTTAATTACTTTTATACATATCCTCCAATATCCAGCAACCCGATTCTCCAACTAATGCCTTGTTTATACCAAACGTACTATCCCCTCGAACCCAAAAAACAGCACAAGTAACAAATGATTTACTGAGTTTATATTATAACTTGATATTATTGGGCTGACAGATATCTATCGAGGTCAATCCTTATTCCGTCCCCAACCCAACTTATTTATGCATGCGTTCCTTAGTTCTTTATTCTTTATTTCCTCACAATTTATTTTATTTTCAGGAAAATGTTCCGCCTCATAAAAAAGCCTATAATCTTCGTTGAACGCTTTGGCTACTTTTAAAGGATCTCTCGCAAATAATATTTGACAGGCAAATGACCAGCAATTATAAAATCCCGATGTTTCTGTCACATTGTATTTTAAACGGTAGGTCTCACATATTTTCAAAGGATCATTCTGAGGATTACTATAACCTTGAACGATGCCGATCCTGATGGCCCAAAGTTGTTCGCTTTCTTCGTAAATACGCGTATCAACACTCAGACCTTCCCATTTCTTACCAAAATCCTTAACCCCCTTTTGCCATGGCTCAAGTAGTAACTCGCAAGTAGCCTTTTCCATTTCTTTTAAAGAGGAACAAGGCTGATCCGCACCCCATTTTTTATTTCTTTTATTCTCACCTTTTTTTAACTCGGCACATATCCTTCTCCACTCGGGCCAAGGATAATAGAAATCGCAATCCCGTTTCGCTATAGCTCGCATGGCTTTGTTCTTTATTACAATCTCTTTACATTTGTCATCATCTTCAGCGCAGTGTATCCCTGCTTTTCCTTCAGTGGCCGCAACTACAAGCGCATAAAATACTGGCTTCAATTCATTATCTGATTCCGCAAAGCAGGAACTGGTCGACAAGATACATATTTCAAGAAAGAAAAAAAGAAGCCAAAGAATACGATTCATCACTCGCTCCTATCTATAGTGGTTAATCTATACTTCCTAGACAATCACTCAACTTTCCTCTTTAAAGAAAACTTAAGCCCTTGGCTTATCCACTGCTAGGAACACTTAAAGATGTCGATTGTAGGTTATCAAATATTCCCGGATTAAGCAACTTCTCCGCTGACACACGGTTATGAATCCCCTCTACCGGGAAGGCTTTCACGTTGACATTAAAATATGCCCTGCCTAAAATATATTGCTATTATTTACAAACTCGTCTGTTGGTATTACAGCGGTTGCTCACATTCGATTTAAATGCCTTATTATAACAATTTGGATTGTATTACATGCCAATCAAACTAATACTTTGTCCGCCAACTGGACCTTTAGATCTAAGTCCCAACCTTGTAAAAGATTATGTCTTTTTTATTAGGGCTGTACTGGAAAAGGCATCTGCAGGCAGCTTTATTGACCTGTGGGACAAACCTGAAAGATTTTGTCCATCCTTGAAAAACATAATAAATCCCGCTAAGCAAGGTACTATTTATTGTATACCCATTTTTTTCTCAAACAGAACAAATTCCTTGGCGGCATTACGAATCATACGTCAAATAAAGCCTTTAGCCAAAATCATTGTCACCGGCCCTTACGGCAATATCTATTACCAGCAATTCTTGCAGGAAAAGTTAGCTGATGTCGTCATAAAATATGATGCCGAGTTCATATTGCTCAAACTATGCTCGGCCTTGAAGGCCAAAAGGACTTTGGCAGCAATCCCAAATATAGCATTCATAAGAAATAATGTGATCTATCGCGGGCCAATACTATTAAACAGAGACCTCGATTCTTTGCCGTTCATTTCTCCGTATTATGCAGGGACAAACATCTCTTCTGTTTATTTACAAACTTCTAGAGGTTGTCCCTTCAATTGTAATTTTTGTGATAAGAAACACTTCTGGGGTAGCAAAGTAAGGTTCCGAAGCATCGACAACGTTATAAAGGAATTAACTCTTTTGCACCAACATTACGGTATTAAACGCATTGCCTTTGGCGACCTCAACTTTGTATATTCACGAAAAAGAACTCACGACCTCTGTCGTTCAATAGTGCATGCCAAATTAAATATTCAATGGAGTTGCAACACAAGAATAGACTCGGTGGACAAGAAAACTCTTAGACTGATGAAACTTGCTGGATGCCGAAAAATATATTATGGCGCTGAATCGGGAGCTAACCGCATATTAAAAATCCTTGGCAAAAGACAAACCAGGAATGATATTATTCAAGCTGTCCGCGCTACTCGTGCACAAGGAATAAAAGCGGGCCTGCATTTCATGGTCGGCTGTCCAGGAGAATCCAAAGCTACTCTTAATGCGACATGGAGTTTACTGAAGGAGCTCTATCCTTTTGATGTATTGAATATGGAACCTTTTAGATTTGCTCCTGGCAGCGAATTATGGCAGTCATATTGCCGGAAAAGGAACATCGACATTAAAGATATCTTTTATAAATCGGAAATCATTCTTAATAATTTAAATTGGGAGCACTACAAAAGAAGGCTTCCTGGTGTCAAAAAATTCTTTATGTTAGCTGAAAAAGATGCTGAGGTCATTAATATCAATCAATTAAATTGAACCAAATAACATAAAATCATAGTTTATTTTAATCTTTTGGCAGCATCAGCATCTACAAAGAAACCCGGAGTATAATTCTCCATAGCTAATTATTAAACCCGGCCTTAACCAATATTGTTCATCTTATCTACGCGCAACTATTGGAATAAACCATACTAGAAAAGGGGTATAGCTTAACAAACAACCTACTGCCAATATCGGGGCAAAAGGGACCCTGTCTTTAACATTTGCGATATAAAGTGTGAAGTTGTGCAATCCCAAACCACATAAAGAATACAGTAAGAGCATCTGTACATATGTGGATAACTGTTTCCATTCAAAGAACTCGGGAAATAGAAAAAATCGAATACAGGTCCCCACAACGACAGCCGCTATAAAGATTGAAGTATTCTGTATAGAATCCTTGATAACATCGAAGAAAAATTTAAGTGCAAAGAAAATGATCAAAAAGGAAACAAAACCATATTGGGCGATTTCCAGTCTGGTAAGGATTGGGAAAAGTATCCAAGACAAGCCAAAAGTTACCAGGATAGTCCTGGATAAATCTTTAACTGTATCGCGTGAGAATAGCTCCACTAAAATTTCCTTATGTTTATGAAAAACAACCTTAACAAATTCTGGTGTTTGTAAAATAAGGCCGAAAATAAATGAATTCGCAAAGAGAAAAAAACATGGTAAAGGCAAGGATGTGGATGTTTCATATCCCGTCGAAGGCATAAGGAACGAATAAAGCATAAAAAGCTTAGCATCTCCGGGACGCCATAATTTTTTCCCAAAAAATAATATCCCTATAACTGACGAGCATAACAGGCTTAATAACTGCATTTTGGGTATAGTATTTTCGGTCCAAAAAGTCCAAACATAGACTATAATCCCCAAACAAGCCACAAATATTAGCTGATGGTTCTTGATTTGTTTGTGTAACAAGTCTGTATTGCTTGTTAATATACCAGTAAGAAAAATCAGAATAAAAAAAGGATTTATGGCCATAGCTAATAATCTGACCTGCAATTGGACGATATTATAGATTATAGGCTCTAAAGCGGCAGGCCGCTAAAAACAAAGCGCTATTAAGAACATAATAAAGTTTTACGTTTCAATCAGGATGCGCCCGTACTAAAATCGGAAACAGTGCCTCTCTTTGTTCCCTTCCGAGGTAGTTTGGACAAAATCTCCGAAAAAAGCACAATGCGAATCTTGCCCTGATTTTGCCATTTAGACAAGACAAGAAAGAACTCCTTCATTGCCTTCATTTCTGATAATGTTCTAATTGCATGATGTCTATACACCATACCAGTCAATTCACCTGGTACAAATGCTCCTGAAACCTTACCCATCAAACTCTTAAAATCAAGAGCTCGGGGCGAACCATTCCGAGCATAGCCATTCAGCCATACCTTAGCAGGCAAATCTATAAACTTTTTCCCTGGTAAAAAAACACTCTTGCGGGCAGAAAATAACGGGATACCCAGTGCCTGGACCGCTTTCATTGTATTCTTATCTTCGGCATGGAAAGGTGGTATAAAACCTGGAGTAAGTTCAGAACCAAAACAACGTCGCATTATCTGCATGCCATTTGCAATATCTTCATACTGCTGCTCGTACGTCCTTGAGGCACCAAACTCATATTTCCCCTCTCCGTCAAGGGCATAGTTCTGATGGGCATAGCCATGCTGTACTATGTCTAATAACTCCGGATGGCTTTTCTTTCTTTTTCGTAAAGTCTGCGCCATACTATTTTTCAGGCGCATGGGGATGACGCCATATACAACTGGAATATTATATTGTTTCAACCACTCAGCCAACTCTAAGAAAACAGCATCATCAACCCAAACATCGTCATCCCTGATAAAAATATAAGACACCCGCACAAAAGACCTTGCATTTAAACTTTTATTAAGAATATACTGCGCCAAGCAAAGAAAACAATCATCGTTCACTCTTGAGAATCAATAAAGTATTTGTCATTTATTGACTAAAAAAGAGGTTGAACTATATTTTCAAAACATTTATTTCTCACCGCAGTTATACCAATCTTCCAGCAAATTTGAGAATCTTTTTTTTCTTTGGCCATAATAAAATTCTTTAAATCATTCCTGGCCTTTTTGTAAGCATCTTCTGAATTTGAAGAAAATAGTATAGAACAAACATAATAAGAAGGTATTTCTTCTTTTACATAAGCCATTATATATCTTTCACAAGCTGAAATATCCTTATGTCTATAGCCGGCAATTATCCCTAAAGCCTCTGCCACATCCTCTATGGTTTGTTCGGCATCATTCATTGCTTCCTTTACTCGAGGCACCATCGCCATATCTCCAGACATAACAGCACTACACATTGTTTTCTGTACAACATCCTGTTGAGACTCACAAGCATCCTTCTTTACCTGAAAACAGAGCTCCTTTGTAAAACCTTCATGCTTGATCGCATCACACCGACCTTCACCGATATACCTCGTATCAATAATGTTTTTAAACTTATTCTTGCAAAAATTGGTTTTACATAACGCCCCATTTTCATAAGCCACCGCTAAATAAGACCATAATCTTTCAAGGAACACTTGATCCAGGGCTAACGTGATTGACGTATCCGCCTGTGATTCAGCCCCTGACCTAACCAATGCCTGTTGGGCTGATGCGGACGGGGTTATAAGCATGTTCATCAAAACAAAAACCACCCAAAGAAATCTCATGGCTGCCTCCTAATTATATTTTATACCAGCCCACTAATTTAATTGCGAACTGTAGAACAAAATTCATTTATGTTTTGTTTATTAAATATTTATTTATATTATCTCACGTATCTTTTTATTCATTTCAATTATTTTCGATGTCATTGACATAATATTTATTTACCCGTTTTATAAGAAAACACAACTTCCTGAAAGATCTATCCAATATTTAGAATCTTTTCACAATATGCTTATTCAGCTATACTCTTACCGTTTGAATTATTTATATTCCAACAGGACGCCTTAATGAACCTTAACCAAATTATAAAAGAACTGTTACTAAACAAAATCGTCCTTTCCAAGCGATATCTTAAATTGGTCATAGAACCACATCCGCAAATAATCAGCGTTAAACTATTAAAAATTTTGAATATACTTCTGCACCAATACGATCACATTTATTTTATTATAATAAAAAACATACCTCCTTGTCTTATTCCCGGAGCATTGAATAACACCATCTACAAAAAACAAAAAGGCTCGGCATATGTACGTCTCGATAACTGCGACTGCTGTCACATAAAACTACAATGTCCTGGTTGGTGTACAGAACTTGCACTTTCTACTCGATACAGTAAGGCAATTACCGATCAGCCTTCTGAAATAGCTATCGAAATTACCGGGCAATGCAACCTTAATTGTTATAATTGCACCACTACCCGAAGAAATACGAAGAACGTATCCTTGAAGACAGCCCAAAAGATACTCCAAGATGCACGCCGTTGGCATGTACCTGACATCCGTTTTACCGGTGGTGAACCTCTATTTAACCCAGAACTGCCCGAAATGCTAACTTATGCAAAATCTTCTGGTTTCTACGTAATGTTAAACACTAATGCTACTTTGATTACATCATCGTGGTTAAATATACTCTCCGAGTCGGTGGATAATGTGCTGGTCTCTTTGCAAGGCTTCAATGATAAGTCTGACAAAACCATCACCGGTTCACCTGTCCCTTTTATAAAAAAGATTCAAAACATTCTTAGACTACGAGCATGTGTACCGACCCTAAGAATAGGAACCGTAATCAATCCTATGCTTTTGGATTATTGGCCTCAATATGAAGCTTTGATAAAAGCGATACGTCCTTACACTTGGGCGCTTTTCCGTCCTATTAATCAATACCATAATCCTAAATATAATCTAAATAAAAAAGATTACTATCGCCTAGCTAAACGAGTATTAATTCTAAACCGGGAAGGAATAAGCACTAAGATTGCAAACGCTTTACCATTCTGTTACCAGCCAGATATAAGCCTGACAGCATCGACCATGCTGGGAGCATTATCCGATGATGGAAACACAAGACTAGTCTGGGACGTTCGCGGATTCTTTAAACCCAGTTATTTCATCGATAAAAATCTAGGTATAACAATAACAAACGCTTGGAAGCATCCTTTCCTGAAAAAACTCAAGAATACTGCTTATCTCCCTGAAGAATGTCAAACATGTACCTTTTGGAAATGGTGTCGCGGTGGAAGTCGGGCTCT
This sequence comes from uncultured Planctomycetales bacterium, assembly GCA_964438075.1. Taxonomy (GTDB): domain Bacteria; phylum Omnitrophota; class Gorgyraeia; order Zapsychrales; family Fredricksoniimonadaceae; genus JAAXVU01. Next base: position 94,203 of record CAYTIW010000004.1, read on the forward strand.
GGCAGGAAAAACTTATAATACATATTTTACCGCCGATCCATGGTTTGATAAGAAAAATGCCCGAAAAATATCGCTTTAATAAAAATTAATGCTCTCATCAATTCGTTCAAACTAAAAGATTTCAACCTGCTAGAATAAAAGAATTAATTACTCGGGATTTCCTTTAACTGCTTGTATTTATTGATTTTCTCTTTCTTAGCCGCCCAAGGCCAATAATCCATTGCCAAAGCGTAATATAGAAGCTACCATAAATAAAAAATTAAGAAGTAAGTATGAAAATAATATCATCCCAAATACTGACCATTCCTCAAGCACTGAAAGAATTCGGTGGACATGTACGATACTATGCCCCTACAGAATCTTCTAAAGAAATACTTAACTTTATTAAAAGCCCCATACGTAATGCACTATGCTGTTGTGGAAGTGGAAACCAGGTTATCGCTTTATTAACAGCCCTTAATAAAACTGGTTATATGTTTGCCTTTGACACCAATCCGGCACAATTGTTCGTTTTGGCCGCCAAAGCTAAGTTCATATCTAAACAAAAAAAACTTCCGTTTGTGCCGTCTTTTGAAACCATTAGTAAAAAGTACCCCAAAACCATATTCCCCCAACCGCAGGATTTACGGACTGTCGAAGGTTTTTATGACCTTAAAAATAAACGTTTTATGTCCGTAGCTACCTCTTTTCCCAAATCTTTCGCTTTCGAATGTGACGAAGGAATGTTTAACCATCAGCACCATATTGAGCCGTTTTGGTCGAGAGATATTGATCATATCCGCAGGATAAAAGACAATATCTCCCGCCTACGTTTTCTACACGCTAACCTTCTTTATCTAAACACCCTATTTCCAAATAACTTCTTCGACTTGATCTATATATCCGATATCACCTTCCTAAAACCTACCGATTTTTACACCAAAAAACTTAGCTCAGTCCTTAAACTTTTGATACCGGGCGGTATTATCATAGGAAATAGCGATCCAGGAGAAAAATATGCCTCTAATTGTCAGAGCGCTATCGACATTCTGCGCCGAAATAAGCACTCTTTAAAATTGAAGATATACGCCCAAAAAAACAATTTATATGCTTTAAAAAAACTTACCCAGTAGAATCAATTTTAAAAACCTGAATATGTTTTCACGTAAAATAGCCCTGCTACAGATTATAGTCAACCATCATGAACTCCTGCCAATCAACCTGATAAAAGCTATTGTCTTGTTAGAACAACATAATATAGATCATGCGGTATATAACATCGAAATGTCCCCACAGAACGATTTCGAAACCGCTTTAACTGAGCTTTTTTCTAAAATAAAAGAAAATACAATTATTGTCTCCCTAGCTTGTCATAATAATTATCCCAAGATCATAAACCTAGCCTTTATTTTCCTTTACATCTCGTTGCTGAAGAATAAAACAATACATATATGTTCCCCTTATTTGTCATTCTATAATTTATCTCTCATTAAAACCAAGCAAATCACTTTCCACCTCGAAGAAATCGACCTTTTTCTTAATCGTTATTTTTCTCTCCCGCAATTAAGTGAACACGTCCTCTTCGCCAGAATCCCTAACACAATAAAAGAATATGGCTACGCTAATCACGACTTCTGGTCCTATCTTACATTCGGGTGCACTTCACACTGTTCGTTTTGTTATAACAGCTCTCTTAAAAAAGGGAACCCCAGATTAATTTATAGCGAACCGAGTAAAGTTATAGCCTGGATGAAGCTGGCTCGTTCTCTGGGCAAGGATAATTTCCAGTTTACTGATCCAAACTTTTTCTCAGATAAACAATTCACCCTATCCTTCCTAAAAAGTATCCAACAGGAGACGACCAGATTAAATTGGCGTTGTAAACTACGCCTAGATGACATAAACAAAGATATATACCAAAATTTGATAGCCGCTGGTTGTCGTACAATCTACTTCGGAGTCGAACACGTTTCTGAAAAAATCATACGAGCAATTCATAAAAATGAGGAACCTGCCCCCTTGCTAATTGAATTTCTAAAATATTGGGGACAAAAAACTGACCTGCAGCTATCATTAATGACTGGCTTCAAGGAAGAAACGCTTCAAGACCTAGAGAAAAATATATCATTCATTTCAAAGCTAGAGAAACTTTCACATTTAGAACCAATACTAGCCTATAACATACTCTATAATGAACAACGAAGAAAAAACGCAGTTGAAAATTATCTAATACTGCTGCTTCTAACCCTAAATGAATTGCCTGCTTCCAAAACGGTTAGTAGAAAATTTTTCAAAAAACTTCTGTTTCTATGTAAACAAAACCGTTTCTTCAACTTTTTTATCCTGACCGAGAACCATAACAGCTTGGCACTATTCCAAGCACTTCTTAAATATTGTAAGGAAAAACCTAATAATACCGCGTTAGAAGCCTATAATAAGTTATTCGCATATGAAAATAAAGACGTAGCCAACATGGCAAAAAAAGCAACTTCTTTAAGGGAACTTAATCGAAGAATAGAAAATTACTTACTTGCTATCTAAAAGACAAATGCAGCTGCTTCCGTTATACATACTGATTTGTTTATGCACACAAAATTAACCCCAACAAATTAACTGTGTTTTTGCAGAATTTCTTCAATTCTCTTATCTCCAATATATAGTCCCTCTATGACAGCCAGGCCCTCCTTGATTTTGACAGTCACATAGGCGTCTTTCTTCTCGCGCTGGCTATGTTCCCAATAAACTCTCTCAGCACGAGGGGCTGCCGATTCTTCCATGTAATAACGGTCGATCGGAAAATATAGCACGACCTCGTTACCAATAGGATAACTAACTGCTGCTATCAAGTAATCCCCCTCTGTAGGCTTCTGTAATAATATTTGTGAAACCTTTGCAAAACCATCAGTATCGACACATAACTGCGCGTAAACCTTTTTGCCAGGCTTCACAACCATACCGGGTGGTTTGTTGACCTTGTTAACCTCCCCCCTTAGAGCCACATAGCGCCCACGAAATGCATCATATGGATCTACCGGAGCAGTCTTAAAACGAAATGATTTTCCATTCTTCAATGTAACTTCTCTCTTTACTATCATCGAAACTGGTACAGTTATTTGGACCATGATTAAAGCAGCAAACAACAAAACAACAACTTTCTTCCTCATACGAACCCTCCTTTGCGACGCAATATAACAAAATTCGTCACCAGAAAGCCCATGCCAATGACTATAAAAACTGAACCTTTAATTATAAAATTAATATCACTATCAAAAAACCTTGCCAAAACCAGAACCGCTAGCATTAACATGCCTATGTTGATCAGTCTCAAATCATTGGCCCTTATTCCGACCATCAAACGGTAAACACTAACTGAAAGCATGAATACATTAAACAAAAGTATGGGGAAAAAGATTGATCCCCCCCCAAAGCGTAGCCAATCAAAGCTAAAAGCGGCAAGGCACCAAAAAAAGCCCTCATCCAGTCCTTACGCTTAACGTACTGAAAAAACAATAACAACGCACTACCCACCAATACAAAAGTCAAAATATGGTCTGGTATTGCAGACAAAGACAAAATATTTTCAATTGTGTAATCAAGCCTTACCGCTATTGATTCCCACGGGAAGCGAAAGGTAAGTATGAACATCATAATAAATGTTCCCAGACCTCCCAAGATATGAAAAGGCCTTTGCCAACTTCTTGATATCCCTTTAAACTCCCAAACGCCAATCAAGTAAAATAAAGTGATCAGGCTCGAAAAAATAACGATCCACGACCCTGGCCAGGTCCGACCTAAAGTCGACCCCGTTCCCCAACAAAGCCCCATAGCTAATACCAACGACAAAATACTAGCTCGAATGGTATATTTTTCCTGTCCTAATGCCCAAATAAGATGCGGAAGAACAACAGCCATAAAAGGCCAAAAAAGAAACGCCTTCAAGGGCTCATCCCAGAAAAGTCCAGACCAAAATGTCATTCCGGCAACAAAAAAGACTGCTGGAAAGGTAGCTTCCATAAGATAAGTCAGCGGAACTATTAGCAACATCCAATTCAATATAAAATCGGGAGTGTCATTGGGAATATTGTAAGTTTGACTAATAAGTGCAATCGAAGCCCCAACCATAAGACTTAAAAATATCGCCGCACCTTCCTTTAGTGCATACGATGCTGGTCTTTTAAGAACAACCCACATTGCCATTATTTGGCCGCCAACTAAAGGCATGAGAGAAAATAATGCGCGTAAGGGGCGTGAAAAATCATCCCAATTGTGGGCAAAGAGTAAAATGATGCCCAATCCAATAAGAAGAGCGCCCAACACTCCACAAACAATAATGATGAACCATTTTTTATCCGTACTCTTTATATCACCATAATGCTCATGCAATCTATCCGACGCAGACTGCGTGAGGACTCCTGCTCTGATGAGATCAGGTAACTCTTGGTAAAGCCATTGAACCATCTTTTTCTTCATAATGCTCCTTTCTCGTTCAGCCTTCATGAATCTAAAAAAGACTGAATAATTGCTTTATAACTGCGATCATTGACTGTCCCAAAATGGCCCGAAGTGTCCATGATATATATTTCTTTAGGTTGACCTGCCCTAGAAAAAAGGCGCATTGTCTGAAAATAATTAATTAATTTATCTCCTCTACCATGAATAAAAAGAACGGGGGTACCTGTCAGAGCAGCAATCATATTCTCCGGCGACTTCTCGCGAATATCAAAACCCAACTCCAACTCCACAAAGAATAGTCCTATCTCTTTGAATAGCGAGCTTAAAAAGGACGGAACGATCGGTTGCCTTTCAACTATATTCATAGCCATATCATCAATACTGGCATAAGAAGAATCGATAATTAATTTTTGAAACCTTATATTCTGACTAGCCACATTGATCATCGCGGCGCCACCAAATGAAACTCCATAGCCAATAATTTTACTCGGATCGATTTTCTTTATGCGGGTCAAATAATCCCAACCACCAATAACATCAAGTCTTTCCTGATAGCCAAAGGTAATTGTGCGGCCGTCACTATCACCGTGTCCACGAAAATCAAATATAAGGACATTAAAACCAAGCTGATGCCACAATTCAACAACGGCCATGAAGTTAGATCTGTTGACGCCTAAACCATGCGCTATCAAGACCGCCTTATCTGATCTATTGGGTACATACCATCCTTTAATATTAAGACCATCTCCCGTTCGCCATGAAACATCTTCATAATCTAATCCTAATGCAGTCCGCGGATCATTCGAATTCCCGACTTTAACACGATGAATGGACGTCATAGCTAAGAAAAAAGGAATCATTGAGACAAAAAGGATCACAAAGCACAATAGCTGAACAAAACCGTTGCGCACCAAGACATCAGGCCATATGACAATTTTTTTAATCCACAGAAACAAAAAGTTTTTAAACATTTGAAATAAAGAAAAAAGCCCCGACAAAAACCATCCATAGAATAAGACCTCAGACCACTTCACAACACTTCCCAGCATGCTACTTATCCTATAAACAATCATGAAACTTAGAAACATACAAATCACTAGCATAATAACCCAGCAGGATATAATCCTTTTGATTGGTTCTTCATCGAGAAACCACAATGCTAGAATTAACCAAAGAATCGGAGAAAGGCAATGGAGCAAAACATCCGCGGGCATAAAGTTTACTTCTCACTTAAATGAACTAACGTTATTTTCAGTCCTTCCATTACTGCGGCCATAGAGAAGAAATCAAGCGTATTAATCGTATCGTGAATGCTGTGATAATTAGAATTGCGTAAAAAAGCAGTATCGGTAATCATAATGGCAGGAATACCCGCCTCCCAAAAAGAGGCATGATCGGAAAAATTTATTCCCGGGATCTCATTTGGAGCTTTAATAGCTTGTGACAAAAAATATTTATACTTCCTGAAGTCTTTATGAATAAAATCCACAAGTTGTCCTGATTGAAAGTTGCCAACCACAGCAATGAAGTTCCCTCGGTTAGGATAAAAAGGGCCAAGCAAAGGAAGGTACTGTTGGGAAAACCAACGGTTAGAATAATATCCTATCGATTCTAGAATAACCGCATTACGTATATTTATATTTCTATCCCTTGCAGTCCTGATAAAAACTCGACTGCCGCTAGATAAGGTATTAAAGAAAGGCGGTTCTTCATTAGTAAAAGCGACAAAAATAAAATTTGATTTTAGTTTTATATTCTTTAAAGTCTTTGCCAACCATAATACTCCTGCCACACCAGAAGCGTTATCATCTGCACCTGGATTAAAAAAAGAATCATAATGTGCGCCTATTAGAATGTAATCTTGCGAATCATTATTCTTATACAAAGCTAGAATATTTTTATAATTTTGCCCCTTTACTTTATATTCCCAAGCTTCGATGGGCAATCCGGAGTCTGAAAAGAATTTCTCAATATAACTGGCTGTTTTGTCCAAATTATTAAAATAAACATAATTTCTAACCCCAATATCAGTACTTAAAAAATTTACTATATCTTTTAGACTATCTGCTGTTTGCTGAACTCTTATTTCATTGTGCTTAAATCGTGGTAGAAAATTCCAACCGAAACATGTACAAGCAACCAAAATGAAAATATAAGCCGCTGTACGAAAATATCTTATAATTAACAAATAAAGGTTATTATTCATCATTCATACCCTTTGCGAATCTATGTATTATCGCTTTCAGTAAAGATAATAATACCGAACCCATGGAACGCTGCTTTTCAGAATTATTAAAAAGCGATTACAACATACCCTTTTACTTTAGAAATAAAATTTATCTATTTTACAAATACTCAGAAAACCAATCCAAGCATGGTTGTAAAAGCATATCTGGCTGCTGATCAAACATTGTTTCAGCATGACCAAGCTTCTCCAAAATTATTAATCTTTTAGGATTTTTTGCCTTTTTGTACAATTCCTGACTGTGTCTTGAAGTTATCAACCAATCTTCTGCACCATGAATAAACATTACAGGCCTAGGTGATATCTGATCCACAATCTCTATTGGCGCAATCTTGGGCAACCATGGGTGAGTAGGAAGAACGCCTTTACCTTTAGCTTTATATCCTAAATTTAATTTAAAATCATCCAGCATGCTAGGTTTCCAAAAATGATAATCGATTTTCCAGAAATCATACGGGGCGCTTACGGCAATCACTGTATTAATATCTGGATTATTTGCTGTTTCGATAAGGCTAATAGCCGCGCCCAAGGAGAACCCGATAAGACCAATCGCTTTATAACCACAGTTCTTGGCGTATGCAATGATTGATTGCAAATCGGAACTTTCTTTTGACGTCCATGTAAATAGTCCAGAACTCTTGCCATGTCCACGAAAGTCAAAAGAAATAACATCATAATAAACAGCTAATGATTTAGCTATTTCTCTAAAAAGATAGGTGTCTTTTGCATTAAAAAAACCATGTGCAAGAATGACAACTTTATTAAATCCATTCTCATAATGCGATGCATCTATACGATTATTATCTTTGGTTGTTAATATTAAATTACGCATTGGGGTTCCCTCTCATTGGATTCTGATAATTCCTGTGCCAGTGCTTTTATGCGCCCAAAATCTTTCTTTCCGCTTCCTAATATGGGAATTGCATCAACTTTATAAAAACAACCTTTTTTAGGTATCCCTATATTAGGAATCCCTTTACTGGTCAATGCGTTACAAACAATATCAACATCCATTTCGATTGCATATAACACTATAAGCTTTTCGTCTTTCTTATTTTCTTCCACAGAAGTGACCGCCACGACCGGCTCACATGTGCCCAATATATTCATTATTGCTTCTTCTACCTTTATATGAGGAATCATTTTGCCACCTATCCTGCTAAAACGGTCTAAACGATATTTTATTTGGATAAAACCATCTTCATCAATTGTCGCAATATCGCCAGTAATGAACCAGCCATCCTTTAAAACTTTGGCAGTCTGGATAGGATCGTTCAAATAACCCCTCATAACATTGGCTCCTTTGACGATGAGCAAGCCCTCTTCATTGGACCCCATTATTTCAAATGTATCGGGGTTAACAATTTTAACTGCTATGCCTGGGATTGGATGGCCGACCTTTCCACATTTATTACCAATCTGCCGCTCCTTTCTTTCCTCATTCACATAATCGGGAAACCCAACCGTTACTATTGGCGATAATTCAGTAGCGCCATAACCCTCGAAAGGAACTACCCCGAATTTATCCTGAAATGCTTTCGCTAAAGACTCGTTCAATGGTTCGGCTCCCACGACTGCCATTCGAAGAGACGAGAAGTCTTCTTTTGTGCATTTCCTTAAATATGCTGAGATGTATGTTGGTGTTCCCAGTAGAATCGTTCCTTTGTATCTAGATACTAATTTTCCCATAATAACAGCATCTAAAGGATTTGTATGATAAACAACACCTACCGCTGTCCCGACGGGAGAACACAAAGTCGCTGTGAATCCGAAAGAATGAAAGAACGGTAACGCCGTTACCACTACATCCTCTTTTCTAAGACTTAAGACCTGATACATACTTTCGATATTCGAAGAAATATTTGCGTGTGTCAGCATCACGCCCCTAAGATCTCCGTTTGTGCCTCTGGAAAATATTACCGTTGCTACTTCATCTACATTCCTCTTGTCGCCACGTACAAACAACAAAGCTAACAACCATTTTGGTAAAAGAAAAGCTGACAATGTATATATTAAAGCCCTAATCTTGCTTCGCCTTAGCCTAATGTCTTCCCAAAAGACCATCTCTGGTCTAATCTTAATCCCTGCCTTTTCCAAAAACATCCTGGATGTAATGATTATTCGCATATTAGACTTTTTGATGCAGGAATCCAAATCTGCAGATGAAAAAGTAAAGTCCAAATTCACAGGCACTTTGCCTGCAAATGCTATACTAATATCGCTTATCGCTGCCAAACAAGAAGATGGAAGCAATACCCCGACCATTTCATTATTTTCTCTAGTGATCCTACTATTAGGAAAAATTATTTTAGACAAAGCAACCGCCTCTGCGAAGACTTTAACATAACTGTAAATTTTCCCTGTAGAATCAGCCATACAAAATTTTAACTGATGACGTTTAACTTCATCAATGAAAGATAAGTGCATCTTCTTTCGCCATAATCCACGTAAAATATTTGCCTCAGCACCCAATTCCTGCACGGCCCAACGTACCTGGTGAACTTGGGACGTAGCCGGCATTGGGTTTCCAAACACAATCGAGACCGGATATAAAGTAAACCTGGGAATTTTCCAGAAATATTTTCCATAAGCAAAAGAATAAATACTTCCCCATATATTATCCAAATATAAAGGAATTATAGGAGCATTCAGCCCTTTCATAATAAGTTCAAATCCTCTGTTAAATGGAAGCATGTTTCCCGTCCGCGTCAGAACGCCCTCAGGAAAAATACAGACCAACTCACCATTTTTAATTGCCTCTCGAGCAACCGATAATGCTCGCGCAATTGATTTTGGGCCCTCAGTGCGATCAATTGGAATTACATTCAAGACCCGACAAAAGATATTTATTATGGGTAATTCATACATTTTACGATACATTATGTATCGTACTGGTCGTTTCAAAGCCGCGAGAATCAATATCGCATCCACATAGGAAATGTGATTAGCTATCAATAAAGCTCCGCCTTCCTGCGGAACATATTTACTGTTTACCACTTTTAATCTGTACACCGAATGCGCAATGATCCAATTAACTAATCTGACCAAGGCAATCGGCAGGGTCAAAATAATATATGCTGTCGCGATCGTAGACAATAAAGCCGAAATTAAGAAAATTTTGTCCGCTCCAATATGCATTTGGGCGCCTAATAACCACAAGAAACCACCCGCTAGAAGAGATCCCAAAGAAGAAACCATATTCAAAACGGAAATATACTGACCTCGCTCTCCAATAGGGCTGTAATGCTGAAAAAATGCATTTAATGGAACTGTGTAAAAACCCGCACATAAACCTAAAATAATTAAACAAATCAACGCCATGTAATAATTAGTTCCATATCCTAATAAAATGGACATTCCTGTAATACCCATAGCACCCAGAGGAACCAATCCTAATTCGACCTTACCCTCTGAAGCCATTCCGGCTAGTACACTTCCAACCGCAATACCTACTGAGCCCCCTACTAATAGAAAACTGCTTTGAATTTGACCAACGGCAAGCACATGGGCACCGTATATCAATATATTCATCTGGAACAATGCGCTAAGGAAATTAAAGAATGTCAACGCCACCATTGTCAAAAACAATCCCCTTTCACGGCAAATCCCTATCAAGGCATGCCATGTTCCAGATAAACAACCAATATTTTTTAAGTTTTTTAAGGGGACGGAATGTATCAGTAAACTTGATACAAAACCAATAAAAGCCAGAATGCCAACCAAAATTCCAATGCAATATAAATTATTTCTTAAGAGCTGGAACAACACCCCACCTATCGCTGTTCCCAAAATAATGCCAACAAATGTATATAATTGTATATACCCATTCCCTTTAGAAAGTTCTTCCTCATTTAGCAATTCTGGTAAAATTCCCAATTTTGCAGGATTAAACAGCGCACTTTCTATAATAAACAAAAACAGAGAACTACATAAAAACCATAAATCCCCTATCCAAAAAGCTAATGTCACCAATACCCCACAAGCAACCTTGAACGAACCCATAATTATTATCACTAATCGTTTGGAAAACCTGTCAGATAAATAACCAGCAAAAGGAGACAAAACCACAGAAGGTAGAATATACAAGATCCCAATAATACTTACAGCACGCGTTGCGACTTCTGATGAAAGAAAAACATGAATTGCATAAAGTGAAACTACCACCTTTAATAAGCTGTCTGAAAGGGCCCCCATGAATTGTGTTACCAGTAACGCTTTAAAAGAATCTGATTGGCACGTCATTTTCACCTTGCTCCTCACCTATAAACCCGCTGTCACAAACACCTTAAAGTAACAAATTCAATATTTTTTGAAATATGATTTTCCGTTGAATAGGATCTGCTAAACGCTTTACTGATAACTACCCAGCAAAAAACATGAATCATTACAACAAATAAAATTAATAACCCTTTTTTGCACATATCGCATATTTTTGATTTCCAATAAGAATTTGAACGTTTCTTCATAAGCCCTCCCGGATGGTTGACCAGTCAACTTTATAAACATAAAAAATTTATAAATTATACTTTATCCTTTGTTCTGATCAAAAATTTCTTCTATTATGTTTATCATAATGTCCACTTGTCGTATTTTTTTTTCGCCATTCCACCATCTGTTTTTACAGTTTCCCTATTGCTATATAAACCATACTACTCTCCTTACCTGTCTATAATGTACCACATAATAGTTGACTAATCAACTATATCTTTTTTGAAGAATACCAATCTAACAGAAAAAGTATTACCACCCTCCTCATCGAACAATCTAAATCACCCCAGACGAAGACCCTTTCATCAAAAAGCCTTCAATTTCATAGTTACGAATACTTATCCCCTAGAAATACCGATGCTTTAGCTGAATAAATCCGGCTAGCATGCACACTGAAGTGTCAATATCTATATAAACCATTTGCCTTTAAGAACCTCATTCTCTGCAGTGAATACGTATGCAACGTCTTAGGCAATGAGAAACGTAAGCCGATCGACAAGACCTATATTTACTACCACTGCCCCTTTTCCGATGGCCAACACAAAAACAAGCACTATATCCCCGAATACCCTCTGGCTAAGATGTTTGAAGAACCCGTTAATCAGATCAGAATTACCCCGGAACAAGCAGAGTGGGATAAAGGAGGGATTAGCTCTTCGTGCTAAGAATACCCAACAATAGCAAGGAAACCGCCTTTCCGGGCTTCAAACGCAATATGAACGGGTCAGTAACCGCCTAAACCGGCTATTCGATGACAGCCTTTACGGCAAGATGCCCAATGAAGAGCTGTCGTGGGCCAAGGAAGCGGAATATGCCGCCCAGTTAAGCGACCTCAAATATCAAATCGAAGAAGCCAAGAAGACAAGACCAAACTTTTACGAAAGGGGTCTTAAAACCCTCGAAATTTTAAATCTCATACAATATCAAAATGTTACAGGAAATCTCAAAGAAAATGGTGTTATCCTGCGGAATGATAGCCTCGAACTACATCCTAAATGACGTAAGTCTTTGCCCCACATACAGAAGGCCCTTCGGCGCGTTCGCCAAAGGGCCCTCTCGTCCAAACTGGCTGCCT